>NZ_JAABLX010000012.1:0-197500 GCF_009915245.1 Proteus sp. G2669 | reverse complement strand
CGTAGGAGTCTGGGCCGTGTCTCAGTCCCAGTGTGGCTGATCATCCTCTCAGACCAGCTAGAGATCGTCGCCTAGGTGAGCCATTACCTCACCTACTAGCTAATCCCATATGGGTTCATCCGATAGCGCAAGGTCCGAAGAGCCCCTGCTTTGGTCCGTAGACGTCATGCGGTATTAGCCACCGTTTCCAGTAGTTATCCCCCTCTATCGGGCAGATCCCCATACATTACTCACCCGTCCGCCGCTCGTCAGCAAGAAAGCAAGCTTTCTCCTGTTACCGCTCGACTTGCATGTGTTAGGCCTGCCGCCAGCGTTCAATCTGAGCCATGATCAAACTCTTCAATTAAAAGTGTTTGATGCTCAAAGAAATCGAAAACTTAGCTATTCATAAATGAATTTACTTTTGTTGTTCACTCTTCAAGACTTGATACATCTAATATTTTAGAAGATATCGTCTCTGCGAGTGCCCACACAGATTGTCTGATAATTTGTTAAAGAGCAGTGCAACATTCGCTGCCGTTTCCGGTCTTCCGCGTTGTTGCGAGGAGGTGCATTCTACATCTTCCTCATTCAGTGTCAAGCGTTTATTTTCAAGGCTTTTCACTTTTTTTCTTTGTTCTCTCGGCTAACTCACTTAGCGTGGTTTGCCGTGACAACGAGGGCGCATTATAGGGAGTTTTGTGAAGCTGGCAACACTTTTTTTGAGTTTTTTTACTGACCGTTGAATTTTCCACCAAATTTCACTTAAAGCGCCAGTTTTCTGAGCGATTCAAAGCCAAAACTTGCTAAAACAGGTTTTAGCAATTCGCTATTCTCATCTTCTTTTAGACAATAAGCGAAACTAATTTCATTTGAACCTTTTATTTTCGCTTGATTTACGACCAACCACGCAGTTCTTCGTGCAATTGCAGCCCCAGAATCGATAATTCGTGTGCCATCAGGTAAAACAGAAAGAAGCTCGTCTGCTAATAAAGGGAAATGAGTACAACCTAATACTACCGTATCTGGTGGCTCTTTCATTTTTAGCCAAGGTGTAAGAATTTTACGAAGCTCATCTAGAGAAACTTCTTCACCATGAAGTTTTCTTTCTGCTAGTTCCACCAGCTCGGCTGAACCTAAAGAGTGAACTTTGCAATCAGTTGCAAAGCGCTCTATCAATTCATGGGTATAAGGACGTTTAACTGTTGCTCTTGTCGCTAATAATCCAACCACCCCATTACATGTTAATTTAGCAGCGGGCTTAATAGCAGGAACAACTCCCACAATAGGAATATCAGTAAACTTTGCACGTAAAGCCGGAAGGCTTACAGTACTAGCGGTATTACAGGCAATAACAATTGCTGCGAGAAAGTGCTTCTCAGCAACCGCGCTAATGATATGAACAACACGGTCAATAATGAATTCCTGTGATTTTTCACCATAAGGGAAAGCTTCATTATCAAAAACATAGATATAGTGAGCATCCGGTAATTTTTCACGGATCTCTCGATAAACAGATAAACCGCCAACCCCTGAATCAAAAACTAATACAGTAGGGTTAGCGGTAAGTTGTGCATCAGAAGTTGTAGCTTCCTGTGAGGAAGTATTCACGTCCTGGCGTGCGATAGCCATAAGCTGTCTCATAATCTTTATCAAACAGGTTGGCTATTCTACCACGAATTGAGAGATGTGATGTAATAGGATATGACGCAGTTAAGTCCCAAATACTCACTCCACCTAAAGAAACATTCTCATACGTGCCGTAATCTTTATCTGTACGCTGACCGATATATTGGTAAGTCACTCCCATATCGAGTTTCTCAACTTGCCAATCAAGTTGATATTTCAACTGTTGACGAGCGCGACGATCAAGACGTTGATGTGTTTCTTTATTTCTTGCATCTATATATTGAAGGTTAAAGGTATGATGAAAAATCCACGTATCCATTTCCCCTGTAAATTCCACGCCTTTAATTAATGCCTTTCCAACATTGTAATTACGATATGGGTAGTTCGATTCACTTTGGATCAACGAATCAACATCATTACGATATGCAGTTAATCGCCACTCTAAAGGCCCTGTTAATCCTTCAAAGCCCCCTTCCCACTGTTTACTCTTTTCGGGTTGTAAGTTTGGATTACTTCCCCATTCACTATAAAGTTGCATCAGTGTTGGTGCTTTAAATGCCGTACCATAACCACCAATCACACGATAGCCATCGACAAATTCCCAACCTAAGTTAGTTTGCCAAGTGGTATGCCAACCATATTCAGAGTGTTTATCTGAACGCACTGAAGCTTCAGCGATAATCTCGCCTAACTTTTGCTGTCCTGTTAGATATAAGCCGGTATTGTCGAAGTGTTCTTTATTAGGAAATCCACTAGAGCCTGCTTTAATAGATTGGCGTTGCCAATCAACACCTCCACCGATACTGCCATTTTCTAATAAAAGGTGATTACCCCACTGCACGTTATATTGTTCAGAGTTAGTAAAACGACTTCCTTTACCATAGCGACCATAACGTGGATCATAGTCATAATCTTTGGTGTAGTTATAGCTGGTATTGAAAGAAGAAGAGTAGTTATCACGATGGAACTTCACTCCGCCATCATAGGTACGGCTAAATAGTGCTCTTGTATCCGTTAAGATATCGTTACCACTGTCATAATAAGCATCATAAGCGGTGCGATTATCAAAACCATAAGCGCGTGCATATAAAGAAACGTCATCGTTAATATCGTGATTAACCCCTAACCACAACGATTTGTTCATAAATCCATCGCGATCAGGTTGTGGATGCCCACCGGTATTCCCATTGGCTTCTACATCATAGCCTTTGGTATAGAGATAACTGCCCGCCGCTGTTAATGTCGTTCTATCTCCAACTTTCTGTTTTACAGAGCCATCATATTCTTGATAACCATGAGAACCCATTGTGGCATTAAGCGTTCCTCCTTCCGTTTTTCTTTCTGTCAGGATATTAATCACTCCGCCAATTGCATCTGAACCATAAACAGAAGAACGAGGCCCTCTTATATATTCAATACGTTGAACAAGAGAAAGGGGAATTTGGCTAATATCAGAGCTACCAGACACATTAGCCTGATTTAAACGCACACCATCCACTAAGATCAGTACATGTCGAGATTCAGTGCCACGTACATAAATAGAACTCATCTGCCCTATTCCACCATTTTGCCCCACATCAATACCCGGCATTCTGCGTAATACATCAATCACACTATTACTCTGCCAGCGATCAATCTGTTCACGTTCAACAACGGTGATAGGTGCTAAAATAGAAGAGTTCGGCTCTTGAAAGCGGTTTGCTGTCACACTTAATGTATCGCTGTTATTAGCAAACGCACCAAAACTGCTCACCATTACACTCAAAGCCACACTCGAAGCTATACTTGAAATAAAGAAAACTTTTTTATTATTCATGAAAATCTGCATCCAACAGAATAAGTAGCAGGATGCCGCCAAAATTAAATAAAGCGCGTATTTAATTTAAGATGCGACAGGTCTTCGGCAGGTCTTCGGACTCTAGGTTAAATAAACAATTTTGTGTATTTAAGATAATGACTTCCCACCGCACTTATATGGGTGCTTTGCAGTGTCTTTTATTATCCTTGATCCTATTACCGCTGCGCGTCAGTTCTGGCTTTGCACCAGATTCCCTTTTCACTCCTATAAGGAGGCCGAACAACTATGCTACGATTTCAACTCCACTGAGTCCAGAAATTGAACATGAAGAATACTGGACATCTTCATGAGGATCTCTACAATTTCGCTCGCTTAACTTTATTACTGCCAAAAAAAGGCGAGATACCATGCAGAATTCATTACCAACGCAAACATATCAGTCTCAACTGAATGAAAAAACACAACGTCTACAAACGATGATGGCTCCTTTTAATGCGCCTGATGCAGAGGTTTTTTCATCACCAGAACAGCATTATCGTATGCGTGCGGAATTCCGTATCTGGCATGAAGAAGATTCTCTCTATCATATTATGTTTGACCAAGAGACTAAGCAGCGTATTCGTGTTGACCAATTTCCCGTAGCCAGCCAGCTTATTAATAAAATGATGGTTGCTTTGTTGGCAGAAATAAAAGATAAGCCAACACTTAGAAAGAAACTATTTCAGATTGATTATCTTTCTACGTTGAGTAATAAAATTATTGTCTCTTTGCTGTATCACAAAAAAATTGATGAAACTTGGCAACAAGAAGCGCAAGCATTACGCCAGACCTTAATTGTCCAAGGCTTTGATGTACAGTTAATCGGTCGTGCATATAAAACAAAAATTATGCTCGATAACGATTTTATTGATGAAGTGTTACCTGTCGCGGGTAAAGAGATGATTTATCGCCAAGTTGAAAATAGCTTCACGCAACCTAATGCTCAGGTCAATATTAAAATGTTGGAATGGGCATTAAAGGCAACAGAAAACGCGAAAGGTGATCTGCTTGAATTGTATTGCGGTAATGGCAACTTTTCATTAGCGCTTGCACGTAATTTTGAGCGAGTGCTGGCAACAGAAATTGCAAAGCCATCTGTTCATGCGGCGCAATACAACATAGCAATGAACCACATTGATAATGTAAAAATTATTCGTATGTCTGCGGAAGATTTTACACAAGCAATGAATGGGGTAAGAGAATTTAAACGTCTTGAAGGGATTGATTTAAAAGATTATCAATGTGAAACCATTTTTGTCGATCCACCTCGTAGTGGTTTAGATGAGAAAACTGTAGAGCTGGTTAAAACTTACCCTAGTATTTTATACATTTCTTGTAACCCAGAAACATTGTGTCAAAATTTAGAAACCCTAATAAAAACACATAAAATCAGCAAATTAGCTTTATTCGATCAATTTCCATACACCCATCATATGGAATGTGGTGTGTTATTAGAAAAAAGATAACTGCTTATTTCTCTTCTTAGAGTAAAAAATCCTTTAATAACGCGAATAAAAACAAAAACACCAGCAAGATAACTTGCTGGTGTCAAAATTTCGCTGTGTTTACAACAAAGAGATAAGTACAGACTAGTACTGTTCTGCTTGTGATGCTCTTTCAGCTTCTTCAGCCTGTAGGCGTAAGCGTTGGCGCTGTTTAAATTGACGATAAATCCACAACGCAACAATAACAATACAAACAGAAGAGAAAAAGTTTGAACCCCATTCAGGGTTAACGGTTCTGGTGTAAGCGTTATAACCGAATAAGCCTAGTAAAAAGAATGAAAAAATCAGCTTAGGCATACCATCGGTCATAGGTTGATTTAAATAACGCTGATATAAACAGTAAACTGCCAAGATTAAACTGATTAGTGGGAAAACTGACCACGTCTCAATAAATGAATTAAAAAAACTCGAATAAGTACCATGTAAAGCGACACCAATGACTGTGGCAAGTAATAGCGTGCTTTTTTCACAGCGATTTTGTTCCATCATTTGTCTCCTTTCTGATGCGTTTTTTTCTTTATTTCTGGGTTATCTTGTAGAGGTGTTTGCGTCTCTTGCTCACGTCGATACCAATAATAAGCACCTTTAGCAATCATACGCAGTTGTAAAACTAATCTTTCTTCTAATTGTTGACGCTTTTCAATATCAATATCCAGTGCTTCTGCGCCTGCACTAAATACAATAGTGACCATTGCTTCAGATTGCATTTCTGTAAAATAACGTGGCATATGACTTTCTTGCTCAAGGTAGTCTGCCAGTTCTGCAATAAAATGTTGGATCTCTCGTGCGACTGCGGCACGAAATTCTGCTGAAGTCCCAGAACGTTCACGTAATAATAATCGAAACGCATTAGGGTTATTACCAATGAATTCCATAAAAGTAGCTACTGATGTTCTGATAACACTGCCACCTTTCGCAATGCGTTGACGTGCTTGTCGCATTAATTGACGTAACATCAATCCACTTTCATCAACCATTGTCAGCCCAAGCTCATCCACATCTTTAAAATGACGATAAAATGAAGTAGGCGCAATACCAGCTTCTCTAGCCACTTCTCGTAAGCTTAAGCTAGTAAAGCTACGCTCAGCACTCAGTTGGCTAAAAGCAGCTTCAATTAAAGAGCGACGGGTTTTTTCTTTTTGTTTAGCTCTGATGCCAATATTATTACTCACAGAAATCCTGATAATCCTAATTTGGTTTATGCTCAATATATCAAACTTTGTTAAAAAAGCAGTGCGTACAATCATCTCTAAAGACACATTCTCATAAAAACTCAACAAAGTGTGACTAATGCCCTTAATGTCAATTGGGCTATTATTCATTCTAATGTTAATATAGCGTTGTCGGTTTGTATAAAACAGGTCTCTTCCTATGCAACATTCTCATTTCGATGCCATTGTTATCGGTTCAGGTCCTGGCGGTGAAGGCGCGGCCATGGGGCTTGTTAAACAAGGAAAACGCGTCGCAGTTATAGAACGTTATAACAAAGTTGGTGGTGGCTGTACGCATTGGGGTACTATTCCCTCCAAAGCCCTACGCCATGCAGTAAGTCGCATTATCGAGTTTAATCAAAACCCACTTTATAGCGACCAATCTCGTCTTATTAACTCCTCTTTTTCTCAAATACTTCGTCAAGCCAGCACCGTGATTAGTCAGCAGACTAAAATGCGTCAAGGTTTCTACGAACGCAATAACTGTACAATGTATTCGGGTGAAGCGGCATTTATTGACGAACACAGGATCAGCGTACGTTACCCTGATGGTACTTGCGATATTCTCTCTGCTGATAGCTTTATTATTGCAACGGGCTCTCGCCCTTATTGCCCACCGGATGTCGATTTCTCTCATTCTCGTATTTATAACAGTGACACTATTCTCGATTTAGAGCATGAGCCTCACCATGTCATTATTTATGGCGCAGGTGTCATTGGTTGTGAATATGCCTCTATCTTTAGAGGATTAAGAGTAAAAGTAGACTTAATCAATACTCGTGATCACCTATTGTCTTTCCTTGATCAAGAGATGTCTGATGCACTTTCTTATCACTTCTGGAATAACGGTATTGTTATTCGTCATAATGAAGAATACGAAAGCATTGAAGGTGTCGATGATGGTGTTATTGTTCACCTAAAATCAGGTAAAAAAGTCAAAGCAGATTGCCTACTCTACGCAAACGGCCGAACAGGAAATACAGACACTCTAGGCTTAGAAAACGTCGGTATTAAAACCGATAGTCGTGGACTCGTTTCTGTTAATGCCCACTACCAAACCAGTTGTGAACACATTTATGCTGTAGGTGATGTCATTGGTTATCCAAGTCTAGCTTCAGCAGCTTATGATCAAGGTCGTATTGCGGCTTTGGCAATCACAACGGGAAAATCAGAAACACACTTGATTGAAGATATTCCAACTGGGATCTACACCATTCCTGAAATTAGTTCTGTAGGTAAAACAGAGCAACAACTCACTGCAATGAAGATCCCTTATGAAGTGGGTCGTTCTCAGTTTAAACATCTGGCAAGAGCACAAATAGCAGGTATGAATGTGGGGAGTTTAAAAATTCTCTTCCACCGTGAAACCAAGCAAATTTTAGGTATTCACTGCTTCGGTGAACGTGCTGCAGAAATTATTCATATCGGCCAAGCGATTATGGAACAAAAAGGTGAAGGTAATACTATCGAATATTTCGTTAATACGACCTTCAACTATCCAACAATGGCAGAAGCCTATCGTGTTGCTGCACTTAATGGTTTAAACCGCTTATTTTAATGCGTTTTGTTTTTCTGCATAAAATGCGGTCATATGTTCACGGATTGTCTCTGCTAACTGCTCATAACGATTACGCAAAGGCGATCCGGGACGATAGACTAAGATAATAGAACGTGATGGATTTGGATCTGTACATTCTAAGTAACAAACTCCATCACGTTTTTGCTCTTGAGGTACTGATAAATCAGGTAATAGGGTTATTCCACTACCAGCAGCGACCATATTACGTAATGTCTCTAAACTCGTTGCTCTAAAATGAGTATCTTCTTTTGCGCCCGCTTGAAAGCAGAATCCTAACGCTTGATCCCGTAAACAGTGCCCATCTTCTAGCATCAATAAACGTTGTCCCGCTAAGTCGCCCATTGGCACAGACTCACGTTCATGCCACGGATGCCCTTCATAAATCGCTAATTTCATTGGCTCTTCAAATAAAGGAACTTCAATAAACGGCGCACTCTCTTTAACCATTGCTAAAATTACACAATCAAGCTTTCCACTATCTAATTGAGCTAATAAGCTATGAGTTTGTGCTTCATGAAGGTACATCTCTAACTTAGGATAGTTTTTATGTAACTCAGGGATAATATGAGGCAACAAATAAGGACCGACAGTAGGGATCAGCCCGATATGTAAAGGCCCTGCCATACTTTCGCCTTGCAATGAAGCCATTTCTTGTAGCACTTTGACTTCACGTAGAACAGTTTTCGCTTGATCCACCAGCAACAAACCTTGTTGCGTAAACAGAACCTTACGGCTAGTTCGTTCAAGCAACATTACACCCAATTCATCTTCAAGCTTACGAATTTGACCACTTAATGTTGGCTGACTCACATGGCAAGAATCTGCCGCACGACGAAAATGTTTATGCTCAGCTAGAGCCACCAGATATTCCAAGTCACGGATATTCATTGCAGATCCCACATTTATTGCTGATAGTTAATGTCTATAGATAATATAGTAACTGATAAATTTTTCTATCAGTCGAATGTTATTCTGTCTCTCTTTTTTGATATTTTCTTAATAAATAAATCTAATTACTTCATATTCTAAAGAATTCAAGATGAGCATAGATATTATCGGCAATTCAAAATAAAAAAACAGGGCAATAAATACCCTGTTCTTATGGAATAACAGTAAGTTGTCTTAAATAAACTCTTTTTTTATTTATCCATACTGAGTGTTTCTTTTGCTTTTTCTATCGCACAAGCGACCTGTTTTTGAGAAACGCCCCCTTTTGCAAGACGTTTATCTAAACATGATTGAAGTGATAAAATATCATACACATCAATCATGATTTTATCGTTAAACATCTGTAATTCAGAAAGAGGAAGTTCTTCAATTGCTTTACCTTGCTCAATGGCACAAACAACCACTTCACCCACAATATGGTGCGCTTCACGAAATGGCACGCCTTTAGCAACAAGATAATCTGCCAGTTCAGTAGCATTAGCATAACCTTGTTTAGCGGCTTCTTCACAGCGAGAACGACGAATTTGAATGCCATCAAGAACTAATGTTGCCATATGCAAACAATCAGACCATGTATCAATAGCGTCAAACAGCCCTTCTTTATCCTCTTGCATATCTTTATTGTAAGCTAAAGGCAGACCTTTTAAGGTCATCATCATGCCCGTTAATGCACCTTGTACTCGTCCACATTTTCCACGGATAAGCTCAAGTGCATCTGGATTTTTCTTTTGAGGCATTAACGATGAGCCTGAGGTCACTTTGTCTGATAATTCAATAAAGCCCGCTTCACCACTATTAAAGAAAATAAGATCTTCTGCAAAACGAGATAAATGCACCATCCCAATAGATGCGCAAGATAATAGCTCCAATACATGATCACGGTCAGATACACTGTCTAGACTATTGTTAGTTGCACTCGCAAAACCTAACCATCCCGCTAATTGTTCACGATCGATATCATAAGCTGTGCCTGCTAATGCACCGCATCCCAACGGACTGATATCCAAACGTTTCAAAGCATCAGCTAAACGGCTTTCATCTCTGGCTAACATTTCATTGTAGGCCAAACACCAGTGTGCGAATGTTACTGGTTGAGCGCGTTGTAAATGGGTATAACCCGGCATCACTGCATTTTGATTTTGTTCTGCGGTAATAACTAAAGCTTTTTGTAGCTCAACAATCGCTTGGCGAAGATGAATGACCTCTTCTTTGCACCATAGTTTTAAGTCTGTTGCGACCTGATCATTACGGCTACGACCTGTATGTAATTTTTTACCTAAATCACCGACTTTGGCAATAAGCTTACTTTCAACCCAACTATGAATATCTTCTGCATCACTTTGTAAAATAGATTGTGGGTTTGCTGTTACTTCTTCTGATAATTCATTTAAAGCTTGCTCAAGTTGAGCTTGTTCATCTTGCGATAATACACCCACTGTGACTAACGCTTTAGACCAAGCTACTGAGCCAAAGATATCCTGTTGTGCCAGTCGAAAATCAAACCGCAGTGAATCATTGAATTGTTTAAACCGTTGATCAGCTTCCTGACTAAAACGTCCACCCCAGAGTGCCATAATCGCTTCCTGTATTTATTCTGTGTAATAAAAGAGAGTAAGAGTGATGCTTGTTAGCACCACTCTATTGCCTTACGTTATTTCTTGCTCAGTGCACGAATACGTGATGGCAGGGAATACAAACGGATAAAACCTTCAGCATGACTGTGATCGTAAACTTCATCTTCACCAAAGGTTGCAAATTCCTCAGAGTACAGGCTATTTTCTGATTTTTTCTGAATGGCATTCACATGGCCTTTATAAAGCTCTAAAACCACTTCGCCATTCACATCTTTTGCCAGCGATTCCGCAGCCGCTTGTAATGAAGCACGGATTGGCGTAAACCAACGACCGTCATAGGCTACATACGACATCTCTAAACCGAGTTGTTGACGCCATTTAAACGCATCCCTATCAAGAACTAGTTGCTCAACACCACGCAGAGCAGCCATCATGATAGTGCCCCCTGGAGTTTCATAGCAGCCACGAGATTTCATTCCCACTAAACGGTTTTCAACAATATCAATACGTCCGATACCGTGCTTAACACCTAATGTATTTAATGTATCTAAACACTCAAAAGGTGATTGTGTTTTACCGTTTACCGCGACAACTTCACCCGCTTTAACTGTAACAGTGACTAATTCTGGTGTTTCTGGTGCTTTCTTAGGATCGACAGTCCATGCCCAACAATCTTCATTTGATGCATTCCATGGGCTTTCTAATACACCACCTTCCGTTGAGATATGCCATGCGTTTTCATCGCGGCTATAAATTTTCTCAAGTGTAGCCGTAGTGGGAATATTACGGATTTTCAGATAATCCAGCAGTGCTTCACGAGAACGTAAATCCCACTCTCTCCAAGGCGCGACGACTTTTAGTTGCGGAGCAAGAGCTGCATAGGTGCTTTCAAAACGAACCTGATCGTTACCTTTACCCGTTGCGCCATGAGCAACAGCATCAGCACCTAATTTTAATGCCAATTCTACCTGAGCTTTAGCAATAACTGGACGTGCCATTGAAGTACCTAATAAATAGCTACCTTCATATAAAGCACCGGTTTTTAACACAGGATAAACATAGTCTTTGATAAACTCTTCACGTAAATCAACGACGTAACACTCAGATGCTCCTGACGCTAACGCTTTCTGTTCTACGCCAACTAAATCATCACGGCTTTGCCCAACATCAGCAACAAAAGCAACAACTTCACAGTTATCGTAATGCTCTTTTAACCAAGGAATGATCGCCGAAGTATCTAATCCGCCTGAGTACGCTAGTACGATTTTCTTAATACCTTTAGTCATAGTGATAACCTTCAATTCCTAATTTGTTTAAATTCAGCCAACTATCAAATAGTGATAAGATTTATAGAGTCATTTTTAAGCTAAAATACGGGTGCCTACTGCAACACCATTAAACAGTGCGGTTAGTTTTTCAGCATGGCGCCAACTGGCAATTTCAACGGGTCTACCAAGTGTTTTAGCCGCTTCTAACGCTGCATTTACTTTCACAATCATGCCGTCAGTGATAATGCCTTGATCAATTAATGTCTGTGCTTTTTCGGCTGACATCTCTGCTATCTTTTGACCTTTACCATCTAAAATGCCACTAACATCTGAAAGCAACACTAAATCAGCACCCAATGTTTCTGCGATAGCGGTTGCAGCTTGGTCTGCATTGACATTCATCAGCTCACCTTTCTCAGTCATACCGATAGAGCTGATAATAGGTAGATAGCCTGCCCCCAGTAATAAATTAAGTAAATCTGGAGAGCCGGGAGTTGCATTTCCTACATGGCCTAACTCTTCATTAATTTGAGTGACTTTTGCTAATTGCCCATCACCCAAAGAAAGCCCCACCCCATTAAGCCCAAACTGAGTTGCCCACGATAACAAGGTTTTATTGGCACTTCCGGCCAATGCTCCTGTGATGATATCTATCTGATCAGCGGGTGTAACACGCAGGCCTTGCTTTTTCACGACAGGTAATTGCAATTTACCCATCAATTCATCCACCAAACAGCCACCACCATGTACGATGACCAAAGGGCGAGAGTGTGTTGAACGATATTGTTGTAATGCGGTGAAAAAACGTGTTAGCGCTTCTTCGTTATCAAGGAGTACACCACCCAGTTTGATAATTAATGGTTCCATGAAACTTCCCTACTCATTATTTAAATAAGTGATTCGGTTTCAGCGAAACCAAACCGAATATTCATACATTGCACCGCCTGCGCTGCGGCCCCTTTTAACAAGTTATCTTCAACACCTACTACAATCAGATGTTCGCCTTGTTGAGCAAACCCGATATCACAAAATGCAGTTCCTACCACGGCTTTTAATGCAGGTAATCCTTTGTCATAAACACGCACTAATGGCTTGTCTTGATAAGCTTCATCAAAGACTTGTCTGATTTTCTCTTGTGTCACGCCTGCTTTTAACTTACAGGTGATAGTGGCTAAGATCCCTCTGGCAAAATTGCCTAAGTGGGGGGTGAAAATCACATCAATGCCCAGATGTGTTGCAATCTCAGGTTGATGACGATGAGTAAACACACCGTAAGGTTGCAAACTCACTTCACAAAAACTGCTGGTTAAAGAGGCTTTTCTACCCGCACCACTTACACCGCTGGTGGCATTAATGACTGGCCATTGCGCGGTATCTAACAGTCCCGCTTCCACTAAGGGTTTTAATGACAACTGAGATACCGTTGGATAACAACCCGGCACAGCAATTAATTGCGCCTGACTGATAATGTCAGCATTCCATTCAGCTAATCCATACACTGCCTGTGATAACCAATCTGTATTCTTATGCTCGAATCCATAGTATTGTTGATAAAAATGCTTGTTTTGTACTCGATAGGCACCCGATAAGTCGAACACCACACAACCTTGCTCTAAAAAAATCGGGGCAATATCATGGCTGACCTCATGGGCTGTTGCTAAAAAAACGATATCAATATTTTCAGCCGCTTTAACAACATCAACCATTGGCTCTAAAGGGAGATCCACTAAGCCACGATATTGAGGATGAAGTTCAGAAAAGCGTTTTCCTGCATCTGCACTTTGAGCTGATACCATCAGTCTGCTCAAATTCACATGAGGATGCTGCTGAAGATAGGCGGCTAATTCAGCGCCAGTGTAACCACTTGCTCCTACAATCAGAGTATTTAACATGTCATTCTTACCTTGTACTATGAACACAAACCGATTAATGTATTTTTATTCAAAAAAAGTGCATGAATATTGATACTATTATGAAGAAAGGCTGTCAACAGTGAATATTAAATTACCTACATTTATTGAGATTTATCGTCAATTAATTGCAACGCCCTCTATCAGTGCTACAGATGCTAAGAACGATCAAAGCAACGAATCGCTGATTAATTTGCTTGCTAATTGGTTGGAAACATTAGGTTTTTCAATTGAAATTCAACCTGTACCTGAAACTCGAGGAAAATTTAACCTTTTAGCAACATTAGGAACAGGAAAAGGCGGGTTATTACTCTGTGGTCATACTGACACGGTGCCATTTGATGAAGGTCGTTGGACACAAGATCCTTTTACACTGACAGAAAAAGAAAATAAGTTATACGGCTTAGGCACTGCAGATATGAAAGGCTTTTTTGCTTTTATTCTTGATGCATTACGAGATGTAGATACTAACACGTTAACTCACCCTCTTTATATTCTCGCCACGGCAGATGAAGAAACCTCTATGGCAGGTGCACGTTATTTTGCCGCCAATACAACAATCCGCCCTGATTTTGCCATTATTGGCGAACCAACATCCCTAAAGCCGATTCGTGCTCATAAAGGGCATTTATCAAATGCAATACGCATTACAGGGCAATCAGGACATTCTAGCGATCCAGAAAAAGGGGTGAATGCGATTGAGCTAATGCATGAATCCATTACTCACCTTAGTACACTGCGCGATACGCTAAAAACACGCTATAACAACCCTGCATTTGTTATCCCTTATCCGACCATGAACTTTGGTTATATTAATGGTGGTGATGCAGCAAATCGGATTTGTGCTTGCTGTGAATTACATATGGATATTCGCCCATTGCCCGGGCTTACATTGCAAGATTTAGATGATTTACTACACGAAACATTAGCGCCCGTAAAAGCACGTTGGCCGGGTCGCTTAAATGTTGAAGCGCTACATGATCCTATTCCCGGTTATGAGTGCCCGACCGATCATAAAATGGTTGCAGTCATTGAAAAGTTATTAGGTGAGAAAGCACAAACAGTGAACTACTGTACTGAAGCGCCATTTATTCAAGATCTCTGTCCTACCTTAGTATTAGGCCCAGGTTCAATTGAACAAGCCCACCAGCCTGATGAATTTATTGATATGGCATTTATTGAACCAACTCGTGAATTGATGGGACAATTAATTGAAAACTTCTGTTTAACAGAAAAAACGCAATAATAAAAAACCCTATCGGCTTATGAACTGACCCCAGTTGATAGGGTTTTTATCTTCAATTAATACTCTAAATAATTCGAGTTACGGGTAGGCGATTAGCGTAACCAATTAGTTTTGGCTAGTTGAACAATTTCATCACCTCGACCATTAATAATCGCTTTCATCATATACAAGCTAAAACCTTTTGCCTGTTCAAACTTAATTTCAGGAGGCATAGAAAGCTCTTGTTTTGCAGTTACCACATCCACAATCACGGGGCCATCATGTTCAAAAGCCTCTTTCAGTGCCTTATCCAGATCTTCACCTTTTTCAACGCGAATACCTTTGATACCAGATGCATTAGCAATGGCAGCAAAATCAGGGTTATGCAAATCTGTTCCATCAGTTAAATAACCACCAGCTTTCATCTCCATCGCCACAAAACCTAATACGCTGTTATTAAAAATAATCACTTTCACTGGCAAATTCATTTGCGCTAACGAGATAAAATCGCCCATTAACATGGTGAATCCACCATCACCACACATTGCAACAACTTGGCGTTTTCTATCTAATGCTTGTGCACCAATAGCTTGAGCCATCGCATTTGCCATAGAGCCATGATTAAACGAGCCCAGCAAACGGCGTTTTCCATTCATTCCTACATAACGAGCCGCCCACACTGTTGGTGTTCCGACATCACAGGTAAAAATGGCATCATCATTTGCCAACTCACTCAATTTGCGTGCTAGATATTGTGGATGAATAAGTTCTCGTTCACTTGGTTGTGCAAGTGCATCCAAATCTTGTCGTGCTTTTGCGTAATGTTTCAACGAGGCATCAAGGTGAGAGGTATCTGTTTTCTCTTTTAAACGAGGCTGTATCGCATTTAGTGTTGCTTTAATATCACCAATCATTGCCATATCGACATGACAATGTGAACCGAGGCTGCTTGGATTAATATCGATTTGAATAATATTGGCTTTTGATGGATAAAACGCACGATAAGGAAATTGTGTTCCTAATAGCACCAGTGTATCTGCATTTTCCATCGCATGATAACCTGATGAAAAACCAATTAATCCTGTCATTCCTACACTGTACGGATTTTTCCATTCAATGTGCTCTTTGCCTCGTAATGCATGTACAACAGGTGCTTTTAAAGTTTGAGCCAATTTAATCACTTCATCGTGTGCCTGAGCGCACCCTGCACCACACATTAAAGTAATATTTTTTGCGTTATTCAGTGCATCAGATAATTTTTCGATTTCAAAACGATTAGGCATAACCAGTGGAAACTGCAACGGATACCAATTTTCATGTGCATCTTCTGGAGCCGGTTTTAGCGCAACATCTCCCGGTAAAACCACAACCGCTACCCCTTTTCTCAAAATCGCGGTTCGCATAGCGATAGCGAGAATTTGCGGGATCTGCTCTGGGTTTGAGACTAATTCACAATAATGACTGCATTCACGGAAAAGCTCTTGAGGATGAGTTTCCTGAAAGTAATTGCTACCAATTTCAGCAGAAGGAATATGCGCAGCAATGGCTAGCACAGGAACATGATTACGATGGCAATCAAAAAGTCCATTGATAAGATGTAAATTTCCCGGTCCACAAGAGCCCGCACAAACCGCCAATTCTCCATTGACTGCGGCTTCTGCGCCTGCAGCAAATGCGGCCACTTCTTCATGGCGGGTTCCCATCCACTCAATCGTTCCCATCTTTCGCAAGCTATCACTTAATCCATTGAGAGAATCGCCTGTCACGCCCCAAATACGTTTTACACCTGCATTATGGAGTACTTTAGCAATATAGGTTGCAACTGTTTGCTTACTCATGGTGATGTCTTTCCTCAGTTTTGGGTGAATTGTATCTCTGTGAGCTAAGCCTATTTCCTTGTGTTTTTTGATCTCTGTCCTTCACTTACTTACAGAGAAATTTGTTTCATTAACTCAAATATAAAGAATAACACCAATCACTATAATGTCACTGTCGTGATAAAGTTAGCATCGGTAAAAAATGTAAAAATAAAATATCACTTACAAATACATTCATTAAATTTATAATAATCGCATTAAATAAGAATATATCTCATTAATAACGTATTATTATTTACTAAATAATGGACAAAAGTTATTTATAGGATTATTTTAATAATTAAAATAATTTTTAATTATAGTTTTTCACATCACATCTTTATTAACAATTAAGCTGACTCATTTCAGCCTTACCCACTGTCTTTATTAAAAAATTTAACTTTCTTCTATTTGTTAATAAATTTATCACCATTGTATTATTTCATACTCCATGAAAAAGAGGTATGAAGTAAACATGACATTGGTCACGCTACCTTTTGCTTTTTGTCCTCTAAAATAAAGCCTGATTATTTTTCGACGGAGATTAACGGATGGACAAAAGTAGAAGTCCGATAAAGGTTTTCTTTATTAGTATTCTGGCAGTCCTTTTCTTGATTTTTATTTCACAATACGTGATTGGTAAAAAAGAAATTAAGATTGGCATTGCAGTAATACCTATTCTACCAATGCTCTTTGCTGTCATTATTGGTATGTGTATATCTGCTGGATTTACCCGTAAAAAAATTAAAGTATGGGGTAAATTATTTACAGAAAAAGAAGAAGGCTTCTGCGGTAAAATGGTGGGTTTTAGCCTACTTATTTTAGGTACGCAATATGCAGGAATGATTGTTCCTAATATTAAAATGATTTTAAGTGTCGGTGTTCCTTTATTTGTTCAGGAACTAGGAAACTTATTACCTGTATTAATTGCAGTTCCATTAGCAATTAAATTTGGATTTGGTCGTCGTGCAATTGGTGCTTGTTCATCTATTAGCCGTGAACCTTCTATTGCTGTAATTCAAGGTAAGTTCGGTACAGGCTCACAAGAATATATTGGTGTATTAGCCATCTATTTATGTGGTTCTGTTATTGGTACTTTGTGGTTTAGTGTATTAGGTAGTATTGCTCCATTAACAGGATTACACCCACTTGCACTCGCTGCAGGCTCTGGCGTGGGTTCTGGTTCAATGTTAAGTGCTGCATCAGGTGCGTTAATTAATGGTCTTGATGAAGCATTAGCACAGCAAGTATTAAGTGTTGCCGCTGCATCTAACTTATTATCATCAGCACTTGGCGCACTGTCATTAACCTATTTAGGTTTACCTCTTTCAGAAAAAATTTATAAAATTTTCACCAGAGGCAAAACTGCATGAAAAATATAATTATTGATATGAAATTTGTATTCGTTGCTATTTTACTGGCAATGTTTACTCAGACGTTAACATCAGGGATCGCTCTTTATGCAATGTGGGATAGCTTTATTGCTATGTCATTAGTGGTATTTATTTCACTCGTTGCAAAACATTATTTACCTTCATCTTTACCAACATTTGCTTATGCAACAATTATTGGGATACTTATTTGTTTACCCGAAACACCAGTAAGAGATTTCTTTATTAGTTCTATTGGTAAAGTCTCTTTCTTATCTTGTTGTGTTCCTTTATTAGCATTTGCTGGTTTATCTGTTGGTGGTCAATTAGAAGAACTTAAGAAAATGTCATGGAAAGTTATTCTTATTTTCATGATTGTTTCAACATGTTGTTTCTTTGGAGCATCAATCGTCGCGCAAATTGGATTTACTATCCAGGGAGTTATCTAATGAATAATATTTATAATGTCAGTGAAAAACTCTTTCAATTAAATGACTTTAGTAAAAAAACACGACAAGACTTGCACAAAATACCTGAGTTATCAGGTGAAGAATATAAGACATCAAAGTATTGCCGTGAATTAATGGAAAGTTTTGGTTATCAAATTAGAACTTTTGATGGATATACCGGTTTTACTGCTGACTTAATTGTTAATGCTGAATTTCCATTAATTGCCATCCGTGCTGATATGGATGGATTAGAAATGCCAGACTTAACTAATAATGAACATAGCTCAATTCACCAAGGCTGTGCGCATAACTGTGGTCACGATACTCATATGACCATGGCATTAACCAGTGCAAAATATCTTGCCGAAAATAAAGAAGAGATGAGTGCGAACGTCCGCTTTATTTTCCAAATGGCTGAAGAAGATATGCGTGTTCCTGGTGCTGAAAAAATGGTTGAAATGGGTTGCATGGAAGGCGTTGATGAAACCTACGCACTTCATAATGATGCAGCTATTGAAACTGGTTGTGTACGCTTTAATGATGGCGTGATGTCATCTTATGGCTCAGCATGGACATTAGATGTTTATGGCGTTTCTGCACATGGTTCAACACCACACAAAGGTTTAGATGCCATTCGTGAAGCGACTCGCTTAATTGATTATATGGATTATGTTGTTGCGAAAAAAACAGATCCATTTAGCCCTGCAGTCTTTGGTTGTGGCATGATCAATGGGGGAACTATCCCTAACGCATTAGCTGACCACGTTCAAGCTCGCGGTACTATCCGTTCTATGGATGAAAATACTGACCAAGTACTGAAAGCAAGTTTTGATGAAATTGTGGCTCGTAGTACAGCTGGTGGATTTAAAACCACATTAAGTTATAGCGGATACCCTGCTGTTGTGAATCATCCAACTGCGCATCAGCGTTTATTAGATGCAATGCGTAAATTCTTACCTGAAGAGAATATTGAATCGAACGGTAAGCCAATGACAGGCAGTGAAGACTTTAGCTACATGGTTAACGCGACTAAAGGCAAAGTCGGAGCCATGTTCTTCTTAGGAAGTGGTAACCAAGCGAAAGGAATTAATAATTACCTTCACGCAAATCCTTATTTTGTCGATGATGATTGTTTATTAGTTGGTGCTCAGATTTTTGTTAACATTCTGACCCGCTAATCTTTTATTATTCTGCCCAAAGCCCGTTATTGCCCCCGCACAACGGGCTTTTTTCTATTCTGATCTGATGTCTATTCTGCAACGCTATTATTGATATTTACAGAGCGTAAATCAGGTAATTCTTGGTAGACCTCTTTACTATGCCATTGGCTTTCCCACTGCTCTGGCATCTGAATAATATTTTTATCAATATGAGGAGCATAAAGAGAAATAAACTCATGCATATAATCTTTCATATGCGTATGTTTACTGACACAGATATGGGTATAACTCGGTTGTACAAGATGATCGATGTTTATACATTTTAATGCACCACTATCTTCCGTTTCATCATAAGAAGCCGTTGCAATAACACCAATACCTAAATGACGCTTAACGTAATATTTAATAATCTCTGTATCCGTTGCCGTTAATGCTACTTTGGGCTTAAGATTATTTTTATAAAATACCTTGTCTAACTTCGATCCCCGAGTAAAACCAAAAACATAAGTAATTAATGGATACTCAGCCATTTGTTCAATAGTGACTTGTTCATCATCTTGTAATTCAGCAAGAGGATGGTCATAAGGAACGAGTAAACTACGTGTCCAGCGATAACAAGGCAGAGTAATTAAATCTTCATACAAGTGCATAGACTCTGTTGCTATAGCAAAATCCACATCACCATTTTTGACCATTTCCGCTAATTGAGCTGGTGCTCCTTGATGAAAATGCAAGGAAATATTAGGGTAATAACGCCGAAAATGGTCAATAACATTGGGCAATGAATAGCGAATTTGGGTATGTGTTGTCGCAATATGCAAATCAACTTTTTTATTACGATCTTCTTCAGCCACAATGCTTTTAATTCGATCAACTTGCCCGAGAATATCGCAGGCAATTTTATGCACTTCTTTACCCATTGGGCTTAATGCCAATAAATTATTATTTTTACGGACAAACAGAGACACACTGAGCTCATCTTCTAATATTTTTAGTTGTTTACTAATTGTGGGTTGAGAGGTGTAGAGTTTTTCAGCCGCATTAGTAATGTTGAAATTATTTTTTACGACTTCAACAAAGCTTTTCAGTTGATTAATGTTCATAGAGGTACCTGGGTTAATCTGCACAAATGCGCGGTTAATTATTAATTTTATAAATTTTTATTCTAAATATGAGTAATAGATAAACTATCTTTAATATCTCTATCGTGATATCTCGTCATACTATCTTGATTTAATCTTATAATAAGAATAGCGAGATCTATTCTATTATCCACACATTCACTTTAACTATTCGAAAGAATAATAAAGCAAAATAAGGTGTTATTATTTTCTACTTATCTATCAACCTTTGTATTATGCACAATACTCATACAAATGCGTTAGCCTGAATCAAAAAAATAATAAACCAGCCTAACATCATGTTATTAAAATAGAATTTTAATTTTTACTTCACGATTTTATTGCAAACACTTTCCCTTCACTTAAGCTAAATTTACAATCACTAACACCATAAATTTTACAGAAAAGCAGAATTACGTTATGATAACGATCACATTTTAATACTTAGAGGCTATGTTTTGTTATATCAAAACAACAAAGAAAACTTCCTATTATCTTATTCAATCTCATCTATACTTAATAAATATTCTCTTATCTATTAGCTTAATATCACTATTTAATTTTGGTAGAAGTAAGCTGTTTTTTAGTGAATTTTTATCACTCACTCTTCTCGCTAACAAATAGTCACTTCATTTCTTTTAATTAATTGAATAACAAGAAATTACGAATACCTTAATAAAGGTCACTTAATATGAAAATGAAGAAAAAAAGAAATAAACCACTACAAATCAATGATATAACCATTATTGATGATAGTAAGCTCAAAAAAGCCATTACTGCTGCCGCATTAGGTAATGCCATGGAATGGTTCGATTTTGGTGTTTATGGCTTCCTTGCTTACGTTTTAGGTCAAGTCTTCTTCCCTGGAGCATCACCTGGCGTACAGATGATTGCGGCTCTTGCCACTTTCTCTGTACCTTTCTTGATAAGACCATTAGGGGGTGTTGTTTTTGGAATGCTAGGGGATAAATTTGGTCGTCAGAAAGTGTTATCTGTCACCATCATTATTATGGCACTCAGTACGTTTGCCATCGGTCTTATCCCTGCATATGAAACCATCGGTATTTGGGCACCAGTCTTATTATTACTTGCCAAGCTAGCACAAGGTTTCTCTATTGGTGGTGAATATTCAGGAGCAGCAATTTTCGTTGCTGAATACTCACCAGATCGTAAACGTGGATTTATGGGAAGCTGGTTAGATTTCGGTTCCATCGCCGGCTTTGTCATGGGTGCGGGTGTTGTTGTACTTATCTCAACTATTTTGGGTGAAGCCGCATTTCATGAATGGGGATGGCGTATTCCGTTCTTCTTAGCATTACCGTTAGGTCTTATTGGCTTATATTTACGTCATGCTTTAGAAGAAACACCTGCATTCCAACAACACGTTGATGCAATGAATAGCGACGACCGAAAATCTATTCAAGATCCACCTCGTGTTTCATTACGTGAAATCGCATCAAAATATTGGAAAAGTTTAACCGTATGTGTAGGTTTAGTGATTGCCACTAATGTCACCTACTATATGTTATTAACCTATATGCCGAGTTATTTATCTCATAACCTAAATTATTCGGCAGATCACGGTGTACTGATCATCATCGCGATTATGATAGGTATGTTGTTCGTACAACCTGTAATTGGGTTATTGAGTGACAAAATTGGCCGTAAACCCTTTGTTATTGGCGGTAGTATTGGCTTATTTGTCCTTGCTTACCCTGCGTTTATGATGATTAACAGTGATGAAATCGGTTTGATTTTCTTAGGATTATTAATTCTTGCGGTTTTACTTAACTGTTTTACAGGAGTAATGGCATCCATTTTACCTGCCATATTCCCGACCCATATTCGTTATAGTGCATTAGCAATCGCATTTAATATCTCAGTATTAATTGCGGGTGCAACACCAACAGCAGCTGCATGGTTAGTTGAAGCGACCGGTGATTTGTATATGCCTGCTTATTATCTGATGATTGTTGCCGTTGTCGGTTTGATCACAGGGATTAAAATGATTGAAACTGCCAACAAACCGTTACGTGGAGCAACACCGGCAGCATCTGATAAATCAGAAGCTAAAGAAATTTTATCAGAGCACTATGATAGTATTGAACACCGTGTTGAAGATATCGAAGCGGAAATTGAAGCATTGCAGAAAAAACGCCAAGCCCTTATCGATCAACATCCTAAGTTAGATTAAGAGAGGTTACATGCACCCGTCCCCTGTTCATTTAGTTTGGTTTCGTAATGATTTAAGAGTGATGGATAACAAAGCACTCTTTAATGCTTGCCAAGATAAACACGCACAGGTGCATGCCCTTTTCACTATTACGCCTGAACAATGGAAAGCCCATCATATGGCTTTGTCATGTCAGGCGTTTATTCATGATGCATTACTTAATCTTTCGATATCGCTGGCAAAACTTAATATTCCACTAACATTAGTGATTAGCGACACTTATTCAAATGCCGCCAATGAAGTCACACACTATTGTCAACAACATCAAGTTACCGCGCTTTTTTTCAATCACCAATATGCCCTTAATGAGCAACGCCGTGATAAAAAAGTCACGGAATTACTAAAGAACAAGACAACCGTTTATGCCTATCATGACAATGTGTTTATTCCACCGGGTAATGTAGTCACCCAACAAGGAGAGATGTATAAGGTTTTTACTCCCTTTAGAAATGCATTCTTGCGGCTCTTTTTTTCACAAGATAACGCTTCGTTACCTATTCCAGAGATCAGAACACATCAAAAAGCGGTATCACCTTTAAAAGCCCCGTTGTTTTCACTTGAAAATATAAGCTCACCCTCTTTTATCGCCACTGAAGAAGAAGCACTTAAACGCTTAAAACAATTCTGTTATGAAAGCGCCCCACATTATGCAAAATGGCGAGACATTCCTGCAGTAGATGGCACAAGTCGATTATCCCCTTATCTTTCGATTGGATTATTGTCTATTCGCCAATGTTTTAATCGCCTATACCAAACAGAGCCTGATTTTTTAGAAAACAGTGCATCAGGTGCTTTTGTGTGGTTTAACGAATTGGTTTGGCGAGAGTTTTATCAACACTTAATTGTGGCTAATCCCCATTTATGCAAACACATTGCCTTTCAGCTTTGGACAGAAAAAATTAATTGGCGCAATGATAAAGAGGAATTTAATGCTTGGGCACAGGGTTTAACCGGATTTCCTATTATTGATGCTGCCATGAGACAACTTAATCAGACAGGTTGGATGCATAACCGTTTACGTATGCTCACAGCAAGTTTTCTTATCAAAGATTTGTTAATTGATTGGCGTTGGGGTGAACGTTATTTTATGTCACGACTTATTGATGGCGATTTCGCATCAAATAATGGTGGTTGGCAATGGGCCGCGTCCACAGGAACCGATGCAGTACCTTATTTTCGAATATTCAATCCCACAACCCAAGGCCGTAAGTTTGATCCCGATGGCGAATTTATCCGTCATTGGCTTCCTGAGCTAGCCAATGTGCCTAGTCGGTATATTCACACACCTCATGAGTGGGCAGCAAAAACTAATAATCCTCTTGATTATCCATTACCGATAATTGATCACGCCAAAGCACGAATAAGAGTGATTGAGTCTTATGAAGAGGCAAAAAAAGGGTAAGATAGTAAAACTTTATTTATTGATAACTGGCTCAATCTTGTGAAAACACCCCAAATTTCTGTCATCGTTCCTATGTTTAATGAAGCGTCTCGTATTACGAGATTATTGGATAGTGTGATCACTCAAACTTTCACCGATATTGAAGTCATTATTATTAATGATGGTTCGACAGATAATAGTGCTGAAATCGCAACGTCTTATTGTCAAAAAGATGCACGTGTAAAGATTCATCATCAAACTAATCAGGGATTATCTAGCGCAAGAAATACAGGTTTAAAATATGCCCAAGGCGAATGGATAGTTTTTTTTGATAGTGATGATTTTATTAAACCTGAATTACTTGCACATTGGTATCAACTAGCCGTTACGCAACACGTTGATGTTTTAATTGGCAATGGCGAACGATTCAATCCAAGTGATCTTAAAAAGCACCAAAGACCAATCCATCAACGACAACCTTATCAAAAAGTCATCAAAGGCAGTGAGTGGATCATTTATGCCGTCACTCAACATCAATGGCCACATTTCGTTTGGTTGCAATTAATCCGGCATGACTTAATAAAAAAATACCAACTTCGATTTATTGAGGGGCTTTATCATGAAGATATTCTGTGGACAACACAATTAGCACTTGTTGCAGAGCGAATAGGTTTTGATAACCAACCTCTCTATTATTACTGTGCTAATCCTGACTCTATTACACGTAAACCCGATCCACAAAAAGAAGCCAAGCGAACACAAAGTTATTTGCAGATAATCTTACAACTATTAAAAGAAGCCGATAAACAATCTGATCAGTTATTAGCAAAAGCACTCCGCCAACAGGCCATTCGTGAGTTAGGCAGTTTTTTTATTCTTTTTCGTAAATGTTGTGATGCAAAAAATCAAAAAATAATCGCAAAACAATTTTCTAGTTGCTCTTTATTTTCCTCTCTCAATAAAGGAGTAACTGATTGGCATCAACGCTGGTTTATTTTTCGTGTTAACTGCATTTTATTTATCACATCTTTAAAATAAATAAGCATAAAAAAAACAGCGCCTAATTGAGCGCTGTTTTTAATTTTTAACTCGTGAAGTACTAACCAGTATTTCGCATACCTGCCGCAATACCAGCGATTGTAACCATTAGCGCTTGTTCAATTCGAGGATCAGACTCGCTATGAGTACGAGAGCGTTGCAATAATTCAGCCTGAAGTACGTTTAATGGATCGGTATACACATTACGTAGTGCAATAGATTCCGCAACCCATGGTAAATCAGCCATTAAGTGCTCATCTTTTGAAATTGCCAAGACACTCTTTATATCATCGGAAAGTTGTTGGCGTAATTTCGCTCCTAATGGCCATAAACGCTCTTCAACTAAACGTTGATCATAATATTCCGCTAACCATAAATCCGCTTTGGCATACACCATTTCCAACATAGCAATACGTGTATTGAAGAACGGCCAGTTTTCACACATATCGTCTAATACCGCTTGTTTTCCGCTATCAATTTCATGCTGTAATGCAGCACCAGCACCTAGCCAAGCAGGTAACATTAAGCGATTTTGTGTCCATGCGAAGATCCACGGGATAGCACGCAAAGTTTCAACACCACCCGTTGGGCGACGTTTGGCAGGACGTGAACCAAGCGGTAATTTTCCTAATTCCCCTTCAGGGGTTGCCGCCCTAAAGTAAGGCACAAAATCTTCTTGTCCTCGAACATAGTCACGATACATTGCACAAGAAACATCAGACAATGAATCCATCACTTCAATCCAAGGAGCTTTAGGCTCTGGAGGTGGCAATAAATTTGCTTCTAAAATCGCGCCTGCATAGTGAGCAAGGCTGCTGATTGTCACTTGTGGCAAACCAAACTTAAAGCGGATCATTTCACCTTGCTCAGTTACACGTAGGCCACCTTTCAGGCTTCCCGGTGGTTGAGAAAGTAATGCCGCATGAGCTGGCGCACCGCCACGACCAATAGTACCACCCCGTCCATGGAATAACGTTAATGTCACGCCTGATTTTTCACAGAGTTTGATCAACGAATCTTGAGCTCGATATTGTGCCCATGACGCAGCCATCACACCGGCATCTTTTGCAGAGTCTGAATAGCCAATCATCACCATTTGCTTGTCATCAATTAAATCGCGGTACCATGGAATATCAAACAAACGCGTCATCACGCTTTCAGCGTTATTTAAGTCTTCAAGTGTTTCAAATAACGGCGCAACAGGTAAGCGAATATCCGCACCCGCTTCTTTTAATAAAAGTTTTACTGCTAATACATCAGAAGGCACTTTTGCCATTGAGATGACATAAGAAGCGATAGAATCTTTTGGTGATTGTGCAATAACACGGCAAGTCTCAAAGACTTCTTGTGTTGGGGCGCTAGGTTGCCAATTTGTAGGAATAAGCGGGCGCTTAGAGTTTAATTCTTCCAGTAAGAATGTTTGTTTTTGCTCTTCCGACCAAGCTGCATAATCCCCCAACTCTAAATATTGTGTTAATTCAGAGAGCGCTTCTGTGTGATTGGTACTTTCTTGACGAATATCCAGTTTAACCAGTTGTAAGCCAAAACAACGGATACGACGTAATGTATCTAATAGTTGCCCATTAGCAATAATACGCATACCGCACTGAGTCAGCGATTGATAACACGCATATAGCGGTTCCCAAAGCTCTGCATTATCAATTAATAACTCTTCAGGTGGCAGAGATTGTTGGCCTTTAATGCGTTGTTCTAAATAATCGCGGGTCACTTGTAAGCGAGTACGTAACTGTTTAGCAATTTCACGATAAGGCTCTGCAACTTCAGCACCACCCGCCAATTCACGTAGTTCAGGTGTACTTTCTGTCATCGAAAGTTCTGAAACAAGGACTTGGATATCATTTAAGAATAAATCAGCGGCTTTCCAACGGCTTAATAGTAAAGCGTGGCGTGTGATCTCAGCTGTCACATTTGGGTTACCATCACGATCTCCCCCCATCCATGATGTAAAACGAATAGGTGAGGCTTCTACAGGTAAGTTGTAGTCTATCGATTCTTTAAGTTGTTCATTAAATTCACGTAGGAAAGCGGGAACCCCTTCCCATAAGCTATTTTCAACAACAGCAAAACCCCATTTTGCTTCATCAATTGGCGTTGGACGAATTTTTCTAATTTCATCTGTGTGCCATGATTGAGCAACTAACTGGCGTAAGCGACGCATAATATTCGTGCGTTCATAATCGGCTAAATCATCATGATCGAGTTGAGATAAACAAGTATTAACTTCAACCAGCTTATGGATCAGTGTACGACGTGCAATTTCGGTTGGATGCGCCGTTAATACCAGCTCAATAGAGATTTGTTCTACGGCTTCTTTTAATTGTGCATCCGTAAAATTCTTATCTTTCAGTCGAGAGATTAATTTTGCCAATGCCACCGGATTACTCGCAGCTTCACCATGAGGTGAAATGCTATGGTATTGTTCGGCTACATTCGTCAGGTTCAAGAATTGATTGAATGCTCTAGCAACAGGTAATAATTCATCATTAGAGAGATTCTGTAACGTGAGTAGCAGCTTTTGTCGCTGCACTTCATTACCTGCTCGTGATGATTTAGATAGTTTTCGAATAGATTCAACCTTATCTAAAATTTCTTCACCAAGTGCTTCTTTTATCGTATCTCCAAGTAGCTTGCCAAGCATACTGACATTGCTACGCATAGCAGAATATTGTTGATTCATGAGACTCCTGACCTTGTCTTTGTGGCGGTAACAACATGCATCTTCCTATCAGAAAAGTCATGTCCTCCCAGTTGTGTAATTAACTTTCATTTCTAATGTGACTTTATTTTGATTTTTGTGATAAGCCACACTGCTTTTTTTACTTAGCCTACTATTCATATCAGAAAATAATCGTTTTGGGGGATTTTTCTGAAATTTAATTACGACTTTAGTCTTATAAGAATGGCTAATATTCGTGTTGTTTTAGCTCAATTTTGCCAAGAATAAGGACATTTTTTCGTTTCTTATCCACTAAGAAGAGTTTTTTACTAGAAAGGAGGGAATACGTGAAAATTTATCTGGCGAAAAATTTAGATGATTTTTTTTAATATTGATAATTTGTCTGGTCTATTTTTACTTTTTAGCCTACTTCTCTGATGTGTTATAACCAATAGCGCTATCTCATACCTTATTTTTCTTATCTTTTTTTACTCACTCTGTCAGATTAAGATTTTTATTATCAAACAGGTTTAACGCTTTATTTTGTTTTTTCTTTACATTTATTATCACTCAAACAAACCCAATTTTGTTTAAAAAATCAAATTCAACATCCATAACATTAAAAATGCTCAAATCGCACTATTACTATTTTGGTTATCAGACAGGGGAAGCCAATGAAAAATGAATTAATTAATGCACTTTCTATTATTAAATCTAAAAAATGGGTCGATTTAACACACAGTTTTGATAAAGATTCGCCTCACTTTTTTATGTTTGATCCCGCGCAGTTTAAAACCCTTTTTGATTATCAAGATGGCTTTTTTGCACAGTAATTTACATTTCCAGGTCAATACGGTACGCATATTGATGCACCTTGCCATTTTGTTCCTAATACTCGCTATCTGCATGAATTAGAACTGAAAGAATTGGTACTCCCATTGATTGTTATTGACCAATCAGAGCGTGCAAAAATTGACGCTAATTTCTCATTTTCAAAAAATGATATTCTTGAATTTGAAAAACAGCACGGTGAAATTGAAGCGGGTACTTTTGTCGCATTACGTACTGATTGGAGCAAGCGCTGGCCTTCACAAGAGGCGATGGATAACAAAGATGCTGAAGGAAAAAATCAAATTCCGGGTTGGGGGATTGATGCTCTCAAATTCTTATTTGAAGAACGAAAAATAAAAGCCATTGGTCATGAAACATTTGATACAGATCCAGCAAAAGAATTCCATAAAAACAATGCGTTATTAGGTGAGTATTACGTATTGGAACAGGATACTTATCAAATTGAATTAATGACTAATTTAGATCAACTTCCCACTCGTGGGGCTGTTATTTTTAACATTGTAGCCAAACCCAATAATGCTAGTGGTTTCCCTGTACGTTCTTTTGCTATCTTGCCTTAAAAACGAATAAAGCGCTGAAAATTCAGCGCTTTAAATTAAGAATAACGAATTGTTCTTTCAGTAAATTAAATTGTCTGTTGTAAAACACGTGGTAAATCGAATTGTACTCTTAATAACGTTCAAATACGTTGTAACTGTACTTCAACTTCCACTCAAGACGCTTAAATTTCACATCATGAGCTACTGACAATAGTTCTCTTTAGCTTGATGGTTCACCTCCGTCATTTCATTTCTTAGTGGGACAATCTGTCTTACTACTTTTGACATCAATCGCTCCTTTGTGACTAGAGATGCTTCAAGTATAGCCAAAGAATTTAAAAAAATTGAGTGATATGACACAAAAATGATAAAAAGTTATCAGCATAAAATAACCTACTGATAACCTTTATAAAAAAGAAATAATTAAATTATAGTAATTGAGAAAGACGGTTTAAATCTGATTGAATTGCGCCAGCGGTCACATCTCTTCCTGCTCCCGGCCCTCTTATGACCAGTGGATTATCACGATACCAACGACTTTCAATCGCAAACAAATTATCTCCGGGTAACAATGAGGCCAGTGGATGATCTTTTCTCACTGCTTCCACACCCACTTTGGCTTTTCCATTGGCATCAAAACGCGCGATATACCGCAATACCATATCCATTTCATTTGCTGCTGCTAATCGCTGTGCCATCTGCTCATTGATCAACGCACTGTTATCAAATAATTCTTCTAGAGAACCCGTCTCAGCTTGTACAGGCACTAAAGATTCAACTCGTACTTGCTCTGGCTCGATGTCATAACCTGCTTCACGAGCAAGAATAACCAACTTACGCATGACATCTTGTCCTGATAAATCAATTCGCGGATCTGGCTCTGTTAACCCTTGTTGCCATGCTTGTTCTACCAATTCACTAAACGGCACAGAGCCATCAAATTGTAAGAATAACCACGATAATGTACCTGAGAAAATACCACTAATTGATAAAATGGAATCGCCACTTTCACGTAAATCGCGCACTGTATGGTTAATCGGTAAACCAGCGCCTACAGTGGCATTATATAACCAGTGACGACCAGTTTTAGAGAAAGCGTCTCGTGTGGTGCGATAGCGCAAACTTGATGCAGAGCCTGCAATTTTATTAGCGCTAATAACATGAAAACCATAGCTGGCAAAATCTTCATAAGATGCAGCAAGGGACTCATTCGCCGTAATATCAACAACCACTAAATCATCATAAGGGTGTGCTCTCATCCAAAGATAAAGTGATTCTTCAGTATGTTCTGTGGCTTCTTCATCAAAAAAAGCCAAGGCACGACTAGGATCAATGCCTTGATAATCAAGTAAACTACGACGACTATCAACGACACCCGCAAGAATAAATTCAAAATCACTGCGTGCGGATAACGGCTCTTGTTCACGAGCAAAAAGCTCTAACCAACGAGAACCAATATTTCCTTTACCAAACAGCACTAAGCCAATTTGTTTTTCAGCTCTAAATAATGTTTGGTGTAAACCTTGTAATAGATGCTCAGTATAATTGCGCAATACAGCGACTAAACTGATGTTATCTTCAGCATGCCAAATAAATTCAACTGGTTGATCTTTAAGTTGCTGATAAAAACGATGGCAATGCAGTGGATTTTTACACACACCTGCACCAACTAACGCCACTAAAGAGAACCCTTCACGCAAATGTAATTTACCCGGCAAAACTGCGTCTTGTAATACATCTAAAGCACTGTTAGCCACTTCACTGGTATAACAAAGTTGTAAAAGTTGGCTGTCTTTATCCACGCCAGTTGCTAAAGGACGAATTTGCGCACGCTTAAGTAATTCATCAACTTCTTTTGCTACTTGCTCAAAGTTTTGATGGGATGAGAGTTGTAGCTCAATTAAACAAACATCGTCGTGGCTTGTGACTATCTTCGCACCAGTTCCTGATGCTAAGACACGCTCTATGCGTGTAGAACCCTGCTCTGGTTGATAACTACAACGAAGTTGCAAATCAATGTTACTACCTGATACGGGTTGCAATGTACGTGTATGTAAAACTGGGGCGGCTAAACGCGCCAATTCACTGGCTTCATCTAAACGTAATAGAGGTAATAAGCAAGCATCTTTAACTTTACGTGGATCAGCGCTATATACCCCCGCAACATCACTCCAAATTGTCACTTTTCCGACATCAGCTAACGCACCGACTTGCGTCGCTGAATAGTCACTGCCATTACGCCCCAATAAAACCGTTTCACCTTGTTGGTTACGACTAATAAAACCAGTGACTACAAAACGGCTTTCAGAATGCTTGGCTAATAGTGATTGCAATAATGGCCGAGATAACGTTTCGTTCACTTGAGGCTGTGCGGCTCTTTCAGCACACAAAAATTCACGGGCGTCTAACCAAACACTCGGTAAACCTTGTTCAGTCAGTAATTTTGCCATTAATTTCGCAGACCAAATTTCACCATGACCGACAACTTCGGCATAAGTCGCATCTGTAATAGGTTTATCAAGCAAATAACTCAAACGTTCGAGATCAGCAATAAAGGCTTGAGAGAGAAGTTCCGCATTCTCTTTTGAAAGAAGTCCTTCAATTAATGATAATTGGTAACGTCGTAATGTTTGCTGAACCTGATGCGCTGAAATGCGATCACTTTGACTCAGTTTGAGCCAGCTAATTAGCTGATTAGTTGTTGATCCTGCTGCTGAAACCACCATAAGATCATTAGGTTGGCTATAGTTTGTCATTATATTCACGACACGTTGATAACATTTTATATCTGCAAGACTGCTACCACCGAATTTATGTAACTGGCGGCAAATCGGTTCCGCCTGTTGTTTAATTGCCACTACGCTCATGATCCATGGTTACCTTTTAGTTGCTGCATCAAACGCACTTTGCAAATCGTTAATTAAATCCTGACTATCTTCAATACCTACAGAGATCCGAAGCAATGAGGGACTGATCCCCGCTATTTTTTTCGCCTCATCTGACATACCTGCATGTGTCATCGTGGCAGGGTGACAAATTAAGGTTTCTACCCCACCTAAAGATTCTGCCAGTGTAAAGAGTGTTAATTGAGATAAAAAGAGTTTAATCACCGCCAATCCTCCTTTTAACTCAAAACTTAACATCGCACCGAAACCTTGCTGCTGTTTTTTTGCTATTTGATGGCCTGCATGATTTTCCAGTGCGGGGTAATATATTTTCTCGACTAAAGGTTGTGTCTGTAAAAAGGCCACTAATGCCTGTGCATTTTCTTGTTGAAGTCGAATTCGTGGCACGAGGGTTCTTATACCTCGTAATAATAAATAGCTATCAAACGCGCCAGATGTCACACCGATATTATTTGCCCACCAGCTTAACTCCTCAAGTAATTTCTGACTCTGACAGATAACAACACCTGCCACAATATCAGAATGCCCATTAAGATATTTTGTACAGGAATGCACAACGATATCTGCGCCTAATGTTAGCGGCTTTTGCAAAACAGGGCTCATAAAGGTGTTATCCGCCACCACTAAAGCCCCTTGTTGATGAGCCAACTCACTGATCTTTCGAATATCCGTTATTCTCAGTAATGGGTTGCTAGGTGTCTCAATAAAAACAATTTTAGGCTTGTGAGCCAAAGCTTGTTGTAATGCAACATCATCATTTTGATCAACAAAAATGACACGATAAGCTCCACGTTCTTGTTGACTATTAAACAGGCGATAACTCCCCCCATAACAGTCATGAGGTGCAACAATGACATCACCTGGTTTAAGAAAAACTGTGCAAATTAAATGAATAGCTGACATTCCACTACTTGTGACAACTGCGCCTACGCCACCTTCTAGTTCTGCTAATGCTTTTTGCACCATATCGCGTGTTGGATTACCTCGGCGAGAATAATCATGGTCACGAGGTTGATTAAATTCTAAAAAATTATAGGTACTAGAAAGATAGATAGGCGGTACTACACAACCAAATTGTGAGTCTTCATTTAGCCCATTATGGATAGCAATTGTTGCTGTTTTCTTCGTCATACAGGCACCTTGTCACAGCGATAAGTGGGAAAGTCGACAACAGCATATCCAATTAGACACCAAGACGTCAATACATCTAGACATCTAAACTCCTTTACGGATAGATTAAGTAATGAAATAATAGCCAAATTAAGGATATCACCAGTGACTATTACTTTTTCTCTCACCTTCAGTCAGAACAGTCGGTGGTTTTAGAAAAGTCATGATAAACTGGTATCGCCCATCAGAATGAGGGTTAACCCTATTCTGACTTCAACTAAATGATATTAATAAAGGTAATCCATGGCTGAATGGAACGGTGAATATATCAGCCCTTACGCTGAGCATGGCAAAAAGAGTGAGCAAGTTAAGAAAATCACGGTTTCAATTCCGTTGAAAGTGTTGAAAATTTTAACCGATGAACGCACTCGCCGTCAGGTTAATAACCTAAAACATGCAACCAATAGTGAATTATTGTGTGAAGCATTTTTGCACGCATTTACCGGACAGCCTCTCCCAAATGATGAAGACTTACGTAAAGAACGTAACGATGAAATCCCTGAAGAGGCAAAAGAAATAATGCGCCAGCGCGGGGTTGATCCCGATACTTGGGAGTATTAATCAGCGTCGATTTATTGACTTATTGCTTGATTAACACGAACAAAAAAGCCCAAAGCAAAAACTTTGGGCTTTTTTTCAATTCCAAACTGTCCGCAAGATATTAGGCTTTGCTGATATCTTGTGACAACAAATATCTTATTTGCTGCCTGGGATTTTGAAGCGTTTGTTGAACAGATCAACACGACCACCGGTTGCAACATCACGTTGTTTACCAGTATAGAATGGGTGGCATTTGTCACAAACGTCCAGATTCAGGTTATGACCTGCAGTGGAGTTGATTTTCATAACGTTACCGCAAGAACAAGATGCAGTAATTTCTTCGTATTTAGGATGGATATCTTTTTGCATGGAAAACCTCTACTAAGGCCGTGTCGCCATTCAGCCCACAGCCGAACACCACACGTCGTGTTGATTGAAATTAAGTGTTTGGTAATTTATCTACCAAAGGGGGCGGATCATACAGAATATCCACTAAACGCGCAATGAAATCTGCACACTTTTTGTGATATTCTTAACGTCATCTTTTCGCTAAAACTCTCGGAAACCCTGATATGACTATAGTTCAGGTAATTTTACCTGTACCACTGTTCTCCTCTTTTGATTATCTGTTACCAGAAGGGATCGATGCGCCTGTTGTAGGTAGCCGGGTGATCGTGCCTTTTGGTAATAAACGCCGCTCTCTTGGTATTGTCAAAGGACTCAGTACACACAGTGAGTTTCCTATCGAAAAGCTAAAGCCTATTGATGAGATCCTTGATAGTGAAACACTCTTTCCAGGTGTTTTATGGGATATGTTAAATTGGGCATCGGCTTATTATCACTATCCTTTAGGGGAAGTGCTTTTTCATGCCATGCCTATTTTATTACGACAAGGTAAACCCGCTGAATTTACTCCATTATGGCAATGGTATGCCACAGAAGAGGGAGCTAATCTCGACCTTAACAGTTTAAAAGGGGCGAAAAAACAACAACAGGCCTTAGCTGCGCTTCGCCGTACACCTTTATATCGCCATCAGCTTGATGAATTCGATATCACCACTGCAACACTCAATAACCTAAAAAAGAAAGAGTTTGCAGACTTACGCCCAATACAACCCGCCCCCATACATTGGCACAATGACTTTTCAGTGCAAGGTGAACGCTTTAAATTAAATACGGAACAAGCTATAGCGGTTGGTGCCATTACAGCTCAAGCTGATCAATTCTCACCTTGGTTGTTATTAGGGATCACCGGTTCAGGCAAAACAGAAGTTTACTTAAGTGTATTAGAAAAAATTCTCGCACAAGGTAAACAAGCACTAGTACTGGTACCTGAAATTGGCTTAACACCTCAAACAATTCGTCGTTTTAAGGCTCGCTTTAATGCCCCAGTGGATGTTTTGCATTCCGGATTAAATGATACTGAGCGCTTAGCCGTTTGGTTACGAGCCAAACGTGGTGATAATGCGATTATTATTGGCACGCGTTCAGCACTTCTTACCCCTTTTCAACATCTTGGTATTATTATTATCGATGAAGAGCACGACAGCTCTTATAAACAACAAGATGGCTGGCGTTACCATGCTCGGGATTTAGCGGTATTCCGTGCAAAACAAGAAAATATTCCTATCGTGATGGGAACAGCAACGCCATCAATTGAAACCAGTTTTAATGTTGAACAGAAAAAATATCAGCAATTAACACTCACCCAACGAGCAGGCAATGCGAAGCCCGCAACCGAACACTTAATTGATTTAAAAGGGCAACCACTCACAACAGGGCTGTCTCCTATTCTTATTAAAGCGATAAAAGAGCATCTAAATGCAGGAAACCAAGCCATGCTCTTTTTAAATCGTCGTGGATTTTCACCCGCATTGTTATGCCATGAGTGTGGATGGATAGCAGAATGCCCTCGCTGTGATCACTATTACACGCTACATCAAAAGCATGGCATGTTGCGTTGCCATCAATGTGATAGTCAACGACGAATTCCAGCGCAATGCCCACAATGCGGTTCAACGAATTTAATGCCTGTAGGGTTGGGAACAGAGCAACTTGAACAAGGGATTGGTGAGTTATTTCCTGATACGCCTGTAACACGAATTGATAAAGATACCACCAGCCGTAAAGGGGCTTTAGAGCAACAACTTGATGATATTTACCAAGGTGGCTCTCGCATTCTTATTGGTACACAAATGCTAGCCAAAGGGCATCATTTTCCCGATGTGACTTTAGTGGCTTTACTGGATGTTGATGGCGCTCTGTTCTCCAGTGATTTCCGTGCAGCCGAACGCTTTGCCCAGCTTTATACACAAGTATCAGGCCGTGCAGGCCGAGCAGGTAAGCAAGGCGCGGTATATTTACAAACTCACCAACCTGACCACCCTCTTTTATTAACGCTATTAGAAAAAGGCTATGATGCTTTTACCAAAGAAGCCTTACAAGAGCGACAAGCCACCTTCTTACCGCCTTACTCCAGCCATATAATGATCCGTTCAGAAGATCATAATAACCAACGTGCACCTCAATTTTTACGGCAACTCAAACAGTTTTTTGAACAACATCCAATGCGAGATCCCCATTTATGGGTTATGGGGCCGGTTCCTGCTATTCAAGCTAAACGTGGAGGGAACTATCGTTGGCAATTATTGCTACAACATCCTTCGCGGGGTTATTTACAAAAACTAATGTCCGTCACTTATCCTCAAATTGTGGCTTTACCTGAGAGTAAGAAAGTGAAATGGAATATTGATGTTGACCCAACAGATTGTTAATCGTCTTTTTATGTCTATTTGAATATATTTCAGTCAAATTTATGTTGAGAATAAAATTCTGATTAAATACTAGTTACAGTCCAAGACTATTTATCAATTTTGCGAACTAACTCATAAAAACGATTGGTATCACACTTTTTATGCAAACTAGGTAACAGTATCTATTTAAAAAGCGGGTAGAATAACAATTTAGAATATTTCTCGAATTAAAACCGTCGATAAAATCTTTTTTTGAGCACCGGCGGTTTTTTTGCAAATAAAAAAGCAATCGTTTAACTAAACCATCCAAAAGGGAGGTATGGGGTTTGCAACAGAATAATAAAGATAATACGCAAGCAACAATGAAAGATGTTGCCCTTGCAGCCGGCGTGTCCACAGCAACCGTGTCACGTACTTTAATGAATCCGGAAAAAGTATCCTCACAAACCCGTCAGAAAGTTGAACAGGCTGTTCTTGACGTGGGCTATTACCCACATAACCTGTCAAAAAATCTTAAGCGCAATGAGTCAAAAACGATCCTTGTGATCGTCCCTAACATCAGTGATCCTTTTTTTACTGATGTTGTGTGTGGCATTGAAGAAACTGCGGCACAACATGGTTATCTCGTTCTTATTGGTGATTGTAAACATCAGCAAAAACACGAAAATGCATTTATTAACCTCATTATCACCAAACAAATTGATGGTATGTTACTGCTTGGTTCACACATTCCTTTTGATGTTTCCAAAGAAGAGCAGAAAAACCTACCTCCAATGATCATGGCAAATGAGTTTGCACCTGAACTTGAGCTACCTACTGTTCATATTGATAATCTCACTGCCTCTTTTAGAGCAACACACTATTTACAGCAAATGGGTCATAAGCGTATTGCTTGTATTACAGGCCCAGAAGATATGCCTTTATGTCGTTATCGCTTACAAGGTTATATTCAAGCTATGCGTAGAACAGGTGTTCCTTTACGTGAAGACTATATTATTCGTGGTGATTTTACCCATGAAAGCGGTGCAGAAAGTCTGAAAAAACTGATTTCTTTACCTGAACCACCGACTGCCGTGTTCTGCCATAGTGATATTATGGCGATTGGCGTTATGTGGCAGGCGAAAAAATTAGGGTTAGAACTCCCAAAAGATCTTTCTGTTATTGGTTTTGATAATCTTGATATCACACGTTACAGCGAACCCGCACTAACAACGATGGAACAACCCCGTTATGAAATTGGACGTCAATCTATGTTGTTATTGCTTGATCAATTACAAGGTAGACCTGTCGCACCGGGTTCTCGTTTATTAGATTGTGAGCTAATTATAAGAGATAGTGTCTGTCAGCTTAAAAGCTAGGCAAAACACACTATGTTAAGTAACATATCGTTCGTGATACCTATTCCTTTAATTATCAGCGAATCGAACTGTGGCACAACGAGACTATGTGGGACGAGGGCAGACATCTGCTCGTCGTAAAAAAACAACGAAAAGTAAAAGTAAAAAGGCTGCTAAAGGGCTGCCTTTAACAACACTTATCGCGGCAATCGCAATTGTGGCGCTGTTTATCGGCGGCCTCTATTTTATTACGCATAATAAAAAAGAAGTCGTAGAAACAGCACCAGCAATCACTGGGCAGCATCCAGCAAATAGTTTACCGCCTAAACCGCAAGAGCGTTGGCAGTACATTAAAGAACTGGAAAATCGTCAGGTGGGTACACCTTTATTGCCCGAATCTCCCTCTTCAGGTAGCCAGATTAATCCGAAAGCAACACTTTCACCTGAACAGCTGAGATTTTTACAACAAATTGAAGCAGATAAACGTCAACCTGCTGTTCAGTTACCCGAAGTCCCTTACAATGGGGAAGTTCCACGCTCGCAAGTGATAGTAACACCACCAGCAACACCCCAGCCTTCTGTTGTTCAACAACCAACACAGACTCAACCAGAGCAAGCACCTGCACCGGCTGTTGTTACACCGCCTAAACCTGCTGTTACTGAAGCAAACTTTTTAGTGCAATGTGGCTCATTTAAAAATACAGAGCAAGCCGAATCAGTAAGAGCAACTTTGGCTTTTTCTGGTGTTGAAAGCCGAGTAACAAAAGGCAATGATGGCTGGATACGCGTATTATCAGGCCCTTACAGTAAAGAACAAGCCAATTCAGTAAGTAGACAAGCCGCCGGTGCTGGCGTATCCGGTTGTATTCTTCGCTCTTCTGGGGGTTGAAAAATAAATTTTCTCCCCCACCTATAATTCTAATTCACATAACGGGCAGTGCTGTATTTCAAATATAAGCACTTCCCGTCTCATTTTTATTGATTAAACCAGGGGCTGACTCATGACTACAATCGTAAGTGTTCGCCGTAAGGGCCAAGTTGTAATCGGTGGTGATGGACAGGCGACGATGGGTAATACCGTCATGAAAGGCAATGTTCGCAAAGTACGCCGTCTTTATAACGACAAAGTCATTGCGGGATTTGCTGGCGGCACTGCTGATGCTTTTACTCTTTTTGAACTGTTTGAACGCAAATTAGAACTTCACCAAGGGCATTTAACCAAAGCTGCGGTAGAGCTAGCAAAAGATTGGCGTACAGACAGAATGCTGCGCAAATTAGAAGCACTACTTGCTGTTGCAGATGAAAACACATCACTTATCATCACAGGTAATGGTGATGTTGTTCAACCAGAAAACGATTTAATTGCAATCGGTTCTGGTGGCCCTTATGCACAAGCAGCGGCAAGAGCCATGCTAGAAAATACTGAGCTTTCTGCACGCGAGATCGCTGAAAAAGCGCTGAGCATCGCTGGAGATATCTGTATTTACACTAACCATAATGTCAACTTTGAAGAACTCTCTTCAAAAGAGTAAGGATTTGAGAGCATGTCTGAAATGACTCCTCGCGAAATAGCCAGCGAACTTGATAGATTTATTATTGGTCAAGATAAAGCGAAACGTGCTGTGGCAATTGCCCTACGTAACCGCTGGCGTCGCATGCAGCTCGACGAAGCGCTGCGCCATGAAGTAACACCTAAAAATATTCTGATGATTGGCCCTACTGGTGTGGGTAAAACTGAAATTGCACGTCGTTTAGCAAAATTAGCCAATGCACCTTTCATCAAAGTAGAAGCAACTAAATTCACAGAAGTGGGTTATGTAGGTAAAGAAGTTGATTCTATTATCCGTGACTTAACCGACTCTGCGGTCAAAATGGTGCGTAGCCAAGCGATTGATAAAAATCGTTTCCGTGCTGAGGAAATGGCTGAGGAACGCATTCTTGATGCACTTATTCCACCTGCAAAAAATAACTGGGGTGTCACAGAGCAAACCTCTGAACCTTCGGCCGCTCGTCAATCTTTCCGTAAAAAATTACGTGAAGGTCAATTAGACGATAAAGAGATTGAAATTGAATTATCTGCAACACCAATGGGTGTTGAAATCATGGCTCCTCCAGGAATGGAAGAGATGACAAATCAATTACAATCTATGTTCCAAAATTTAGCAGGGCAAAAACAAAAAGCGCGTAAGATGAAAATCAAAGATGCGTTTAAGCTGATTGTTGAAGAAGAAGCCGCTAAATTAGTTAATCCTGAAGAGCTTAAACAACAAGCTATTGATGCAGTAGAACAACACGGTATTGTCTTTATTGATGAAGTAGACAAAATCTGTAAACGTGGCGGTCAAAGTTCTGGCCCTGACGTTTCTCGTGAAGGTGTACAACGTGACCTCTTACCACTGGTTGAAGGTTGTACAGTTTCAACAAAACACGGTATGGTAAAAACAGACCATATTCTGTTTATTGCGTCAGGTGCTTTCCAAGTTTCCAGTCCTTCTGATTTAATTCCTGAGTTGCAAGGACGTCTGCCAATTCGCGTTGAACTTCAAGCGCTGACAGCAGAAGATTTTGAGCGTATTCTTACAGAGCCTAATGCATCGTTAACAAAACAGTATGAAGCTTTAATGGCAACCGAAGGGGTTTCTATTAGCTTTACTGAAGACGGTATTCGCAAAATTGCTGAATCAGCGTGGCGTGTAAATGAAACGACCGAAAATATCGGTGCTCGTCGTTTACATACTGTTTTAGAACGTTTAATGGAAGAAATTTCCTACGATGCAAGCGAACGACAAGGTCAATCTATATTGATTGATGCAGAATATGTGAAACAGCATCTGGATGAGCTTGTAGCAGATGAAGATCTGAGTCGATTTATTTTATAATCAACTTGTGCGATCCTTATCAGCAATATTTACGTGGGAGGCTTGCCTCCCATTCTTATTTTTATAATAACAACGAACATGAGTATCGAATTTCAGCATGAGCTCTCTAAATTCCACTAGCCGGACTCAAGCCTGGCTTGAAAGTTTACGACCCAAAACACTGCCTTTAGGGTTAATTGCCATTGTGACTGGCTCCGCATTAGCGTATTGGATGGGGCATTTTGAGCTACCTATTGCACTGCTTGCTATTTTGACAGCTGGCACATTACAAATTCTATCAAACCTTGCTAATGACTACGGTGATGCTGTAAAAGGTACCGATACAGAAGAGCGTTTAGGGCCACTTCGTGGAATGCAAAAAGGCGTAATAACGCCAGCTCAAATGAAAAAAGCCTTAATATTAAATGTCATCATCTCTTGTATTTCAGGTATTGCACTGATTATTGTTGCATGTAAAAAACCTGAAGATGCCATTGGCTTTTTAGTGATGGGATTACTCGCTATTGTCGCAGCCATTACCTATACCGTAGGCCGACGCCCTTATGGCTATATGGGATTAGGTGATATTTCTGTCTTAATATTCTTTGGTTGGTTAAGCGTAATCGGAACTTATTACTTACAATCTAACACCTTCGATATTGTCACCCTACTTCCGGCCACGGCCTGTGGTTTACTGTCTGTCGCCGTTCTAAACATTAATAATATGCGCGATTTAGAAAGTGATATTCAAGCGGGCAAGAATACATTAGCCGTTCGCTTAGGCCCTGCTGGCTCACGAACTTACCATACGTGTGTCATTTTTCTCTCTATTGCTTGCTTAATTATCTTCACGCTTCTGTATATGCACCGCTGGACAGCATGGCTATTCTTACTCGCAACACCGATGCTTTTATTGCATATTAAACGTGTTAATGCCGATCATTCAGGTGAAGCAATGCGCCCTTTACTTGAACATATGGTAAAAGCAGCACTACTCACTAACGTACTCTTCTCTTTAGGTTTAGTTTTAGAATAATTTAGCTCGATTGTTGATTTGACTCACTGAATTTTCAGTGAGTCTTTTGCCAACTACCCCCGTTAAGGGATATACTGGCTTTTCCTGTGGCAACCTGACGTAATCTCCTATGAAATATGATACTTCTGAACTCTGTGATATCTATCAAGAAGATATCAATGTCGTAGAACCGCTTTTCTCAAACTTTGGTGGTCAAAGTGCCTTTAGTGGGCAAATCATCACCGTGAAATGTTTTGAAGATAATGGCCTGCTTTATGACTTACTAGAAGAAAATGGCAAAGGCCGTATTCTTTTAGTTGATGGCGGTGGCTCTGTACGCAAAGCCTTAATTGATGCTGAATTGGCACAACTTGCCGTATCGAATGAATGGGAAGGCATTGTCGTTTATGGCGCAGTACGTCAAGTTGATACATTGTCAGAACTTGATTTAGGTATTCAAGCCATGGCTGCGATACCAGCGGGTTGCCCGAGTGAAGGTATTGGTGAAAGTGATATCCGCGTCAACTTTGGCGGTGTTACGTTCTTCTCTGGTGATTATCTTTATGCCGATAATACCGGGATCATCTTATCAGAAGAGCCTTTGGGCTTAGATGAAGATTTAATAGAAGAATAATTTTACTTTTATCTGCTTTCTTATGATTTAAGACACAAAAGCCACCGTCTGGTGGCTTTTGTTTTTAGGCTTTAGAGACAAAATAAAGACAATTTAAAGACAATTACTGTACGTCTTCCATTTTGCCTAACAGCGCGCGTAAACGCTCTTGCCAGCTTGATTGCTCTTGTTTTAGCTCTTCGTTTTCACGAACAAGGGCTTCGTGTGATCCTTTCGCTTCTTGAACTTCTTGGTTCAGCGCATCATTTTTTTCTTTTAACTCTTCAATTTCCATCTGTAATAACGTGATGGTATCAATAGCTTGTTGTACTTTTGATTCTAACTTTTCGAAAACTTCAAATGACATACTGTAATCCCCCATATAATCGATACTTCCGATTGTAAGTAGCCTATCAACAACTGTCTAGCATCTTCCGTGGAATTACATTCTTTTTTCAATTTATCAAAAACACTGGTCAGATCACATTACAAATGTCGATCAAGTCACTAATTAAGAGCGTTTTCACTCATTTTCTTGATGAGACACACAAATTTCAATTTCGCTTATTCTCGTTTACGCTCATTAACGATAAATTCACAGTTATCTTTTCAATTCGAAAAGAATACTAACAATAAATAACCTCTTTCAGGATAGAATATATGAGCCAGACGAAAACCTCTCTTATGGGTCAATGCATTTCTGAATTTATCGGAACTGCGTTGCTAGTCTTCTTCGGCCTTGGTTGTGTTGCTGCAGTACGTATTGCAGGAGCAGAGCTAGGACTATGGGAGATAAGTATTATCTGGGGGCTGGGTGTTGCCTTAGCCGTTTATCTTACCGCGGGCACATCTGGTGCTCACTTGAACCCGGCAGTTACCGTTGCGTTTTGGTTATTCGCTTGCTTTGAACGCAGAAAAGTTATCCCTTATATTATTGCACAAATGTTAGGTGGCTTCTTTGCCGCAGCCATTGTGTACTTTATGTACTACAGTGTTTTTCTCGACTACGAACAAGTTAATGGCATTGTCAGAGGCTCACAAGAAAGTCTCTTCACTGCCGGTGTATTCTCTACTTATCCCGCAGCTCAAATTTCCGTTGCACATGCTTTTGTTGTCGAAGTTATTATTGCCGTTATCCTTGTTGGCTTAATTTTAGCCTTAACTGATGATGGTAACGGTGTACCTAAAGGCCCATTAGCGCCTTTACTGATTGGTATCTTAATTGCCGTTATCGGTGGTGCATTTGGTCCACTAACAGGATTCGCCTTAAACCCTGCCCGTGACTTTGGTCCAAAACTGGTTGCGTACTTTGCTGGCTGGGGTGATATTGCACTGACTGGTGGACGTGATATTCCTTATTTCTTAGTTCCAATGATTGCTCCATTTATCGGTGGTATCTTGGGTGCATTGGCTTACCGTAAATTAATTGGCCGTCACTTACCTTGCGATACCTGCAAAATTGAAGACGATAAATAATACTTAGAGCAAGATTGTTGATTATCAGAACAGGTTACTAACATGACAACAGAAACAAATACATCGAATACCGAAAAAAAATACATTGTTGCACTTGATCAGGGTACAACCAGCTCACGTGCCGTAGTTATTGATCATGATGCAAATATCGTCAGTATTTCACAACGCGAATTCACTCAAATTTATCCTAAGCCAGGCTGGGTCGAACACGATCCAATGGAAATTTGGGCAACACAAAGTGCAACCCTAGTTGAAGTATTAGCAAAAGCAGATATTCCATCTGATCATGTAGCTGGTATTGGTATCACAAACCAACGTGAAACCACCATTGTGTGGGATAAAGAAACGGGTAAACCTGTTTATAACGCCATTGTATGGCAATGCCGTCGTACTGCCGATTTCTGTACCCGCTTAAAAGATAAAGAAGGTGTTGAAGAATATATTCGTCAAAACACCGGTTTAATGGTTGACCCATATTTCTCTGGTACAAAATTAAAATGGATCCTCGACAACGTCGAAGGTATTCGTGAAAAAGCAGAAAATGGCGAATTGTTATTCGGTACTGTCGATACTTGGTTAGTTTGGAAAATGACACAAGGTCGCGTTCACGTTACCGATTTCACTAACGCTTCACGTACCATGTTATTTAACATCCACTCTTTAGATTGGGATCAGAAAATCCTCGATCTGCTGGATATTCCTCGCAATATGTTACCAAAAGTTGTGCCATCTTCTGAAGTTTATGGCCAAACAAACATTGGTGGTAAAGGTGGTACACGTATTCCTATCGCGGGTATGGCGGGTGACCAACAAGCTGCACTTTATGGTCAACTTTGCGTACAAAGTGGTATGGCGAAAAATACCTATGGTACAGGCTGTTTCTTACTGATGAATACAGGTACAGAAGCCGTTCGCTCTAATCATGGTTTGTTAACAACTATCTGCTGTGGCCCTCGTGGTGAAGTGAACTATGCCTTAGAAGGTGCTGTATTCGTTGGTGGTGCGTCCATTCAATGGTTACGTGATGAATTAAAACTCATTGATGAAGCAACCGACTCTGAATACTTCGCAACTAAGGTAAACGATACGAATGGTGTCTATGTTGTTCCTGCCTTTACCGGCTTAGGCGCACCATATTGGGATCCGTATGCCCGCGGTGCTATCTTTGGTTTAACCCGTGGCGCTAACCGTAATCATATTATTCGTGCAACCTTAGAATCTATCGCTTACCAAACACGTGATGTACTTGATGCAATGCAAGCCGATTCAGGTGCGCGTTTACAATCATTGCGTGTTGATGGTGGTGCTGTTGCCAATAACTTCTTAATGCAATTCCAGTCCGATATTTTAGGCACTCGTGTTGAACGCCCTGTTGTCCGTGAAAGTACCGCACTAGGTGCCGCATTCCTTGCGGGTCTTGCTATTGGCTTCTGGAACGATTTAGAAGAAGTTAAAAATAAAGCGGCGATTGATAAAGAATTCCGCCCTGGTATTGAAACCACTGAGCGTAACTACCGTTATAACGGTTGGAAAAAAGCGGTTGCTCGTGCACAAGAGTGGGAAGATCGCGCTTAATTAATACAACGAGTTGAGAGAGAAGTAGCCTAGGCTACAAAACCAAAATGCCGAGAAATTCTATTCTCGGCATTTTTTATTTAATTGACTACACCAATAGTCTAAATAGTATGTTCTTCATGGCTAAAACGGTGAGCCAAAGGAAGCCAACAAAGCATAATAGCCACTGACATAGCGAACATAATCATACCTAAACTAAATTGATTATGTTGTGGTAATAAGGCTGAAAACCATGTTGCAACACCTGATCCCACATTTTGTAATCCACCCACCAGTGCCCCCGCAGAGCCTGCTAAATATGGAAATGGCTCCATTGCACCCGTTGTTGCTAATGGGAATAGCATACCTGCACCAAAGAAAAATAGTGCGGCAGGTACCAGAAGAGTCCAAATATTAATGATATTTAGCCAACCGGGGATCCACATTAAAATACCAGCTGATAAACAACAAAAAACAGAGTGCCACATCAGTTGTACAAAGGTTTTACCTTCACGACCAGCATACCAAGCCCCAAAGAACGCAGCAGGGATCGGTAAAATAAATAATATACTGATAGTAATACTACTTAAGCCTAATACTCCGCCCATTAAGACACCACTTGATGCCTCAAAAACTGCAATACCTGATAATGCACAAATTAGCATAATCAAAAATGCACTGAAGGTACTATTGGAAAGCAGTAAGTAAAATGATGACAGCATTTTACGTTTCTCAACTTGTACTGGCCGAGTTTCTGGCATCCAACGATACATACAGAAAAGAACACTACTTCCCAATAATAATAAGAAGATATAACACGCATGCCAGCCAAAGAAGTGAGCCACAACACCACCAATCATCGGCGCTAATAATGGGCTAACTAAAACCCCCATGTTTAACAAACTATTAGCGTAACGTAATGCCGTACCTGTATATAAATCACGAGGTTGAGTACGCGTCATGACTCCTGCCACACCTGTTCCCATCCCTTGTAAGGTACTTGCAATAACCAGTGTGGTTAAATTTTGTGAAAAAATCGCTACCAGTGTTGATAAACAAAAAATCGTCATTCCGACTAAAATAACGGGGCGACGCCCTACTTTGTCGGAGATAGGCCCATAAATGAGCTGTGAAAAACCATAAGAAAAAAGATAAGCGCCCATTACTTGCTGTACAGCACCTGTCGGCTCACCAAAGTAAACCGCCATTTCGGCAATGACTGGAACATAGATGGTTTGTGTCATTTGACCCACAGCAACCAGTGCAATTATCAATAATAATAGATTTGCATGCTCTAACTTTCTCATTTCTTTTCTTTGCTCAGGAATTTCAAATAAATTAACGGACAGGCGTACACGACAGAGAATTTATAAAAATAAACTCTGCAAAATATACACCTTTTAAGAATGAGACTAAGTTAACAAATTTGTAGAAATTTGCGAGATAGTCAGCAATTTTTGTACATCGACTAATGTCAGAGAAAAACACCATAGTTGTCAATATAAATGTACATATTGTGTCATTCATTGACAAAAATTCAGATAAATAACATCACCACATCATCTTGATAAATAAAAAATCGCTTCCTATTTAGAATGAATAAGCGACATAAACGCATTTATCGTAAGGAGATAACCTCTATGGCAAATTGGGTGAATGGAAAAGTTATCCAAGTTAATCGCTGGACTGACACGTTAATAAGTCTTGTTGTAAATGCCCCTGTTGATAAATTTACAGCGGGGCAATTTGCAAAATTAGCATTAGATATTGATGGCGAACGAGTGCAACGTGCCTATTCTTATGTGAATGCGCCGAATGATCCTAACTTAGAATTTTATCTGGTGACTGTACCCGAAGGAAAATTAAGCCCTAAATTAAGTGCTCTAGAAATAGGGGATGAATTACTTGTCACCGAGCAAGCCAGTGGCTTTTTTGTATTAGAAGAAATTCCTAGTGCCAATACACTTTGGATGCTTTCTACAGGGACAGCCATAGGGCCTTTTTTATCGATTTTACAATTAGGCCAAGATCTGGATAGATTTGAAAATATCGTTCTTGTTCACGCGGTTCGATATGCTAATGACTTAAGTTATCTCCCATTAATGGAAAAACTTGTTGAGCGTTACCAAGGAAAATTACGTATTCAAACTATTGTTAGCCGTGAAAATCATATTAGCTCATTAACAGGTCGTATTCCTGCGTTAATTGAAAGTGGTGCCTTAGAAAAAACGGTGGGCTTAACCATTTCTCCAGAAGAGAGCCATATTATGTTATGTGGCAATCCACAAATGGTAAGAGATACCCAACAACTATTAAAAGAACAACGAGAAATGCGTAAACACTTACGCCGCAAACCAGGACATATCACCAGCGAACAATATTGGTAATATGAAAAGAAAAATAAGGGCAATTTTCTCTTTTTGCCCTTATCTGATTTATTTTAATAAAAAGGATTAACGCCAGCGACGATAATCTACTTGCTCAGTGTGTTTACCAAAGTAATTTTCACTTTGATTGCCAATAAAAACACCACAATCAAGCAACATAATCATCCCGATAAAGGAAGGTAGAAAACGCCCTATCGCCCACTGCCAAAAAGGTTCTAAACTACTTGTATCAGCCAGCCCCAACATCACAGCGAGTAAAAGTAATAAAAGCCATATTCCTCTTTTATTTCTATCATGGAGTCTTTTAGTGAAAATCGCACACAAGGGATACAGAATAAAGAAGATCAATATCCACGTTACAATGGCAGGTAATGGATAAATCATGTCATTGATAATAAAAAGGCCTGAAAAAAGAGCGAAACAAACACCTAAACCTGCCCAGAAATCACGACGTCCAATTCGTCCTTTGAATGAAAATGCCCAATGTTGTAAGGTCATAAATTCTCAATAATTTACTTAATGTGTGAATTACACTGTCCATTTAGTATCAAATAATACAGACTAGCCAATAACAGCACTGACAAACGGAGGACAGATGATAAAAGAAAGTACACTTTCTACGTTATACCTGATAATCATAAGCATTGCTCTTTGTTTGCCAACTACTGTTTTTGCAACAGGGATATCTGTCGCACAAAAACAGCCCACTAAAGATGATATTGCCTATCTTAAACAGGATGCACCCGTTTTTGAGATAACTATTCCGGAGCTACGAACAAAATTCAACCAACAAAATCCGTTGCTATCGCTTAATGAATATAAAATTATCACTAATCACGATATTGCTATTCCGCTTGTCAGAGCCGCAACTCGTATTACACCTTATATTTACTCTTCAGCGATATTAGAACGTGGCAGTGAAAAAATTAAAAGTCTGCAACTGACGCTTATCCATACATCAGACTCACCTGAATTAGAAAAAATGAACCGTGAGATCACCACACAATACATTGTGACTTTGATCGCTCAATTTGACCCTTCAATAACGCCTACACAAATTCAAGAAGTTCTCGATTTGTTTGCATTTAAAAACCAAACTCCGGCTTATGTAAGCCATAATGTTGGTGCGATCCGCTATATTATTGCGCATGAAGGTGAACAATTAACGACCTTTGCAATTGAACCGATTAAGCTTTCTTTAAACAGCAAGATCGTTTCAGCTATTCCGTGATAAAAAACAAAGCTATTCTATTCATTGTTCTCTATACTGTTGTGTATCAACAGAATTCATGTTTATTAGCAAACTAAATTTAAACCACTCGGTTGGAGGAAAAGTTATGCGCCATCCATTAGTCATGGGTAACTGGAAACTCAACGGCAGCATTCATATGGTTCATGAATTAATTGCTGCACTACGTAAAGAAGTTAGCGGTGTTGCAGGTTGTGATGTTGCTATCGCACCACCCGCAGTTTACCTATGCCAAGCACGCCATGAAATTGGCGGAAGCCGTATTGCATTAGGTGCTCAAGATACAGGTGTTAACCTATCTGGTGCTTTTACTGGTGAAACTTCAGCAGAAATGCTGAAAAACGTTGATGTTAAATACGTTATCATTGGTCACTCTGAGCGTCGTACTTATCATAAAGAATCTGACGAGTTTATCGCTCAAAAATTCGGCGTGTTAAAAGAGTTAGGTTTAACGCCTGTATTATGTATTGGCGAAACCGAAGCAGAAAACGAAGCGGGTAAAACACAAGAAGTCTGTGCTCGCCAAATCGATGCTGTTTTAAATGCACATGGTGCAGCTGCATTTAAAGATGCGGTTATTGCTTATGAACCAATCTGGGCTATCGGTACTGGTAAATCTGCAACTCCAGCACAAGCACAAGCTGTCCATAAATTTATTCGTGATCATATCGCGAAAAAAGATGCCGCTATCGCTGAACAAGTTATCATCCAATACGGTGGCTCTGTGAACGATAAAAATGCAGCTGAACTGTTTGGTCAACCAGACATTGATGGCGCATTAGTCGGTGGTGCTTCACTGAAAGCTGATGCATTTGCCGTCATCGTGAAAGCAGCAGCACAAGCTAAAGCGAAAAAATAATTTTTATCTTTCTGGCTTACGCCTTTAATGGATAAAAAATAAAGAAAATCACCTTGCTGAATATAAAACCAGAAGGTGATTTTTTTGTTTTTGCTTTATGACACATCAACGACGACTTATTTCATCAAATACACCACCTGTCGCAAAATGTATTTTCTGTGCTGATTGCCAATCACCAAAAACCTCATCAATCGTAAATAGTTCGAGTTTTGGGAAACTGTTTTGGTATTTCTCAGCGAGCACTTTATCTCTAGGACGGTAATAGTTTTTTGCTGCAATCTCTTGTCCCTGTGGTGAGTAAAGATAATCTAAGTACGCGGTGGCAATTTCTCGTGTTCCTCGTTTATCGACAATTTTATCCACTACAGATACCGTAGGCTCTGCCAGAATAGAAACCGAAGGTGTAACAATTTCAAACTTATCAGCACCTAATTCATTAATTGCTAATAATGCCTCGTTTTCCCATGCAATCAATACATCACCAATACCTCGCTCAACAAATGTATTGGTTGCGCCTCGCGCTCCTGAGTCTAACACTTCAACTTGCTGATAAAGTGCTTTCACAAATGCTTTTGCTTTTTCGTTATCTTGATGATTAGCTTTTAACCCATACCCCCAAGCAGCAAGATAGTTCCATCTTGCACCACCTGAAGTTTTAGGGTTAGGTGTAATAATGGAAACACCTGGTTTTATCAGTGAATCCCAATCTGTTATCTGCTTAGGATTTCCTTTTCTCACCAGAAAAACAATCGTTGAAGTGTAAGGCGCAGAGTTATCGGGTAGTCGTGTTATCCATTGCTTATCGATACTTCCTCTTTGTGCGATCGCATCAATATCATAGGCAAGAGCTAATGTCACAACATCTGCCTCAATACCATTGATAACTGATGTCGCCTGCTTTCCTGATCCACCATGTGATTGGCGGATAGTGATCCTATCTCCCGTTTTCTGCTGCCAATACTGACTAAATGCTTGGTTATACTGTTGATAAAGTTCCCTTGTCGGATCATAAGAGACATTTAATAACTGAATATCTTTAGCCCATAAGCTATTAGAAAAAAGTAATGCGACTAAAGTCGTTGATAATAAACCCCATTGTTTAAACATATCTCTCCATCCCCTATTGTTAAATATTTAACTAGGCTGACAGAAAGTTTTATAACGATGAAATAACAAAAAGCCGATTGATATACACAACAGGAATATAACTATCTATACAAGGGATGTTAGGCAGTATTGATGGAGAATAAGATTATTAAATGAAATGTTTTCACTCGAGAAGCTACTCTGACACGCAGACAACATGTATCAGAGTAGTTCACGAATAAGGATAGTACTCAGAAAGGCTAGGGTATTACGATAACACTATTGATTAATAGAGTTTTTTCGCTGTTTCATACCAGTCAGCTTTAAAGACACGTTTCATATTCATGACCGCATCAATAATATCATGGTGAACCAGTTTTTCATTTTGAATACCAACACAACGACCGCCATAACCTTCTAATAGCAGTTGTACAGAATAAGCACCCATACGTGAGGCTAAAATACGATCGTAAGCAACAGGAGAGCCACCACGTTGAATATGACCTAACACTGTTGCACGTGTTTCATGTTTAGTTTCAGCTTCAATAAAACGAGCTAATTCATGTACATCACAAACGTGTTCTGTGATTGCGACGATTGCATGGCGTTTACCACGTTCAATACCTGCTTTGATTTCCGCCAGCAGTTCATCGCGATCAAACGGTAATTCTGCCTCAGGCAGAACAACAAATTCACATCCACCTGCGATTGCCGCAGATAGAGTTAAGTCGCCACAATAACGGCCCATTACTTCTACGATAGAGATACGTTTGTGAGACGTTGAGGTATCACGTAAACGGTCAATTGCTTCAACTGCTGTTTCTAACGCCGTGAAATAACCAATGGTGTAGTCAGTACCTGCTACGTCATTATCGATTGTGCCTGGTAAACCGATGCAAGGAAAACCCGCTTCCGTTAATTTTTTCGCACCTAAATAAGAACCGTCACCACCAATAACAACTAAAGCATCAAGCTCATTTTGTTTCATGTTTTCAATGGCAACAGCACGCACATTGTCTTCACGGAATTCAGGGAAACGAGCAGAACCAAGGAATGTACCACCACGGTTTATCATGTCTGACACGCTAAAACGGTCGAGTTTTTTCATGCGATTTTCGTATAGCCCCATATAGCCATCCATAATCCCATAAACCTCTAAACCTTCACTTAGTGCGGCACGAACAACGCCACGGATCGCGGCATTCATTCCGGGTGCATCACCACCACTTGTTAAAACCCCAATTCTTTTGATCCCATTGACCATGATTACCTCTGATTCTTATTCGATGTAATTATTGCAAAATTGTTGGAATAACTTTTTATTTCAATATCGGCTTATCTGGTGTTATTTTCCGATATCGCAAATGCTGAATTGATTCAACAATACCATTGTACGCATATTTTTTACCAGTTCATCATTATCGTACATTTTTTTTCATAAACTTGATGCGCATTAAACTAATCAGACAGCCTGTTTAAAGTTTAGACTAGTCTATCTCAAATGTGTTTCACTAATAAGTTAACACTTTTTATACAGACACTTTACTGCCTTTTTGCATTCACCTCAAAAAAACGCTATTTATGCTAAAAAATAGCATCGGCATATTTTGATAAATATTCAGTTTTTCTCTGGTACAGCATTCTATCTGACGTTTATCTCTCGATTTCGTGATGACATCCATTCAAAGAAAAAAATTATCTAAGGTACATTTGTGACCCACAACAAAGTTCTCTGGGTGATTTACCGCTTTTCAACCTAGACTGATACAGTAGAACTTACACTTTATAGGAGGTTTTATGTTTGATTTAACGGGTAAAATCGCTTTAGTTTCAGGTGGCGCAAAGGGTATTGGCAAAGGTATCGTTATCGCACTAAAAAACAGTGGTGCGAAAGTGATTATTGCGGATATTGATGATGTAGCTGGTAATAAAACAAAAGATGAATTAGATGTAGGTTTTATGCATCTTGATGTCACTCAGCAATCTGCCTGTGAAAAAGTCATTGATGATGTCGTAAAAGAGTATGGCAAACTTGATATTCTTTGTTCCAATACTGGCATTTTCCCTCAAGCAACTATTAAAGAGATGACTGAAGCTGATTGGGATAAAATGCATACAGTTAACCTTAAAGGTATGTTCTTTTTAGTGAAGGCAGCACTTCGTGTCATGGAAAAACAAAAACAAGGTCGTGTGATTATCACGTCATCCATTACGGGAGCAATCACAGGCTATCCTGGTTGGAGCCACTACGGCGCAAGTAAAGCAGGACAACTTGGCTTTATGCGTAGTGCAGCATTAGAATATGCGCGTCATGGTATTACCATTAATGCTGTGATGCCGGGAAATATCCTCACTGAAGGCTTGCAAGCCCAAGGCGAAGCGTATTTAAATCAAATGAAGGCTTCTATCCCAACACATACTTTAGGTGAGCCAGAAGATATCGGCTACGCCGCCGCCTTCTTTGCCTCAAATGAAGCAAAATATATTACAGGCCAGACAATTATCGTCGATGGCGGACAGATTTTACCTGAATCTCCTGAGGCGTTGTTGTAGGTCTGGACAAAAAAAAGCCCCTCTCCAGAGGGGCTGCAAAAGACAGGGATGGTGTCTATGGCAAGGAAAAAACTTCGTTGTTGCTACTTACTCTCTAACTAGGTACTGCTGCACTACACTCTTACTTACTTCGTTACTGATTTTGTTGACCTTGTTGGTCAAAATCTGACATTTGCTGTTGGTAATTCTTTTCCAACTGCGCTTTCTGTTCTGGGGTTAATAACTGATACATCTGATTATGGACTTTCGCCATTTCAACATGGCGCTCAATTGCTTGTTTATCCATATCTTGCATTTGTGCTCTTACTGCTGCTTCATCAAATTGAGGTGCAGTAACTAATTTATGCATATTCTCATGACGTTGACGGTAGTTTCCGTTATATCTGCCTTGATGATGCTGGCGCATTAAATCGCGCATTTGGGTACGTTGTTGCTCAGTTAATGTGATTCCGTTAAACATATGAGATCCGCCATAATTGCGATCCATCATTTGTCCACCGTTATTCATCATATGGCCACGTTGTCCGCGGTGACCTCTATAATCACGGTCGCCATGCATACCATAGCCATAACCGCAGTGATAATTACCATTATATTGTTGCTCAGTAGGCGGATTGGTATTTGCTGTTTCAGCTAATACCACTGTCGGAGCTGCTAAAAACATTGATGCTAATGCAACTACTGCTACTTTACGCATTGCTCTTACTCCTAAACTCGGTGATTAATACCGACCTAATTAATGCTACCTAAATATGTGTAATTCTTTGCTATGTGGATTACTATACCGTTGCGGCTGCAAACTAGCGTCAGAGCGTGTAAAAGAACGTAAAGTCATAGATTCGCGCTATTTATTATCGTATTTTTCTCTTGGAGGAATTGACGAATGCATAAAATCTTATTAGTGGATGACGATCGCGAATTAACATCGCTATTGAAAGAATTGCTTGAAATGGAAGGCTTTAATGTTGTAATCGCCTCTGATGGCGAACAAGCACTTAAACTTTTGGATGCTTCTATCGACTTGTTATTACTGGATATTATGATGCCACGTAAAAACGGGATTGAGACACTCAAAGAGTTACGCCAAAATTTCCAGACCCCTGTCATCATGTTAACGGCAAGAGGCAGTGATCTTGACCGAGTACTTGGCTTAGAGCTTGGTGCTGATGACTATTTACCAAAACCTTTTAATGATAGAGAGCTAGTTGCTCGTATCAGAGCTATTTTACGTCGTTCTAACTGGAGCGAACAAAAACAGACTGATAGCAATACATCTCCAACACTACAGGTTGATAAACTACAACTTAACCCAGGCCGACAAGAAGCGAGTTTTGATGACGAACCGCTAGAGTTAACAGGAACTGAGTTTACTTTGCTTTATCTACTTGCTCAGCATTTGGGGCAAGTCGTATCACGCGAACATCTAAGTCAAGAAGTGCTTGGTAAGCGCTTAACACCTTTTGATAGAGCGATTGATATGCATATTTCCAATTTACGCCGTAAATTACCAGAAAGAACAGATGGACAACCGTGGTTCAAAACGTTACGTGGCCGTGGTTATCTGATGGTTTCAATAACTTGATAAATATTTTTTATGATAAATAGTCTGTCAGCGCGTATTTTTGCAATATTCTGGCTGACGCTAGCATTAGTTCTGGTGCTAGTTATGATGGTTCCAAAGCTGGACTCGCGCCAGCTTACCCCTCTTTTAGAGAGTGAGTACCGTCAAGGTGTTATGCTAGAACAACATATCGAAGCGGAATTAGCTCAAGATCCCGCTAACGATCTCCTTTGGTGGCGTCGATTAATTCGCGCTATTGATAAATGGGCTCCACCTGGTCAGCGTTTAATTATCGTGACCAGTGAAGGACGCATTATCGGTGCTCAACGTAATGAGATGCAGGTTGTCAGAAACTTTATTGGTCAATCTGATAACGCCGATCACCCTAAAAAGAAAAAATATGGCCGTTCTGAGATGTTAGGGCCATTTTCAGTAAGAGATGGTGAAGATCATTACCAGCTTTATCTTGTTCGTCCATCAAGTAGCCCTCAATCTGACTTTATCAACTTATTATTTGATAAACCGTTATTACTACTCATATTTACCATGCTTATCAGCACACCGTTATTAGTGTGGCTTTCTTGGAGCCTAGCAAAACCGGCAAGACAACTTAAAAATGCGGCTGATGATGTTGCGAAAGGTAATTTACGCCCTCACCCTGAACTAGAAACAGGCCCTCAAGAATTTTTGGCAGCAGGTACCAGCTTTAATCAGATGATAAGTGCTCTTGAACGCATGGTTGAGGCACAACAACGGTTAATTTCTGATATTTCTCACGAACTACGAACACCATTAACACGCTTACAATTAGCGAGTGCATTATTACGTCGTCGTAGTGGAGAAAGTAAAGAGCTAGAGCGTATTGAAACTGAAACTCAGCGTCTTGATGGCATGATTAATGATTTACTCGTTCTTTCACGCAACCAGCATAAAAACGAGTTATTACGCGAAACAGTAAAAGCCAACGAATTGTGGGATGACATTTTAGATAATGCCAAATTTGAGGCTGAACAAAGTAATAAGACCCTACAAGTCACAACTCCTCCGGGAGCATGGCCTATTTACTGCAATCCATATTCACTTGCTAGTGCATTTGAAAATATTGTTCGTAATGCTCTACGTTATTCAAACTCTCGCATTGAGGTTGCATTTACTGAACAAAACCAAGGTATCACTATTATTGTTGATGATGATGGTCCAGGTGTTAGTCCTGAAGATAGAGAGCATATCTTCCGACCGTTCTACCGAACAGATGAAGCAAGAGATCGTGAATCAGGGGGTACTGGCTTGGGGTTAGCTATTGTAGAAACAGCCGTAAGCCAACATCGAGGTCATGTTAAAGCTGATGATAGCCCATTAGGTGGGTTAAGGGTTGAGATTTGGTTGCCAAAAACAAAGTAAAATCTATCTAAATGTGATTTTTAGCCTTAAAATACGATTTTGCTAAATTATATTTTATTACCTTTATGAATAAATACCTGAAAATTTTAAGAAATAAATTACGTTATAAATATTGTGATACTTTTCCAGAATTAGTAACTAAATCAATATATAAAGAACGAATGAGGAAAACTCTAAATTTAGATTTTCCACAAACATTTAATGAGAAATTACAGCACCTAAAGTTAAATTTATATAAAAATAACCCATTAGTCACAAAATGTGCAGATAAATACGCTGCTCGAGAATATGTTAAAGATTGTGGTTGCGAAGAAATACTTAATGAAATCCATCAAGTATGGGATCAACCTGACGATATTAACTTCTCTGAGTTGCCTAATAAATTTGTACTAAAATGCAATCATGGTGCAGGTTATAATATCATTTGCAGAGATAAAGATAAGATATCCCCAGATAACATTAGACAAACATTAACAACTTGGCTAAATGAAGACTATTGGCGATTAGCTGTTGAATTTGTTTATAAGGATATCTCTAAAAAAATAATTTGTGAAAAATTCATAGAAACAAAAAATAATGAACTTCCATATGATTACAAATTATTCTGTTTTCATGGTGAACCTTTGTTTGTCATGATCTGCACTGAAAGAGAATCACAACACCCTAAATTCTATTTTGTTAACAAAGAATGGGAATTATTACCTTATGGTATTGATTATAAAAATAGTGAAGTATCTACTGTTTTAGATAAACCTCAAAACTATCAAAAACTCTTTGAATATGCTGAAAAACTATCCAAACCATTTCCTTTTGTTAGAGTCGATTTATACCTAAATAGTGGTGTAATTCATTTTGGAGAATTAACCTTTATTCCGTCAGCAGGTATGGATAAAGAATTAAATAATGAAGAAAACAAAAATGTTGATCTAATATTTGGAAATTACCTAAAACTAAACTAAGGGCGGACCCTTAGTTTAGAGCCTTAATCATTTTCCTATTCATTAAGTAAATAAGCCTTGCTTTGACTTTCATATAAGGATAAAAAAGGCTTTTTTTCTCACAACGCCGAAATAATGATACTTTTTTTCGCACAATAGCAACTTCAAGATTTTTGTAAAAATAAGGGCAAAGTTCTTTATTTTTAGTTCTTATTTTATCCAAAATTACATCACATTCTTTTATATTACATAAACTTAATTCTTCATTTGAAAAATTTAAGTTGTATAATACATTTTTGCTGGCTTCTATATTAAACATACTTAACGCATTAATTTGTGCTTTTATAGCAAATGAGGTTTGTGTACTAAAGTAGTTCTTTCTATTTCTTTCTGGATGAATTCTGTATTTTAATAATGCCTCTTCTAGATTAGAAAAAATATTTTCCTGATTTAGCTTTAATAAATTGACCCAGAGCCCATAATCTTGAGCATATTGATAATCTTCTGGGTATACAATTTTATTTTGTTTAATGAAATCAGATCTAAATATGACTGTAGGATGATAAAAATTAGTTCCAAAAATCAATCCAGCAGCTATTGCATTATGGCTTGTTGGAAGAATCATGAATTTGTCATCTTGTTCATAAATTTCCATCGATGTACCACAGACCATAATGTTTTTATGGTCTTCCATAAACTCAAACTGCTTTTGAAGGCGAGTTGGATATGAGTAATCATCAGCATCCATTCGAGCAATATAATCACCAGACGCAAGTAAAAAACCTTTGTTCAAAGATTTAGCTAACCCGATATTAGATGCATTAGTATACACTTTTACTCTGCTATCTTTCTCTTCATATTCTTTTAAAATATCAATAGACAAATCGGTAGAACCATCATTAATGATGATAAATTCAAAATCTTTAAAAGTCTGATTTAAAATAGAATCTATAGCTTCATTCAAATGTATTGAATCATTATATACTGACATCAACACGCTGATTTTATAGGTATTTTTCATTTTACACTTAAAGTTTCTTACTCTTATAAACGATTACTATAAAGGAAGGAATGAGATTAGTGAATACCGCCGTGATTAGAATTCTGAAGAAGTTCTTGCAGTAGCATGAGAATAACACACTAAAGTAAATAATAACCGATAACATGGATCACGAACAGAAACTTAACCATTGGAAACAAACAAATAGAGTAATTAAATTGTTGTATCAAAACATCCTACCACCTATTGATGAATAGGTGGCATATTCTTTTCATTAACGTTTGTTGATGTAATTCAGAATGATCTGGCTGAATCGACAGCTATTCCAGTATTTATATATCCTCAATCAATGCTAAAATACCCAGCTATTACTTGACCGTCTGGTTTGAAGAGTCTACTCTCAGTGCGGTTTTTAGCATATTGATAAAGTATGCTTATATAATAAAGTCTTTATATTACAATGATATAAGGATTTTTCGAGATGAATCTTGGCGCTCTGGGAGCCGTAAACCCAGTGCGGTAGCTTTTCTTTGTTTATATAGTTTTTTAGCTATTAAATGTTCTATTTAATCAAAAAGATAATGAAAAAAAATATTCTATTAAAACAATCGTTTATATATTTATCTTCTAATATATTAAATGCATCTATTCCTTTTGTGTTATTACCCGTATTTAGTTATTATTTATCTACTGAAGAATATGGCAAAATAGCAATTTTTCAGATTCTTTTATCTGGATTAAATGCTATTATAGGATTAAATACCACCGGAGCTGCTAGTAGAAAGTTCTTTGATACAAAAGATAATAAAATACTAATACAATATAATAATTCAAGTTTTATTATTCTATTTCTAAGTTCAATTGTTATATTTATCTTATTTTATTTATTTTCTGACAGTTTTATTTCATTTTTTAACATTCCAAAAGAATGGCTTGTATTTGCTATTTTTTCATCCACTCTAGACTATATATTAAGATTCAAATTAACTCAGTTGCAAATAAGAAATAAAGCATTTCAATATGGAGCAATTCAAGTTAGTAATAGCTTTTTAAGTTTTACCATATCAATTTTTTTAATTGTTTTTTTAAATTTTGGTGCAGAAGGTAGAATTTATGGGATTTTAATCACATCCTTTGTTACAGCTATCTTATGTTTTATTTCACTGTATAAAAATAATTTATTGTCAACAAAAGAAAGCTCTCTATTTTATATTAAAGATAATTTATATTTTGGAATTCCACTAGCTCCTCACATACTTGGGGTTTTTCTATTAAGTTCTATTGATAGATTCATAATAAATAAAGAATATGGTTTATCAGAGGCAGGAATATATATGATGGCTGTTCAAGTTAGCTTAGCTATTATTTTAGTCTTCGATGCTTTAAATAAAACCTTCATGCCATATTTATTCCAACAATTAACAAATGTAAATATGAATACAGAAATAAAAAATAAAATCATTATTTATTCATATATTTTCTTTATATTTTGTATAATATCAGGATTATTAGCATCCATAATTTCTCCATATATAATTAGTTTTATAGCTGGTTCTAAATACTTAAAAGCTCAAGAAATTGTCTTTTGGTTATGTATAGGACAAAGTTTTCAAGGGTTATATTTAGTAGTAACCAACTATATCACTTATGTCAAAAAAACATACTTGCTCTCTCTAATTACTATTATATCAGGCTGTATAAATATAATATTAATTTTTATATTAATCAGAAAATATGAACTAATTGGAGTTAGTTATGCATTCTGCATATCTATGTTTATAAGGTTTATTCTCACTTGGGCTGTATCTAACTGGGTATATCCTATGCCATGGAACATATTGAAACTTACTTATTTTAATAACAAACATAAAAAGCGTATCTAATGAAAAAAATACTTTTTATTATTCCATCATTAACTGGTGCTGGAGCAGAAAGAATTATTACTCACTTAATAAATAATATTAATAAAGAAAAATTTAATATAGAGTTGTTACTTGTTTTTGATGTAAAGCATACATTTTTAGAGAAAATAACCTCAAATATCAAAATATATGAATTAAAGAAAAATAAGAGTTTAAAGTTTTGCTTATTTGATATACTGAAGTCAGTAAAAAAAATAAAACCTGATACTGTTTTTATTGGTTCAGGTCATTTAGGCCTACTTCTAAGCCCTTTAATTATATTTAATAAGAAAGTAAAATGGATAGTCAGAGAAACTAATTTTGCAAGTTTAAATACAACTAAATATTTAGCTAAAGTATTTTATAATCTTTTTTATAAAAACTACGACCTAATAATTGCCCAGTGTGATGACATGAGAAAAGATCTAATTAATATATTTAATATACCATCTCATAAAATCCACACAATAAACAATCCAATTGACACGGATTATATTGACTCTCAATTATCATGTAATATAAATGAAAAAATAGAACTTTCTGAAAATAAAATTAATATTATTGCATGTGGTCGATTAACTTATCAAAAAGGCTTTGATTTACTATTAAAAAACATATCCAAAAAAAAATTAAGTTCTAATAAGTACCATTTGACAATTATAGGAGTTGGAGAAAATGATAAAAGAGATATTAGTATTAAGTTACATAAAATAGTTGTTAAATATAATTTAGAAAGTATTGTCTCGTTTGTTGGTTTTAAAGATAATATATATAACTGGCTTGAAAAGGCAGATGTATTTATTTTAAGTAGTAGATTTGAAGGTTTTCCCAATATTTTATTAGAAGCAATATACTGTGGAACACCAGCTATATCCAATATATGCCCAGGAGGAATAAATGAAATTATAAATGAGAGTAATGGTATTGTTTTTGATATTGAAAAAGAATTAGTTGCAGATAAAATAGAAGAGCTATTAAATATTAATTTTTCAAGAGAAACACTAAAAAAATCCATCAAAAATAAATATGGCATTAAAGAAATCATATACCTTTATGAGAAAATATTATGATTTTCCATTTTATCATATATAATTTTATATTACTATTTTCCACTTTTTTTGCTTACCTTTATAGTAAGGAAAACAATAAAGCTTTATCTTACTTTTTTATATTAACATCATTATTAATTATTATTATTCCAACTATACTTAGATATGATGTGGGGCCTGACTATAAAGGATATATAGGTATATTTACTGAGATACAAAAAGGAATTGATAAACCTTGGTATGTTGAATATTTATTTTATTACATGAGTAATTTATTTTCTTTTAGTAAACATGGTTATGTGTATGTGTTAGGTGGCTATTTCATTTGTAGTATTATTTTAATACTCAATTTATCTAGTAAAAATAATATCCATTATGTATTATTATTTTTCATTACATTAAATGTTGGATATTTTACTTTTGATGATCAAGTAAGGCAGGCATTAGCAATGTCAATTTTTGCCTACTCAATGAAATATATAAAGTCAAATGAATTTATTAAATATACTATAATTTGTTTAATTGCTAGTATTTGTCATACTTCAGCTCTTTTGATGATACCATTTTTTTATATAGTGAAAATAAAATGGCCCAAACATATAATGCTTATTATTATTTTAGTTTCAATTATATCATTTTATCTTGGTTGGATTAATATAGTAATAAAACAGTTATTTTCAATTCTTCCTATATATAAAAACTACGCTTATAATAACAATTATACTAATGTAGGAGAAGCCGTTGGTAGTGGGCTAGGTGTATTATTGAATGTTTTCATTTTTTCTATTTGCATTCTTTCATCAAATAAAAAAATTAATTACAAACTAGTAAACTTCATTTTTTTTGGTATAATACTACTTTTAATTTCATCAGGAAACCTTAACATATCTAGAATGTCAAAATATTTTCTAATATTTAGTATATTTGTTCTTGCTGATATATTATCAACATCTAAAGATATTTTATTTAAAATAAGTATAACTATATTTCTTATTCTGTTTTTTCAAATATCCATATATAAAAGACATGCCGTTAATCTAGAATATCAATCTATATTCAATGTTAATTATGAACATAATATAACTAGAGATCGAGATTATTAAAAATGAAAGTAGAATTTTTAGTAGCAACAACAAACAGAACAGATTTAAAGTTTATAGATAGAATTTTCCAGAACATTAATATTGATGATATATATATATTGGTAATAAATCAATGTATAGATATCCCTTTACCATCAAAAATAGATATCCCCCATGATAATATTAGAGTTCTATCTGTAACTGAAAAAGGAACATCTGTTAGTCGAAACCTTGCTATTAAAAATATGATAGGAGATATATGTACATTTACAGATGATGATTTAATTTATGAAAAAGGTATAATAGAAAAAATAATTAATAATTTTCAACAAAAAAATACTGATATTATTACCTTCAAAACGGGTATTATTAACTCTAATAAAGATATAAAATATTATAAAAATAATCATTTTAAACATACTTTTCGTTCATTATTATCTATTGGTGATTGGGAAATATTTTTCAAAAGTAATATTATTAAAGCTAAAAATATCTTATTAGATGAAAGGTTTGGATTAGGTTGTAAATATCCAGCTTGTGAATATCATATATTTATAACTGATTGTTATAAAAAGGGAATTGATATATCTTATATACCTATAGTTGTTGTACGGCATCCTGATATTATTAGCACTGGATTAAAATTCACCCCTATTTTAGAAATTTCTAGAGGAGCTGGTTTTGCCAGAATACTAGGATATAAATCATTAATAGCCAGTATATTCTTTGCAATTAAAAAACATCCTTTATATAAAGAAAAACATTCTTTTTTTAAAGAATGTTACTTCTTAATAAAAGGCAATATAAAGATATTACTTTCTAAAAAAAAATAATATTATGAAAAATGAAACCTTCTCAATTATCATGCCAGCTTATAATGCTGAAAAAACTATCGAAAGCAGTATTCAGTCTGTATTTTCACAAACATATTCTGATTATATATTGTATATTGTAAATGACTGTTCAACAGATAATACAAAAGAAATATTATCCAAGTACAATAAAAATAATAAAATAGTTATTATTAATAACAATGTAAATATGGGTGTTGCTGAATCAAGAAATTTAGCAATAAATTTATGTACTGGACATTATATTGCATTTTTAGATAGTGATGATTTATGGGAAAAAGAGAAACTAGCCCAACACTTAAAATACTTTAATATGGGTTGGAATGTAGTCTGTTCTAACTATGGAACCTTTAATGAAAATAATATTACTAATTACAGAAAATCACCTGAAATATTTTCATTTAATGATTTACTGAAAACTTGTCATATAGGAAATTTAACTGGTACATATAATGCCAAAAAACTTGGTAAATTTTATCAAAAAAAAATTGGACATGAAGATTATTTAATGTGGTTAACGATTTTAAAAAAATGTGATAAAGCTTATTGTATTCAACAATTTTTAGCTAAATATAGAATAAGTAATCAATCTCTTTCTGGGAATAAATATCATGCCATAAAATGGCAATGGAATATTTACAGAAATGAGTTGAAATTACCATTAATCAAGAGTGTGTACTATTTTTTTCATTATATTTTTAATGCAATAAAAAAAAGATTATAAATAACTCTTAACATTTGAAAGTGATATTAATATGAAAATAACCATCTCAGGAACCGGCTATGTCGGTCTATCTAACGGGGTACTTCTTTCCCAAAACAACAAAGTTGTTGCGTTAGATATCAATAAAGAAAAAGTTGAATTACTTAACAAAAAAATCTCGCCAATTTCTGATAAAGAAATCGAAGAATTTTTAGCAACCAAAGAGCTCGACTTTACGGCTACATTAGATAAAGAATTCGCTTATAAAGATGCTGATTTTGTTATCATTGCAACACCTACTGATTACGATCCTAAAACAAACTATTTTAACACCTCATCGGTAGAGTCTGTTATTCGTGATGTTTTAGAATATAATCCAAATACGACAATGATTATTAAATCAACCATTCCTGTTGGTTTTACAAAAGAAATGAGAGAGAAATATAATACGGATAATATTATTTTCTCACCAGAATTCTTACGTGAAGGTCGTGCACTTTACGATAATTTATACCCATCTCGTATTGTTATTGGTGAACAATCAGAAAGAGCACAAAAATTTGCAGACCTTTTACAACAAGGTGCACTGAAAAAAGATATTGATGTTCTGTTCACTGACTCTACAGAAGCAGAAGCGATTAAATTATTTGCTAATACTTATTTAGCACTGCGTGTTGCTTACTTTAATGAATTAGATAGCTATGCTCAAGCTTATGGCTTAAATGCAAAACAAATCATTGAAGGTGTTTGCTTAGATCCTCGTATCGGAAATCATTATAATAACCCATCGTTCGGTTATGGTGGTTACTGTTTACCAAAAGATACCAAACAACTGTTAGCAAACTACGACTCTGTTCCTAATAATATTATTAGTGCTATCGTTGAAGCTAACCGTACTCGTAAAGATTTTATTGCCGACTCAATTATCGCTAAATCACCAAAAATCGTAGGTGTTTATCGTTTAATTATGAAATCTGGCTCTGATAATTTCCGCTCTTCTTCTATCCAAGGCATTATGAAACGCATTAAAGCCAAAGGAATTGAAGTGGTGATTTATGAACCTGAAATGAAAGAAGAAACCTTCTTTAACTCAAGATTAGTTCGTGATTTAAATGAGTTTAAAGCTATGTCTGATGTCATTATTACCAATAGAATGTCATCAGTGCTAAACGACGTTGAAGAAAAAGTTTATACTCGTGACCTATTTGGTAACGATTAATTAATAAATATGGGTTAATTACGTAATGAAATATTTAGTCACTGGTGCAGCAGGATTCATTGGTTTTCATCTAATAAAAAAACTAATCCAACAAGGTGAAATTGTTGTTGGTATCGATAATCTCAATGATTATTATGATGTCTCCTTAAAAGAATCTAGGCTTAACATTCTGAATAAACTACATAATTTTTCATTTTCTCTTATTGATCTAGCTGATAGAGAAAAAATAGCTAGCCTATTTGAAACTGAGAAGTTTGATAAAGTTATTCATTTAGCTGCACAAGCTGGGGTTAGATATTCACTAATTAACCCATTTTCTTACGCTGATAGCAATTTAACTGGCTTTCTGACAATCTTAGAAGGTTGTCGTCACAACAATATTAAACATCTTGTTTATGCTTCTTCCAGTTCTGTTTATGGCTTAAATGATGAATTACCATTTTCACCTCATGATCAAGCTAATCACCCTGTTTCTTTATATGCGGCAACGAAAAAAGCTAATGAATTAATGGCTCATAGCTATTCTCATTTATATGGTATACCAACAACTGGATTACGCTTTTTCACCGTCTATGGTCCTTGGGGTCGCCCTGATATGGCATTATTTAAATTTACAAAAGCTATTATCAACGATGAGCCTATTGATATTTATAATAATGGTGAAATGAAACGAGACTTTACTTATGTTGAAGATATTGTGGAAGGTGTTGCTCGCATCGCTGATGTAATACCAGTACCACAGCAAGATTGGAAAGTCAGTACAGGCACTCCTGCTAATAGTTCAGCACCTTATAAAGTCTATAATATTGGTAATGGTTCTCCAGTTAATTTAATGGATTATATTAGTGCATTAGAAGCTCACTTAGGAAAAACTGCAGATAAAAATATGTTACCAATGCAACCTGGTGATGTTTACACCACATGGGCAGACACTGAGGATTTATTTAAAGCAACTGGCTATAAACCTCAAACAAGTGTAGATGAAGGCGTAAAACAGTTCGTTGATTGGTATAAAAATTATTATCAAGTTAAATAAACCATGCTCAATATCGTCTTATTTGAACCCGAAATTCCACCGAATACGGGTAATATTATCCGCCTGTGTGCTAACACAGGCTTTCATCTTCATTTGATCCAACCATTGGGCTTTACTTGGGATGATAAACGTCTTCGTCGTGCAGGGCTTGATTATCGTGAATTTGCTGATATTAAACAGCACCACGATTACTATACTTTTTTAGAAAGTGAAGGTTTAAACCCTGATAATGCACAATCGCCAACTGGCGCACGTGTATTTGCGTTAACGACAAAAGGCACACCAGCACATAGTAATGTGAGTTATCAAGATGGAGATTATCTCCTTTTTGGACCTGAAACCCGTGGTTTACCGCCTTATGTGTTAGACAATATGCCAACACAGCAGAAAATCAGAGTTCCAATGCTTGCAGATAGCCGTAGTATGAACCTATCAAATACCGTTGCGGTTGTGGTTTTTGAAGCATGGCGTCAACTTGGTTATCCTGGTGCATTACTAAGAGACTGAAATGTAAAAAGCGCTGATCATAAATAATGACTAGCGCTTTTTTTAATTTCAAACGACTAAAAATCTAACTTATTACTCTGATGATTGTCTGATTTCGGCGACAACTTTAGTAATATACCGACACCCTTCCCCTACATCCTTTAATACCAATGCGTGAGCACCAATCACCGCATTATCACCAATCTCTATCTCTCCGCCGATAATCGAAGAATTACAACCAATATAAACATGGTTGCCAACTCGAATATCTGCTTTGCCATCCTTCTCTTTTACTCCAATGGTGACACCTTGCATTAACGTCACATTCTCACCTAACTGACAGTAATTAGTCAGTACAATCCCTATGGGATGAGGTAATGAAAGGCCTTTACCTATGCGCGTTCTTAATGAGATATCGTTGCAATATTTACGATTGTTTTTAGCACCAATACGAATGCCTAATTTTTTAAGAAAACGATTTTTAGAAAAATAAAAGAATTGGGCGACACGCCACCAAAATAGATAACGTGAACGTTGGCAGAAAAAGACGCGATGAAATAGTCTTATCCAACTAAAAGGCTTGTTATCACCAATATACTCGGCGTGTAAACAAGCCTTAAGTTCAGAGAGCGTAACTTCAGTTAATGCCATTAAATGCCATCACCACATTCAAATCCCGGTACCACACCATTAAAGTGTTGATCCATATCGAGTGAAGGCTTGTCACTCGTTGGCTTACCAACAATACGGGCAGGAACACCAGCAACGGTAGTGTGTGCAGGAACTTCATGTAAAACGACTGATCCTGCGCCAATTTTGGCACCGCGACCAATCTCAATATTACCGAGTATTTTAGCACCTGCACCAATCATCACACCTTCACGTACTTTAGGATGACGATCACCACAAGTTTTACCTGTTCCACCTAAAGTCACAGATTGTAAAATAGAAACATCGTTCTCTACGATAGCCGTTTCACCAATGACAATGCCCGTTGCGTGATCAAGCATAATACCGTGACCAATACGTGCAGCAGGGTGAATATCGACACCAAAAGTCACAGAGATTTGATTTTGCAGATAAACGGCAAGCGCTTTACGATCTTGGTTCCATAACCAATGGGCTATACGATAAGCTTGTAGCGCATGAAACCCTTTTAAATAAAGTAGTGGCGTAGAGTATTTATCAACTGCAGGGTCGCGTAAACGAACGGCTGAAATATCATAAGCCGCTGATTCAATCATAGAATTATCGCTACGATATGCTTCTTCAACAATCTCACGAACGGCGATCGCAGGCATCGTCTGGGTTGCCAGCTTATTCGCCAACATATAACTTAAGGCGCTACCTAAGTTTTCATGTTTGAGTAATGTCGCATGGAAGAAACTCGCCAAAATTGGCTCACAATCTGCCAAACATCTTGCTTCATTTTTAATATGATCCCAGACTCTTTTTAGCTCTTCTAGCGACATACTCACTCTCATTCTTTTTACATTGAAGCCTAAGTAAAAACTTAGGCTTTTTATGTTTAAAACAGAAATAAATAACTATCTAAAATAGACTTAGAAAAGATTGCTGTCTATCTCATCTTTAGTGGCTCGGCCTAATAAAGATAATGCGGCTTCTTTCGCGTCTTTATGCTGATATAAAATTTGGTAGATCTGCTCTGTAATAGGCATTTCAACACCGACTTGTTCTGCTAATGCGCGAACTTCTTTGGTATTGCGATAACCTTCAACGACTTGCCCGATTTTTTCTTGGGCAGTATCAACATCAAAACCTTGACCTAGCATCATACCAAATCGACGATTACGAGATTGGTTATCGGTACAGGTTAAAACTAAATCGCCCAATCCTGCCATTCCCATAAACGTTGCAGCATCTGCACCTAATGCTTTACCTAGACGGCTCATTTCAGCAAGGCCACGAGTGATTAGTGCTGTACGTGCATTCGCACCAAACCCCATACCATCAGACATACCTGCGCCAATCGCAATCACGTTTTTTACCGCGCCACCTAATTGCACACCGATAAAGTCAGGGTTTTTATACACACGGAAACTTTTGCCACAATGGAACAACTGCTGTAACTCTTCAGAGAAGGTATTGTCCGTTGATGCAACTGAAATCGCAGTAGGCAGACCTGCTGCAAGCTCTTTGGCAAAAGTAGGGCCTGATAAAACTGCTAGCGGGATTTCATTACCTAATACTTCACGCGCTACATCTTGCAACAAGCGACCAGTATGAGCCTCAAGTCCTTTTGTCGCCCAAACAACACGTGCATCCTGACGTAAAAAGGGTTTGATCTGTTGTAATACATTACCAAAAACATGGCTTGGGATCACAACAAGAATATTACGGCTGGCTTCAATGGCTTTTTGCAAAGAAGCTTCCATGTATAAACTATCAGGAAAGGAAACATCGGGCAGAAATGCCTGATTACAGCGTGCTTGCTCTAATGCAGCAACATGCTCAGGATCATGACCCCAAAGTACAACATCATGGCCATTGCGCGCTAAGGTAATCGCTAAAGCGGTGCCGTATGAACCGGCACCGATAACTGTCATAGAAGCGTTCATTAAGCTTCTTCAGCCCCTTCATTAGCGGCATCAGTTTGTTGCTGTTGTAAATAGTTCATAAACAACGCATCAAAGTTAACTGGTGCTAAGTTCAGTTGTGGGAAAGTACCACGGCTGACTAAGTTAGTGATACATTCACGAGCATAAGGGAACAGAACGTTAGGGCAATATGCACCTAAGCAATGTGCTAATTGAGTGCCTTCAATACCTTCAACAGTGAAGATACCTGCTTGTTGCACTTCGCACAGGAATGCAGTTTCGTTATCCATAGTTGCAGTTACAGTGACACGCAAAATAACTTCATACACGTTTTCAGCTAAAGTATTAGAAGATGTATCTAAATCTAATTTAACTTCTGGTTGCCACTCTTTTTGGAAAACTTGTGGAGCATTAGGTGCTTCAAAAGAGATATCTTTTGTATAGATACGCTGAATTTGAAAAGTCATCTCTTGGTTTTGCTGTTCTGACATAATAATCTTACCTTTTTATATCCTTATTAATTGAATAGCAGTAAGTATAGAACTCAATCTGCTCGCTCGTTATTTTTTACCCTTAGCCAGTGGTAAATTTTCACCACTCCAGCCTGAAAGACCATCTTTTAAGATAAAGACTTTTTCAAAACCGAGTTTAATTAGGCTTTCAGCAGGTTTTGCACCTTCAATGCCTGACGGTGATACAACAATAACTGGCTGTGATTTATATTTCTCCAGCTCAGCAATATTATTATTTTTGATTTCAGAAGGCGTTAAATTGATAGAATCAATGATGTGTCCTTTACGGAATTCATCACGGCTACGGATATCAACACATACCGCATTCTCTTTATTTATCAAAGAAATCGCTTCTGTACGGGAAATATTTTTCGTCTTAGAAAAAAGCCCTTTAAAGGTCAATACAATGACCGCCACCAGCAGCGCAACCCAAACAAAACTTAACAGGGTGTGCCGGTTGAAAAATTGCATTACTTCTTGCAGCATAGGATGCAATCACTCTCGTTAGTTAAAAATAGTATCAAAGAGCCAAAGTATACCTTTGTCATGGCGCAATTACAGCCTATTCCTGCGTTTCTCTTTCAGTTTTTGCGGAAAGTTTCTCAACAATCATTTTTTTTATTGACGGATTTATGTACCATTAGCATCGGATTTATGAAAAATGATGAATTAAAAAGGTCACCCCTTTTTACTCTACAAGATCCCTCTTCAGGCAAGCTATTAATAAATCAGCATCCCTTATAATGGCTATTTACGTAGAAATCACCCTTTGCGTAAAATTCACACCTGTCTGAGAAACAACAATCTGTTATTTATTTAAAAGTATTGAGAACACGAGCATGTCGCAAACAAATCAAGTGCCTAAAATTGGATTCGTTTCGTTAGGTTGTCCTAAAAATTTAGTGGACTCTGAACGTATCCTAACCGAACTGCGTACAGAAGGTTATCAAGTTGTTCCTACCTATAATGATGCTGATTTAGTCATCGTCAACACCTGTGGGTTTATTGACAGCGCAGTACAAGAATCACTAGAAGCAATTGGTGAAGCACTCGATGAAAACGGTAAAGTCATTGTTACTGGTTGTTTAGGTGCAAAAGAGAATCAAATTCGTGAAGTGCACCCAAAGGTACTTGAAATCACAGGACCTCATAGTTACGAACAAGTTTTATCACATATTCATCACTATGTACCAAAACCTGATCACAACCCTTTTATCAGCCTTGTACCCGAACAAGGTGTCAAGTTAACACCTCGTCATTACGCCTATTTGAAAATTTCTGAAGGTTGTAATCATCGTTGTACATTCTGCATCATCCCATCAATGCGTGGTGATTTAGACAGTCGTCCAATTGGTGAAGTATTAAATGAAGCCAAAAGATTAGTCAACGCAGGGGTAAAAGAATTACTGGTTATCTCACAAGATACGTCTGCTTATGGTGTTGATACTAAGCATCAAACAGGATTTTGGGATGGAATGCCAGTTAAAACCAGTATGGTGAGTCTATGTGAACAGCTTGCAAAATTAGGGATTTGGGTTCGTTTGCATTATGTTTATCCGTATCCACATGTTGATGATGTTATTCCTTTAATGGCTGAAGGCAAAATTTTGCCTTATTTAGATATTCCATTACAACACGCAAGCCCGAAAGTTTTAAAACTGATGAAACGCCCAGGCTCTGTTGAGCGCACCTTAGAGCGTGTAAAACGCTGGCGTGAAATTTGCCCCGAATTAACCTTACGTTCTACTTTTATTGTTGGTTTTCCGGGTGAAACAGAAGAAGATTTCCAAATGTTATTGGATTTCCTCACCGAAGCACGCTTAGATCGTGTTGGTTGCTTTAAATACAGCCCTGTTGATGGCGCGAAAGCGAATGAATTAGCCGATCAAGTACCTGAAGAAGTGAAAGAAGAACGCTATCACCGTTTTATGAAACTACAACAACAAATTTCGACTGAACGCTTACAAGAGAAAATTGGTAAAGTGCTACTTGTTATGATTGATGAAGTCGATGAAGAAGGCGCTATTGGTCGAAGTATGGCTGATGCACCTGAAATTGATGGTGCGGTTTACCTTAATGAGCAGTTTGATGTTGAACCAGGACAAATCGTTCGTGTTCTTATTGAACATGCAGATGAATATGACCTTTGGGGTACTATCGTCGAATAATATCTCTCGTGGGCAGCGTGATATTTTATTGCGCTGTCACACGGATTGCCTCTTTTTTCCTCTCTCCTTCTATTATTGCTTTATAATCTCTTATTAATTGAATAGATTACCTGTTAGGTATTATCTGAAATTTTGGCTTTATTTCATGTTAGCTGGTCAGTTGTTTTGTGGCATGAAATAATCTTACAAACTGTTATGAAAGGTACGTTGGTCAGATGGCAGAGAAAATGGATCTTCAAAAAAAAACACATCAGTCTTATCGTGTATTTTCTTTACCGTTAATCACGTTGCTTATTAGTACAACTCTCTTTTCAGCCGCACCTGTTTTTGCCAATTCATTAACAGATAATCGCAATCAATTAAAAGATCTACAAACCACGATTGCAGAAAAAGAAAAACAAGTTCAAGAGCAACAAAAACAACGTACTGCACTTCTTAATCAATTAAAAACGCAAGAAACACAAATCTCTAATGCAGGTCGTTCAGTGCATGAAACTCAAAGTCGCTTACAAACTTTAGGTAAAGAGATCAAAACCATCACCGCGAATATTGCACGTCTACAAAAACAATATCATTCACAACAAGAGTTATTAGCCCGCCAAATGGACGCCGCTTATCGTCAGGGTAAACACCAAGGTATTGAACTTCTATTTCGTGGGGAAGAAGGCCAGCGTGAAGAGCGTATTCTAGCGTATTACAGCTATATCAACGACGCACGAAAAGAGACAATGGCCGAACTGGCTCAAACCTCAAAAGAACTTGAGGCTGAAAAAAACGCACAGCAAGCAAAACAGAACGAACAAAAACAAGTCTTAACTAAACAGCAGCAAGAAAAACAAAAGCTTGATAACGCATTAGCGGCTCGACAAAAAACACTAACCCAACTTGAATCCACCTTAAAAGCGGATCAGAAAAACTTAGCCACTATGCGAGCTAACGAATCCCAATTAAGAAATAAAATCGCTCAAGCAGAGCGAGAAGCTAAGGCCCGTGCAGAGCGAGAAGCTCGAGAAGCTGCCCGCATCGCCGCCAAACAACGTGAAGCCCAACAGCGAGGTTCAACCTATAAACCAACAGCTGAAGAACAATCATTGATGTCACGTACAGGCGGTTTAGGTAAACCTGCAGGACAAGCCATTTGGCCAATCAGGGGCTCTTTATTACACCGCTTTGGTGAATCTATTTCTGGCTCTGGTGAATTACGTTGGAAAGGGATTGTTATACCTGCAGCTCAAGGCACCGAGGTAAAAGCCATTGCTGATGGTCGTGTATTATTAGCAGATTGGCTTCAAGGCTATGGTTTAGTTGTCGTGGTTGAACACGGTAAAGGTGATATGAGCCTTTATGGTTATAACCAAAGTGCTTTAGTGAATGTTGGTCAACAAGTTAAAGCAGGCCAATCTATTGCTTTAGTTGGTAACAGTGGTGGACAAGAGCGTTCAGCACTCTATTTTGAAATTAGACGTCAAGGAAAAGCAGTAAACCCTGTTCCTTGGCTTGGGAGGTAGGTTTGAAATTACTTGGCACATTACAACGCAAGAGTGCTTTTTTACTTAGTTTAATGTTGCTAAGTCTGGTTGTGAGCACACCTGCATTTGCGGCCAAATTAGCTATTGTGATTGATGATTTTGGGTATCGTAAAAAAGAAGATAACCAAATTTTGCAACTTCCAACTGCGGTTTCTATCGCCATTTTGCCTGATTCACCTCATGGAAAAGAAGTGGCGACTAAAGCCCATGCACAAGGACGGGAAATTCTTATCCATATGCCCATGGCACCCATTAGTAAACAACCTCTAGAGCGCGACACACTAAAACCGTCAATGGATCAGGCTGAAATTAACCGTATTATTCAACATGCTATTAATAATGTCCCTTACGCTGTCGGTATGAATAACCATATGGGCAGTGCGATGACATCAGATAGACAAGCGATGGATAGAGTTATTAAAGCGCTTAATCACTCAAACCTCTATTTTTTAGATAGCGTAACCATTGGTAATACACAAGCTGCCATTGCTGCTAAAGCCGCAGGAGTTCCTTCTTTGCGTCGCCATGTCTTTCTTGATAACGTACAAACAGAAGCTGAGACTCGCCAACAACTTGCTCGTGCAATTGCTTTAGCGCGAAAAAATGGCTCAGCCATCGCTATTGGACACCCTCACCCTTCTACCGTCAGAGCATTGCAACAACAGCTGCCTTTACTACCTGCTGATATTCAATTAGTCGCACCAAGTAGCTTATTAAAACCACAAACAGAAAAACCAGCACAGCCTGAACCACCAAAAGTTGTACCACCAACAGAACAACCCAAAGAGCCAAAACCTGCGTCTTGGCTAAAGCCAGCACAAGAAGCCATTATTTCGATGAAAAAAAGTACACTGATTAATACGTTATCCAATGGATTTGACTCATCAGAAAAAAAGAAATTACCCTCTCCTCCTAATCCTAATTCAATGGATGAATTTGAAAAGTAACGCAATAAAAAAGAGCCTTAGAAGGCTCTTTTTTGCTTAATGATCACTCATTACTGCCAATCAAGAATCACTTTACCTGATTGACCGGAACGCATGATATCAAAACCTTTTTGGAATTCATCGATTGGAAATTGATGAGTAATAATCGGAGAGAGATCAAGGCCAGACTGAATAAGTGCTGCCATCTTATACCACGTTTCAAACATCTCACGACCGTAGATACCTTTAATAAACAGCCCTTTAAAGATAACTTGTCCCCAATCAATTGCCATATCGGAAGGTGGAATACCTAAAAGGGCAATACGACCGCCATGATTCATGGTGTTAAGCATGGTACGAAACGCTGGAGGTGCCCCAGACATCTCTAAACCTACGTCAAACCCTTCGGTCATACCCAATTCTTTCATAACATCAGTCAGGTTCTCTTTGCTAACATTAACGGCTCGGGTAACACCCATTTTTTTCGCAAGCTCAAGGCGATATTCATTAATATCGGTGATCACCACATGACGAGCCCCAACATGTTTACAAATTGCAGCGGCCATAATTCCAATGGGGCCAGCGCCAGAGACCAGTACATCTTCACCCACTAAATCAAAAGATAACGCGGTATGTACAGCATTACCAAAAGGGTCAAAAATAGCGGCTAACTCATCAGGAATGTTGTCTAGAATTTTAAACGCATTAAAAGCAGGAATAACTAGATATTCTGCAAAACAACCTGGGCGATTAACACCGACACCAATAGTATTACGACATAAATGAGTGCGACCACCACGACAATTACGACAATGCCCGCAAGTGATATGCCCTTCACCCGAGACACGATCACCAATATTAAAGCCTTTAACTTCTTGTCCTATTGCAACAATCTCACCGATATATTCATGGCCGACGACCATCGGCACAGGAATTGTTTTTTGTGACCACTCATCCCAGTTATAAATATGAACATCAGTGCCACAAATCGCTGTTTTACGAATTTTGATCATCACATCGTTATGACCAACTTCAGGTACTGGAACATCGGTCATCCAAATACCTTCTTGTGCTTTTAATTTTGACAATGCTTTCATATGGGAGCCTTATGCAATCACATTAAGTTGTTTACCAATTTTAATAAATGCTGCCACTGCCCGTTCAATTTGCTCTGGAGTATGTGCAGCCGACATTTGTGTACGAATACGCGCTTGCTCTTGAGGCACAACAGGATAGAAGAATCCTGTGACATAAATTCCTTCATCAAGTAAGCGTGTTGCAAACTCTTGCGCTAATTTAGCTTCACTTAACATCACTGGAATAATGGCATGATCAGCACCCGCCAATGTAAAACCAGCGGCACTCATTTTTTCACGGAAAAGAGAGGCGTTGCGCCATAAACGAGCACGTATTTCATCTCCTGATTTCAGCATATCTAAAACAGCAATAGAGGCTGAAACAATTGCAGGGGCTAATGAATTGGAGAATAAATAAGGGCGAGAACGTTGACGTAACCACTCAACGACTTCTTTACGTGCTGCGGTATAACCACCAGAAGCACCACCTAGCGCTTTACCTAAAGTACCCGTGATAATGTCAACTCTTCCCATCACATCACAATATTCATGGGTTCCGCGACCTTGTGCACCCACAAAACCAACAGCATGAGAATCATCGACCATGACGAGAGCACCAAATTCATCAGCTAAATCACAAATAGATTTTAGATCAGCAATAACACCATCCATTGAAAACACACCATCAGTGGCGATCATGATATGACGGGCATTATCTGCTTTGGCTTTTTCAAGTTGAACACGTAGTTCTGCCATATCGTTATTGGCGTAGCGATAACGTTTTGCTTTACATAAACGCACACCATCAATAATAGATGCGTGGTTTAAAGCATCAGAAATAATGGCATCTTCTGGGCCCATTAATGTTTCAAATAATCCACCATTGGCATCAAAGCAAGATGAATACAAAATGGCGTCTTCCATTCCCAAAAATTCAGCAATTTTATTTTCTAATGTTTTATGTGAATCTTGAGTACCACAAATAAAACGGACAGATGCCATACCAAATCCGTGGCTATCCATACCTGCTTTTGCGGCTTCAATTAATTTTGGATGATTAGCAAGACCTAAATAGTTATTGGCACAGAAGTTAATAACATGGCTTCCGTCAGCAACTGCGATATCTGCGCTTTGTGAAGAAGTGATGATGCGCTCATTTTTAAAGAGGCCATCTTGACGAGTTTGTTCGAGTTGTTGATTAATTTGTTGATAAAACGCGGGAGTAGACATACTTTCTCCTAAGACAGCAAGCTGAAAAGCGAAAACATAAATAGTTTGACTATAATATAGTCAATATTGTTTCTTATTCTATTCCTTTGTTCTATTAAAAACGACAAATGTAAATAAATAATGTTATTTATGTAATTAAGATCACTAATACACACTGCATTTTTTGAGAATTTCAGTCTGTTGTTCCGTGATGAATACTACCGTTAACGCTGTTCAGTGTTATTATAGACCTAGAGCTAATTTTAAGATTTTTATATGAAGGGGTAGCCACATGATTATCGTCACGGGCGGTGCAGGTTTTATCGGCAGCAATATAGTTAAAGCATTAAATGATGAAGGTTATACCGATATTTTGGTTGTTGATAACCTCAAAGATGGCACCAAATTCGTTAATTTAGTTGATCTAAACATCACTGATTATATGGATAAGGAAGATTTTATTGCGAGCGTTGTTGCTGGTGATGATTTTGGTGATATCGATGCTGTTTTCCATGAAGGTGCTTGCTCTTCTACCACTGAGTGGGATGGCAAATATATGATGGATAACAACTATCAATATTCTAAAGAGCTACTTCATTTTTGTCTTGAACGCCAAATTCCTTTCTTATATGCCTCTTCTGCAGCCACTTATGGTGGTCGCACTGATAATTTTATCGAAGATAGAAAATACGAAGCACCTTTAAATGTCTACGGCTATTCAAAATTCTTATTTGATGAATATGTACGCCAGATTTTACCTGAAGCAGATTCGATGATTTGTGGCTTCCGTTATTTTAATGTTTATGGCCCTCGAGAAGGACATAAAGGTGGCATGGCAAGTGTTGCATTCCATTTAAATAACCAAGTAAATGCTGGCCAAAATCCAAAATTATTTGAAGGTAGCGAAACCTTCCAACGTGATTTTATTTATGTTGGAGATGTGGCTGCGGTTAATTTATGGTTCTGGCGTAATAATGTATCCGGTATTTTTAACTGCGGTACAGGCCGTGCGGAATCATTCCAAGCTGTTGCCGATGCCGTTATTGCTCATCATAAAGATAAAGATCTCTCTATTGAACATATTGAGTTCCCTGAGAAATTGAAAGGTCGTTACCAAGCCTTTACTCAAGCTGATCTAACAAATTTACGTAAAGCAGGTTATTCCGCACCTTTTAAAACAGTTGCTGAAGGCGTAGAGCTTTATATGCAATGGTTAAATCAAGGTAAGTAATCACTGTTTATGAAAATCTTTGTGGTAGGGCCGTCATGGGTCGGGGATATGATGATGTCCCAAAGTCTTTATCGTACATTGAAAGCATTACATCCGGCGGCAACAATTGATGTAATGGCACCTGCGTGGTGTCGTCCATTACTGGAAAAAATGCCAGAAGTTGATAATGCGATCCCAATGCCATTAGGGCACGGTGCTTTAGCCATTGGTGAACGCCGTCGCTTAGGAAAACAATTAAAAGGGCAAGGTTATACTCACGCTTATGTATTACCTAACTCGTTTAAGTCTGCATTAGTCCCTTTCTTTGCAGATATTTCTAAACGCACAGGATGGCGTGGAGAAATGCGCTATGGGCTATTAAATGATTTACGACCTTTAGACAAAGACGCATTTCCTTTAATGGTTGAACGGTATGTTGCACTTGCTTATGACAAACAAAAGGTGCAAAAAGCGACTGATTTACCTCAACCTCTGTTATGGCCTAAGTTATCCGTAACCGAGAGTGATATCTCTACCACATTGCATCAATTTTCGTTATCTATTCAACGTCCTGCTATTGGTTTTTGCCCAGGTGCTGAATTTGGCCCTGCAAAACGTTGGCCTCATTATCATTATGCTGCTTTAGCGCAAAAACTTATCACAGAGCAAGGCTATCAAATCTTCTTGTTTGGCTCTCAAAAAGATAAAGAAGCCGGTGAAGAGATAAAACAAGCTTTAACACCAGATGCTCGAGAAGCGTGTTTTAATCTTGCTGGCGAAACCAGTCTTGAGCAGGCAGTTAATTTGATTGCATCTTGTAAAGCGGTCGTCAGTAATGACTCCGGTTTAATGCATGTTGCAGCTGCGTTAGAGCGTCCGTTAGTGGCACTTTATGGCCCAAGTAGCCCTGACTTTACCCCTCCTTTATCACATAAAGCGCGCGTGATCCGTTTAATTACTGGCTACCACAAAGTACGTAAAGGGGATGCCGAACAAGGCTATCACCAAAGCTTAATTGATATTCAGCCAGAGAAGGTTTTTGCTGAATTAGAAAGTTTATTGTCAACGGAGCCATCAGCGTGAAGCGGGTATTAATTGTTAAAACCTCCTCCATGGGTGATGTCTTACATACATTGCCAGCATTAACTGATGCAATAAATGTTTATCCTGATATTCGTTTTGATTGGGCAGTTGAAGAAGGCTTTGCACAGATCCCTAGCTGGCATCAAGCTGTTGATACGGTTATTCCTGTGGCGATACGCCGTTGGCGAAAAAACTGGTTTAGTGCCCCTATTCGTGCTGAGCGCGCGCAATTTCGTCGCGCTATTCAATCTCATCATTATGATGCCGTTATTGATGCGCAAGGGTTACTGAAAAGTGCATTCTTAGTGACTCGATACGCCAAAGGCACTAAACATGGTTATTCTCGTCAATGTGCCCGCGAGCCTTTAGCAAGTTTCTTTTACGACATTCGCCACAATGTCAGTAAAAAAATGCATGCTGTTGAACGAATTCGCCAACTATTTGCACTAAGCTTAAATTATCCGATCCCACAGTCTCAGGGGGATTATGGAATTGCACAACATTTTCTCTCACTTCCTTCCTTTGATGAGCGCCCTTATTTAGTCTTTTTACACGCAACTACGCGTGATGAAAAACATTGGCCTGAATCCCATTGGAGAGAGTTAATCGCCCTACTTGCAGATTCTGGAGTACGCATCAAATTACCTTGGGGTGCAGAGCATGAACATCAAAGAGCCATTCGCTTAGCAAAAGATTTTGACTACGTTGATGTATTACCGAAGATGTCATTAGCCCAAGTGGCTCAGGTTATTGCTGGTGCTAAAAGCGTCGTTTCTGTGGATACCGGATTAAGCCATTTAACGGCCGCATTAGATAAACCCAATATCACCCTATTTGGCCCTACCGATCCCGGCTTAATTGGCGGTTATGGTAAAGCCCAAACGGCTGTAAAAGCAGAAGGTGGGGATATTGGGGAGATAAGTGCGCATGATGTTTTTCAATACTTTAACTAATCTTAGCTTCAGTAAACAGAAAAGTAATCTTAATTGACTCTATTGACGTTATGATTACACCTAAAAATATATTTCTGATTCTATGCATTACATCTTACCATCAAGATTATTTTAGGATTTATTATGATTTTATCTATTATCGTTAATATAAAAAATCTAGAAACACTAATAGAAAAATGTGTTAGTTCAATTAATTATGCTCTTAGAAATTGTAATCAAAATGACTATGAAGTGCTTCTTATTGATGATAACTCAACCGATAGAACAGAAGAAATATTAAAAGAATATGTAAATACACATCCTTCTTTTTACTATAAAAAAGTTTGTTTTAATAATGTTGGCAAAGCAAGAAAATACACTATTCCCTTATGTAAAGGTGAATATATTACTTTTGTAGATGGTGATGATTTTCTTTCTGATTTTGATATGCTAGATATTTTTTCTATTCTAAGTAAAGAAAAACCAGATCTCCTTATAACAAAAATACAAGAAGTATTTAATGATAAACAAATAATAGAAAAACAAGAAAATATAAAATATAAAATAGAAAGCAAAGATGAGATTATATCTGAATTTTTAGTTCATAAAAAATTTCAAGCTCATCTTTGTAGTAAATTTTTCTTAAGAGAGCTGATGTTAAAAATAGAGTTTCCAGATGTTTTTTGCTATGAAGATGCTTTTTTCTTCCCAAAATATCTAAATCTATCCAATAGATTTCTATACTCTGATAGTATTTTATATAACTATATAAAACATCCAAGTAGTCTATCAAATAATTTAAGTAAAGAAAAAATAGAGTTGATGGCTGAAGCTATGATCTCCATGCTAGACACACTACCCCAAAAACACCTCCATTTAAATATATCGCACTGTATAATTCATTTATATAAATATAAAAAGGAACTAAAAAAAGAAACTATCGAAAAATTAAAAAACAGGATTAATGAACTCAATATGCTTAGTTTTATTCTTGATAAAAAAATAAGACTAAGTATAAAGAAAAAATATTTAAAAATTAAATTCAGTTAATTAAGATAAGGGTTAAGTCCCTTATCTTTTTTAGTTAATGTATATAATACTTCATCAAGTTTACTTTGAATAACATGGCTAGAGGCTGGCAACAATCCATTCTTTAAACCAAATGTGAGATTACATCATAAGTATTACGTAAAATGTACTGACAACCAGCCATTACTACGCTGTCTATTTGATTATCATTTTCAACTAATAACTTATTTTTAGCTAGAAACCAATATGATATGTGCATCAAAATAGTGAGCTCGGACCACAGAAGTATTACACATAAAGTTCCCCGAGCATTGTCGTAGAGAAAATAAGAATACTATTAAATTGAATATCAGAAGAAAATGTACCTATTTTCTTCATTTTACCCAAAAGTAGATTGTAAAGATTAAAAAATATAATTTAATTTCAAGGTATTATGCATGAAAAAGCCAATCTAACTATATTGATATTACTCTTTGTAGAGAGGAACGGTTACACCATCTTTCTTTGTAATCAAATGTTGGCCTACCAAAACAATATCTTAATTCTAAATTTCTTTTATTTGTATATTCAATTGCATCACGGACATTTACCCAGGCAGCTATTGTTCCTAGAGATAAATCAGGATAACTCATATCCATTCCGCTATTAATATAATCAAAACAAACCCAGTTTGGTGATTCTTTCCTTATAACATATTGCATAGCAACTGGATTATTCTCTAGCCATAATATATTACCAAAGACTAAATCAGGGAATGTATTTAATATTTCTTGTATCTCTTTTTTATTCGAATGTTCATTTCGTCTTTTGAAATAAAGTTCATCATAAATATCCGTAAATTCTTCTACTGAATATTTAGATACATTAACAACACTCCCACCTTTTTTAATAAATTTATTTAATTCTCTATTTCGAGTACTAATTGTTTTTTTAGAAAATGATTTCACTAAACATATCTCGCGATGAGCATTAATTTTCTCAAATGCATTTATTACTTGCTCTTTATGTTTTTCGGATAAAAATTTACTTTTTGCAGGTAAAAATACTTTTTCCTCTGTCGACAATGGTAATATAATTTCATCGAAATTTAGCATATAACGATAAAGTCCTAAATTATGTGCTATTTTCTGTTCTCCCGCTAAATACTTATCATGCCAAGTACAAAAAGCACCTATAATTTGATTATTTCTATCTTTTCTTATATAAAATTTCTCATCCAAATTAAAGCGCTGATGAATAAAATTAAGCAAGTCTGGGGAAGTAATAATACTCCCCCCAAATTTAGTATATGCTTCTCGATATTCCGATTCTGAACCTTGTTGCCAACCCATCTTAAAAAACATTATAATGATGCCTTATTTTTTGTTCTATAATATTCTGCTAACGTCATTCCCTGCACTTTATCTGACAAGAAACTAAATAACGTTTCTAAATCGTGATATAACCCTTCAATATCTTTTTCGGTACGGAATGTTGGGCTTCCACCTGGCATAAATTCAGATGAGTGCAACATAAATTCAATATGAGAGTGGCCTTGAGCTAACGATTTTTCAGCAACTTCAATCATCTGTTGGGCATTTCCGCCTTTAGGGCGAAGCCAATTTACTGAAGGGGCTCGTTGCTTACCTCTTAACTTATCGTAGCCTTGCTTAAATTTATTCATTAAAGGCGAGTGCTTATATTGAATACTCATTGGCACTTCTAGTAACGATGAATTACCTGTTTTAGTGATATCCTCTAGATCCATAAAATAAGCATGGCTTGGAAAATCGGTATAATTTGTTCCACCTGCTTGTGCGGGATCACCTTTAGTAAATCGCCAATCTACTTTAGGCGTCACAGAGCAATCAACTTGATAACCAAACTCAACTAAAAGTTGTGCATAAATCTCATTAAATGCCCAACGCCCCGCACGATGACTTAACATTTTAGTTTGCAGTTTATCTTCAAGTAAATGCGTCATTAATGCGATTTTTTCTCGCATTTGATCTTTGGGATATTCAATTAAATAAGGCTGATAACATAAATCGTTGTCCGTTAAAGGTGTTAATGGTGGGCTATTCCATGCATGCAAGTGCATACCAATTTCACCGGTATTACGTGCAATAACATCACGAGCAAACTCAATATAGGCTTCATCCATAACCATTTCATAGTTTGTTAGCCAAACAGGTTTAAAATTAAAGCGCTCACAAAGTTGCTGAAAACGAGGAAGAAAGTGTGTATTTTGAGTGGTGATCTCACCCTCATTTTCCCAAAGATTATCGCCTTCGGTATCTAAAGTGATAATAAATGCTGGTTTAGCCATTGAAATACCTTACGCCTTCTTTAGAAATAAATAACTTTATTACTTAATAAGTGATATGTACTGATCAATCACTTCATCAATATCAAATTTTTGGTACATTTCTGGTGTAATTTCAGGCGGCGTAAAATAAACCAATCGCATCTTTTCTGCTAACGATGCTGCATTTAGTTCTGCTTTATAATTAGCAAGCTCACCTTCCATAATTTCACCAATGCCACCAGGACAATTGGTACTCACAATCGGTGTATTACAAATCAAAGATTCAACCAATACATTGCCTAAACCTTCACTGTCAGAGCTTAAAACAACCGCTTTTGCATCATTAATAACAGCAAATGGGTTTGATAAAAAACCAATTAAACTCACCTTATCTTCTAAATTAAGCTCTGCTATTTTATTTTTAATTTTAGTTGTCACTTCAGAAGAGCCTTGTCCTGCAATAAATAATTTACAAGGTAAATCCGCTAACGCAAATGCTTCTAATAATCTGTCATGTCGTTTAACTTCATGAAAACGACCAATATGTAGTAAATAATCTTGCCCTTGATAAGAATTACTTTCTAAAGCTAAATTTCTAATTTCTTGAATATCAAACGGATTATAAATTGTTTTTAATTGTTGTGGTGATATCCCCACGTTTTGGATCAAATCCTGCCCAGCCGCATTGGAAACCGTAATAATATTTTTCCCTTGATATACTTTTTGGATCTTCTTTTGTTTTAACCAACGAGAAAAACCGGTTTTATTACCTAAATAAGATTGGGAAAATATACCATGAATGCAATACCACGTATTTTTATCTGCCAGCTCTTTAGATAAAGCAACAATCCTATCTGTCTTATGCAAATTCGAAACAACAAGTGATGGAATACCTTTACGTGCAAATAACGATTTTAGCGTATTATCCATTGATTTTGCCCGACGTTTCAGTTCAGTTTGTCGATGAAACAACCCACGGTAACTATCTGCATCAATCAATAATTCAATATTAGCGGGAATAGAATAATCACATTTTTCAGCTAAAGAGAGTAACGTAACGGTATAACCACGTTGGCTTAAACCATGACATAACCTGATAGTGACATTTTCAGCACCACCACCTGGTAATCCATCAATAATAAAAAGGATATGTTCCTTCATAAACTAAGAACCTTTTGGTAAAGCCCAATCAGTTGTTGAGATAAATGCTCTGGCGTATAAGGCAATATCTTATTTCGGGCGGCTTTAGACATTCTATTATCAAGATTATCGGCAGAAATTGTCTCTATTGCACTGACCATTGCCGAAATATCTAGTGCATCAGTGACAAAACCGTTAACACCTTGCTCAATAAATTCAGAGCCACCGCAAGTATAACTAGTGATCACTGGTAAACCACATGCCATTGCTTCTAAAACAACATTAGGAAAAGGATCATATAAAGTTGGTAACAATAAACCATCTGCCATTTGATATAAAGGTAAGGTGTCTTTTTGCACACCTAAAAAATGAACTCGATCATGACTTTTTAATTGATGAGCAAGTTGCTGATATTTTTTCTGCTCTTTATCTTGTCCAACCACAATCAAATGTGCACTTGTACAACTGATTGCTTCTATAGCCGCTTTTAAGCCTTTACGTTCAAACCCAGAACCCACATAAATAAAACATTTTGCTTCAACAGGAATATGGTATTGCTGGCGTAATTGCTCACGATAAAGTGTTGTTGCTGGAAAAAATCGCTGATTATCAATCGCATTATAAATTACACTAATGCGCTCACTTTCAATTCCAAAGTCTTCCATCACTTCACGTTTTACCATCTCTGAATTACATATAACGCGTTTTAGTTCTGGTGAATGATACATCTCTTTTTCAGCCTTCATTACATAGCGGTGATAACAACTATTAAGCAATAATTGACTACGTAATGGGCTTAAAATACGCGAACGCTGTAATAACCAGCGGTGATGAACACCATCTCCTGCACGATAAATATCGCATCCAGCGATACGTTCATGGCTTTGTACTAAATCGAACTTTTCTTTTTGCCAACACTGTCTTGCTGCTCGAGCAAAGCCTTTTTCACGGCTAATTCGCCCCCATTTCATTGGGTTGACAATATGAATATGCCACTGAGGTTGTACTGCACCAATCCATGAACGCGTGATCACATTAAGTTCTACAGCTTGATTATCTAATGCTTCAAGTGCTCGAGAAACAAATCGTTCAGCGCCTCCATCAGGTCGGTATTTTTGACGCACTATAGCCAATCGGAATGAATTCATTTTAGTTGTCCCCTTACGGCATTCAGTACATCTTCGACAGGTATTAAACTGAGATAACGCGTTTGTGTGTTGGTATTGACATCATCAGGATCGGGGAGTTCACCATAATTTCCCGCCCATAACACTTCGCCAATATGTTCCCATGGTGACCAATGAAATAATTTTGAAGGCCCAAAGAGTGCAATAAGGGGGGTTTTAAGTGCTGCGGCCATATGCATGGGAACGGAATCAACCCCAATAAATAAACGAGCATGATCAATTAACGCAGCAAGTTGCGGTAAAGAGAGTTGTCCTGATAATGAAACCACACTATTTGAAGTACACCCTTTAATTATAGTTTCAACCATCTCTTGCTCTCTTGGGTCGGGGCCAGATGTTAAAACAATTTGATTTCCTTCTTGTTCTAAAGCATCAATTAATTTCGACCATTTATTTTCATCCCAACATTTAAAAAACCATCGAGATGTAGGTTGAATAACAATATAACTCCCCAATACTTTATGTACTTTTAATTTTTCGGTAACAATATATTTATCTTGTTCACTGTACGCCATTGATACTTGAGTATCTATTTTAGGTAACTGTAATGGTTGCAAGAGCGCTAAATTTTGCTCAACAATATGTTTTTCATCTACAGAGCCTAGCGGGATCAAATGGGTAAAACATTTTTTCCAAATAGGGCTTTGACGTTTATAAATATCATATCCAACACGAATTTTAGCCCCCGTAAAACGGGTTATTATTGCGCTATTCCATTGATCAGCTAAGTTTATAACAACATCATATTGTTGATTTCTTAAATCGGTTATTAACTTCCATTCATGGCGTAACCTTGCCAGCTTCCCTTCATTTTTCCATGCTTTGTCTAGTACAAAGATATGATGAATAGAGGAAAAATGCTCGATCATTGGTATCGTTTCTTTATTGATTAAGATATCAACGTCAGCATTTGGAAAGTTAGCTTTTAATGTATTAATAACAGGAGTAATCAACAAAGTATCACCATGATGTCGTAACTTAATAATAAGAATCCTTTGTATTAACTTCATTTTTTCACTCATAACATTCCAAATGGACTTGAATAATTAGCAATGTGATTTGATTATAAAAAAAATTCTATCAAGTTTCCTGAATAAAGCCTGTTAAAATTAATAAAAAAGCATTATACCGCGTTGTTTAATGCCACAACGTTTGTTTTTACACACTTTCTACTACACAGTGTGATACTATAAGCGTTCGTCCAGATAAGTGAATTTGATAGCATGTTGTTGCGTTTATATCAGGTACTTCTTTACCTTATTCAACCTCTGATTTGGTTGCGTCTTTTATTACGCAGCCGTAAAGCACCCGCCTACCGAAAACGGTGGAGTGAGCGCTATGGCTTTTGCAAAGGCAAAGTCGTGCCTCAAGGGATATTATTGCATTCCGTCTCTGTGGGTGAAACTCTCGCCGCAGTACCGCTTGTTCGTGCCCTTCGCCATCACTATCCTGATTTACCTATAACAGTCACTACCATGACTCCGACAGGTTCAGAGCGTGTGCGTTCTGCGTTTGGTGATGATGTTTACCATGTCTATCTTCCTTATGATTTACCAGGCTCAGTTAATCGTTTTCTTAAAACGGTCGATCCCAAATTGGTTATCATTATGGAAACAGAATTGTGGCCTAATCTGATTTCAAAACTGCATCAACGAAAAATTCCGTTGATTATTGCCAATGCACGTTTATCAGAACGCTCTGCTGCCGGTTATCAAAAATTAGGTAGTTTTGTCAAAACAATGCTCCAAAAAATCACCTTAATCGCAGCTCAAAACCAAGAAGATGGTGAGCGTTTTATCGAATTAGGGCTTAAACGTTCACATTTACATGTTACAGGTAGCCTAAAATTTGATATTTCTGTTACCCCTGAATTAGCCGCAAGAGCCGTTGCTTTACGTCGCCAGTGGGCAGCTCACCGCCCTGTTTGGATTGCAACCAGTACGCATGAAGGTGAAGAAACCATTATTTTAGAGACACATAAAAAGCTTCTGACACAATTTCCACAACTTTTATTAATTTTAGTTCCTCGACACCCAGAACGTTTTCCTAAAGCTGAACAATTAACACGCGATGCGGGGTTAAAGTATACCTTACGCAGTACTGATGCTGTTCCTGATGCACAAACTCAAGTCGTTATTGGCGACACCATGGGTGAACTGATGTTGCTCTATGGCATTGCAGATCTGGCTTTTGTGGGGGGAAGTTTAGTCGAGCGTGGTGGTCATAATCCTTTAGAAGCTGCAGCTCATGCTATCCCAGTTATTATGGGGCCTCATACTTTTAATTTTAAAAATATCTGTGCCAAACTCGATCAAGCTGAAGGGTTAATTACTGTTACAGACAGTGAATCGATGGCGACGGCTATTGCCTCATTACTTAACGATGAAGATTATCGTCGTTATTATGGTCGCCATGCTGTTGAAGTGCTTCATGAAAATCAAGGTGCATTACTACGTTTACTCACCTTACTTTCACCCTATCTTCCCCCTCGGAGTCACTAATGAGCCAGAGTAAGCGCCTTTCTGTGGTGATGATCAGTAAAAATGTTGCTGATGTCATTGGTGAATGCTTAGACTCTGTGCAATGGGCGGATGAAATCATTGTGTTAGATTCGGGAAGTCAAGATGACACCTGTCATATTGCAATAGAAAAAGGGGCGAAAGTCTTTGTCAACAGTGAGTGGCCAGGATTTGGTAAACAGCGTCAATTAGCACAACAATATGCCACGGGTGATTATATTTTTATGATCGATAGTGACGAACGTGTCACTCCTGAGCTAAAAAACAGTATCCTCGCGATACTGCAACAACCTGAAGAAAATGTGGTTTATAACTGTGCTCGCCGTAACTTGTTTATGGGTCGGTTTATGAAACACAGCGGTTGGTATCCCGATAAAGTCACACGTTTATATGCTCGTGAACATTATCAATACAACAATAATTTGGTTCATGAATCGTTAGAAACTCAAGGCGCAACAGTCAAAACATTGCAAGGTGATCTTTTACATCTAACTTGCCGTGATTTAATGGAGTTTCAGCAAAAACAGCTAAAATATGCCACCGAATGGGCAAAACAGCGTTATCAACAAGGTAAAAGAACCCGTTATGGCGCTATCTTAGGTCATACATTAGGTGCTTTTTTTAAGACTTGGTTGTTAAGAATGGGGTTTTTAGATGGAAAACAAGGTTTAATATTGGCATTTGTTAATGCACAGTATACCTTTAATAAATACGCCTCTTTATGGGAACTCAGCCAGAATACTGTAAATCATGAAAAATAAAGCTATCTACCCCGGAACCTTTGATCCTATCACTTATGGTCATATCGATATTTTAACTCGTGCGGCAGGCATGTTTGATACCGTTTTATTGGCTATTGCGGATAGCGCCCGTAAAAATCCGATGTTTACCTTAGAAGAACGCGTCAATTTAGCCAGAGAAGTCACAGATCATTTACCGAATGTTGAAGTGGTGGGTTTTAGTGAGCTAATGGCAAATTTTGCTAAACAGCAACAAGCAACGATTTTAATTCGTGGTGTACGTAGCGTTTCTGACTTTGAATATGAATGGCAACTGGCGAATATGAACCGTCATTTTGCACCTGATCTTGATAGTGTATTTTTACTGCCCTCTCAAAACCTTTCTTTTGTCTCTTCATCTTTAATTAAAGATGTGGCACGCCATGACGGGGATGTTTCTACGTTTTTACCTGAAGTTGTCACCACTGCAATGCTAAAAAAACTCGGCAAAATTTAACGCTCGTTGTCACCATGTTGGCAATGTCGGCAGAAAAATGTGCTACGTTGCCCTTGCTTTATACTTTCAATCTGTTGCCCACAAATTAAGCAAGGTTTGTCTTTACGCCCATAAACAAAGAGCTCTTGTGCAAAATAGCCAGGCTTACCATCAGACTGCAGAAAATCTTTAAGTGTTGTGCCACCTTGCTCAATGGAGCGCGTCAATACTCGTTTAATCGCAGCCACCAGCACCGTACACTCTTCTTGCGTTAAGCTATTAGCTTTTCTATCAGGCATAATTCCCGATGAAAATAGCGCCTCGTTAGCATAAATATTGCCGACACCAACGACTAATTTATTATCCATTAACCACGGTTTGATAGCTGTTTTTTTATTTTTCGACTGTTGATATAGGTATTCGGCGTTAAATTCATCAGAAAGTGGCTCTGGCCCTAAATGAGCTAATACTGAGCAGGTTGTCAAATCTTCACACCATAACCAAGCACCAAAGCGTCGTGGATCGGTATAACGCAATACTTTGCCATCACGAAAAATTAAATCGATATGATCGTGTTTTTCCTCAGGCTGTTCCTCTAATAAAATACGCACACTACCTGACATTCCTAAATGGATAATAATCCATCCTGTATTAAGCTCTATTAATAGGTATTTAGCGCGACGTTTCACACTTAAAATAGGCTCATCCAGTAAGGTTTTTATTTTTTCAGAAACGGGCCAGCGTAATTTACTATTACGCACAATGGCATAGTGCAACACATTGCCCACAATGTGAGGTTCAATACCTCGGCGACTGGTTTCAACTTCTGGCAATTCAGGCACAGGTGGCTCCATTATTATCAGATAAGAGATACAGCGATAACATCATTTTTATTGTATGATCAGTTTCCCTAAAAGTAGAAAGGACGATAGCAGATTATTATGATGTTGTTTAAAGACTATAGTAAAAAATCCCTTTGGAATTTATCCATTATCGGGCTTTACATTATATTGATCTACTTACCGGATATCACCCGTTATAAAAATATTGTAATGGGATTAATCGGTGCAACGGCACTGTGGTATCTGGTGCGTGATTTTAAGGCTATCGGTAAAATATTTAAAAATAATCTGTCATTTTCACTGCTATTTTTATTGCTGGTAATTGGTTATTCCATACTAATTTCTGTCGAGCCTAATATCAGTATAAAAGAGATTAATAAGCCGATACTCAATGGATTACTACTTTTTGCCGTGACCTTCCCAATTGTGCTGTACAAAGAGAAACCTGCTGATATTGCCAAGATGGTGATGGTGGCTTTTGCGATTGGGTTGCTGGTGATTATGGCAAAAGAACTGGTGCAGTATTACTTGGAGTATCAAAGGAATATCTTACCATTTACGACTCAAAGCCAGTTACAACATAGAGAAATATCCTACACACTCCTGTTTTTCTTCCCAATAATATTATCTCTATGGTCAACAAAAAAAAATAACTCCGTTATTAATTGGTTATTATTGATTCTTGTAAGTATATTTTTCCTTTTTACTATATTGGGTACCTTAGCACGAGGTGCTTGGGTCGCATTAGCGATTAGTACATTACTTATCTTAATTATTAACCGTCAAAGACTTTTACTTCTAATTTGTTTAATCTCTTGCACTCTTTTGTATTTTAATACAACACAAATATTCACTAACCAAATTTTTAGTAAAAAATTTCAGTATAAATTAACCAACGTAAATAGTGGTCATAGATTTAACAATGGCACTCAGGGCTCAGCTTTAGATCTTATTTTAGAACACCCCATAAAAGGTTATGGCTATGGTAATCAGCTTTACCATAACGTCTATAATGAAAAAGTTAAAGATTATCCTAATTGGAAATTTAAAAAATCCATTGGTCCTCATAATATCTTTTTAGCTTTCTGGTTTGCCGGTGGTGTTTTAGGGCTATTTGGTATTCTTTATTTTTGCTCTTCAATAATTGCCCAAGGTATCCAACTAATAAGAAAAAACCAAGGGGTTATTCGTCAAGCCTCCTTGGTGCTACTGATGTCATTTTTAGGAGTCTATGTATTGCGAGGGTTATTTGAAAATGCCTATATCAATCAAGTGGGTATTTTGGTAGGATTAATGCTAGCATTACGTCATGCCTTACTCAATAATCAATCAGTCTCACCATCAGATAAACAACAATAGGTTACTTAATTAACTTCTCTATTGTTTTTAATATAGTCTCTGCCCGCTTATCCCAGTTGTAATAGTTTTCAACTAGAGAGCGGGCATGAGTTGTTTTTTCTTTAGCTCGTTGCGGGTTTTCTCTTAGCTGTATTATCTGTTTTGCAAAACTCTGCGCATCACCACTATCGGCGAAACTCACCGCTTTCTCATCCACAACATCACGAATTGAAGGAAAATCTGAAATTACTACAGGTTTTTCCATCGCCATATATTCAAATAACTTAAGAGGTGAAGTGTAACGACTTCCAATGCTAGTTAATGTAAGCGGAAGTACACAGATATCGTGTTGACCAATTGCTTCAAAGCGTTTTTTGGGATCAATAAATCCCAAGAAATTCACTTTATCTTTTACATCCATTTCTTGAGCTAATAAAGTTAATCCTTCAATCTGTTCTGGTGTACCACCCGCAATATTAAGTCGTGCATTATCAAGATATTTCATTGCTCGCATCATGGTTGGAATGCCTTTCCATTTATGCAAACTCCCTAAATACAATACCTCAGTAAAGTTTTTCTCAGAAATTAGCGGCTTGACCTGATAATCAGCCACAGCATGTAAATCAACTCCATCAGGAACCACTGTTATTGGCGTAGTAACTTGATACTGCGAAACAATATCATCTCTTAACAATGAAGTAAGAACAAAAATACCCGTCGCTCGGCTGTAAACTAATTTCTCCATTTTTAATAGCTTATGATATTTAGCACGATTCTTTTTTTTCTCAAATGAATGAGACTCTGCAAAAGATTGAGCGAAAATTTCATGGCTTTCAAAAAAGAGAGGAATTTCTGGATAATTTTCACAAAGATAACAAGCTAGTTTTAAATTACGGGTAAACAACGCATCAACGTTATTTTGCTTTACCCAACGAGTGATCTGTAATGAGAAAAGTTTTTGTGAATTAAATGGAAAATACCATTTACGGCGAATATCTCTTAAAGAAACTAAACTCGCATTAGTATGAATTGAACGACCTAATATATCACTATCTCGATATTGCCCTTTAGGTGTGACTAATGTCACTTGAGCACCGGCTCGAGCAAATGCATCCACATTTTGTAAAATTTGTAATGAAGCCACACGTAAGTCAGGCACTGGATAAGGATCAAGATAGGCAATTTTCATAATTATGACGCCAATGCCTGCAATAAACGTTGCGCAGAGTGTTGCCAAGTATAACGTGATTCAATGCGTAGACGAGCCAGCTCTCCCATGCTTTTACCTCTATCTGGTAATGTGCGCAGATGATTAATCGCCATCACAATTTCATCGGCATTACCTGGTGCGACGAGAACCCCAGCGGTACCTTCATTACCTACCACCTCAGGAATACCCCCGATATGGCTTGCAATAACAGGTTTTGCACACGCCATCGCTTCTGCAATCGTAATACCGAAAGCTTCATCTCCTGTACTCGGAAAAATACCTGCGTCACTTGCTGCATAAAATTCTGGTAATACGTTATGTTCGACAGGTTGATGAAAAATAACTTGTTCTGCAATGCCTTTAGAAATTGCTTTCTTTTTTAATCGTTCAAGATCATCACCAGCACCGATAATCAGAAGTTTAACATCTTCACCTTTTAACTGCTCGATGGCATCAATTGCGACACTCAAGCCCTTCCAACCCACTAACCGTCCTGCAAATGAGAGTAAAAAAGTAGACTCATTGATCCCTAATTGCTCACGCAATGACGTGGTCATAGGTTTAAACTTTTCAATATCCACACCATTATAAATCACGTTTGGAAACTGCTTAAAATGATGTTGGATTTGCCAAGCATTAAAATGGCTACATGCAACCCATGCTGAAATCTTTTTACCTAACCTGCGATCACCTTTAAAAAAACTGGTTCCCCCACTCATATAACAAAAGCGAGTTGATGATGATTTAGGCATCATAGAAGGCCAAAAAAAATCAAAAGGCTTCGTTAAAATCACCCAATCAAAATGTTGGCTGATCACCTCTTTTTTGGCATGTCGCGCAAAAGTATAACGCTCAACAATACGACGAAAACGCCCACCAAGATCAATCACTTTATCTCTTGGGGTATAAGGGTAAGTGTGAACCTGTATTTGGCGTCCTGCCAGATTGTGTCGAATATCGCCATTGCCACCATAAAGATGAACTTCATGACCAGCATCATGCAATTGCTTAGCCAGTTCCCAAACCGCTGCTTGGATCCCGCCATAAGACATGGTGATTGTGACATCAATTATACCGATCTTCATGAATTACTTTTTCACCTTCATTCCATCAATGATATTACGCACTGCATTCCACACTTCTTCAACTGATATTTCAGCCATATTGTCTTCGCGACGAGCATTTTCCAACGAGGTTGGGTGTTGGATAACCTGACAACAAGAATGTTGTAATGGCGCTAAATAGCATCCTGGGTGATAGCTATGGTATAACGCCACCATTGGGATATCTAAAGCCCCTGCTAAATGTGTAGGCCCTGTATCTACCCCTACATAAAGCGATAAATTTGCCATAATTGCCGCATTTTGTCGCATTGAAACTCGACCAGCTAAGGCTAAACAGCGCTCTTCACCCATTTTTTTAGCTAAATCAATGGAGAGTTGTTCACTTTCCTTACTACCTAATAGCAAGAAATACGTACTCGCGTCATGGGAAATTATCTGCTTTGCTAATTGTAGAAAATTTTCCACCGGCCAATCTCTATAGGCCTTAGCCGGAAAGCTCTGTAATTGAAAACCAATAATATTCTTATTAATTAATGAATTATCTTTTAAAAATTGTTGTGCAAAACTCGCTTCTTCATCACTGATAAAGTAACGTAACTGCCAACAACTCGGATAAATCCCTAACACATTAATTAATAAGGCACGTTCTTTTTGTGCAACCATCGGCAATTTGGGACGTTCAACCCAAGTCACATCAGTTTGCTGTTGCGACTTATCAGAAAAAGCCACAGTATGGTGAGATTGACGACGTGCATAGTTCACCAACTCACTATCATTGCCATATACTAGCGCTAAATCATAAGGCTTATGAGGTAACCAGCCTGCCCAAATAGCTCTTTTTTTAGAAAAATGTCTAATACAATCAATATCAGGATTATGCTCAAGAATGCATGCACTACGTTTATGTGCAAGCACATGAATATGAGCATTAGGCCAACGCTGTTTTAATGCATGGATAACCGGTGTGATAAGTAATGTATCACCGAAACGGGCTATCGCTATAACCAATATATTATTTGGATCCATATGCTTTTTATTTGGCTTAAATGATACATTTACTTCTCAGACTATACACTAAAAAGTATTACAAATATTCATCAATAAGATGAATACACTAAGTTATAATAGAGACTCTAAGTCATTCAAGGTGTACCTAGTACGAATAAATGTAGTCAACCATACGACAACTTAAAGTATGATGAGTAGAGATAATCGTTTCACGACTTTATTATCAACATTAATCATACTGATTTATTTTTATCGTTAATTGCCTGAATAAAGATCCTTTCCATCTTATCTAGCATATTATCCAAGCCAAATCGTGAAACAGCATGTTCAAGCGCGGCTTTTCCCATCTGTTCACGTAATTGTTCTGAGCCCATTAATTTAGCTAAATGGCTTGTTAGTGCTTCTTGTTCTTGCGGCGCCAATGTAAAACCCGTTTTACCATCAATAACAGCTTCGCTAATAGCTCCCACCGTTGTAGAAACAACAGGTAAACCACAAGCCATTGCTTGCATAATGCCTTGAGGTACACCTTCATTACCAAAAGAAGGTAATGCAAAGAGATCCATTGCATTTAAACAATCAGGCACATCATTACGATTACCTAAAAAGAAAATACTTTGCGCTAATCCCGCATTTTCAACCATTGGCTCTAAATTTTTACGCTGAGGTCCATCACCGACAAAAATTAATTGCCAATCGGGAAACTGCTGATGTAATGATTTCCATGCTTCAACTAAATATTTATGCCCTTTCCACACTCGCATAGTCGCCACTATCCCTAATGTTGGTTTATTAGGGATACCTATTTTCGCTCTGGCATGCTGTTTATCCTGTGGAAAAAAACGTTGCAAATCAATACCAGTAGGTACTGATGTCATTTTTTCTAACGGAAATCGATTATGTTGATGCAGTGTATGACGTAATTTCTCACCTGTTGTCACAACATGGGCACTAGATGAAAGATAGAGCCAGCGAGTAGGTAGTGAACGAGAAACATCAGTAGAAACATGACGAGTTCGGACAACAACGGGTGAATGGCGTAATGTGGCACAAGAAACAGCTACTAGCCATGCATCGGTAGAGCTGTGAGTATTAATAACATCAAATTGTTGATGATGTAATTTCAGCCACTGACGGAGTGCTTTTAATGCAGAGAGACGTTTTTTTTCAATAGGTAATGTAAAAACATCAATGCCATAATCAGGTGCTGCTTTAGCAATTTTAGATGTTGGGCAGCACACCAGTGCAACTTTATGCCCTCTATGGATCATGCCTTGAGCTTCTGTCAGTATACGAATTTCCTGACCACCCCACCCACAAGATGATTCTGTATGTAATATTGATAACACTGACTTACTCATCCGCAATCCATTCACCTGATGATTCAAAAAGAGCCACAGTATAACTAAAGAGCGAGCGAAGATCACAATAGCTTTACTTTGTTATACTTAGCAGGCTTCAGATAACAAAAAACCCGACACTAAGGTCGGGTTTTTTAAGAAAACTAAAATTATTTAATTTTAGCTTCTTTATAAAGCACATGTTGACGAACAACTGGATCGAATTTTTTCATTTCCAGTTTTTCTGGCATAGTGCGTTTGTTCTTCGTAGTGGTATAGAAGTGACCTGTACCAGCAGAAGAGACGAGTTTAATTTTCTCGCGAATACCTTTAGCCATTTTTCAGCTCCTTAGAACTTCTCACCACGGGCACGTAAATCTGCTAATACAGATTCGATGCCTTTCTTATCAATCACACGCATACCTTTAGCAGATACACGCAGAGTTACGAAACGTTTCTCAGACTCAACCCAGAAACGGTGAGAGTGCAGGTTTGGCAGAAAACGGCGTTTAGTCGCGTTTAATGCGTGAGAGCGGTTGTTTCCACTCACAGGACGCTTGCCGGTAACTTGGCAGACTCGGGACATGTCTATTCTCCAAAAATCTAATCAGCTCGAGCTTTAATATCAGGTTTGACCGCCTCGTCAGGCTTTGGAGCCCATCTCAGCAACTTTTAACGATTGAAAAACTGTGTAAACACCTCAGAAAAAACTTGCTGAGATAGGCTCTTCTCGCCAAACCCAAGATCCTCAAAGGTGGCGTAGTATACGCCCAATGGCCTCAACGCTCAAGACCCGTACAAATAAAGATTGACAATAATTACAAAAATATTTGCTACAACCAACCTCGTTCTGCGAAAGAAACACAATTATCATGCCCTATCACAAGGTGATCCAGTACATTTACGCCCACTAATTGACAAGCAGCAAAAATTTTTTCTGTTATTTCTTTATCTGCGAGACTTGGTTCGCAAATACCAGAAGGGTGATTATGAGCAAGAATAATAGATGTTGCATTCTTTTTTATTGATTGACGAACAATTTCTCTGGGATGAACTTCTACTCGATTAATTGTACCTTTAAACATCTCTTCAAATGCAATCAATTGATTTTGATTATCAAGAAACAGTACCACAAACACTTCTCTGTCTCGCCAATGCAATAATTTTTGTAAGTAATGCTTTGTATCTTCTGAAGAAGATAATACATTTTTATACATAAATTGTGTTGTGGAAAAGCGCTGTGCCATCTCATTAATCGCTTGTAGCTGGGTAAATTTACCGATCCCTACACCTTTAAAGCGCCCTAACGTTTCATAATCAGCATTAATAACATGATAAAGAGAACCACACTCTTTAAGTAAAAAAGCCGCCAATTCTAATACAGATTTTTCATAAGTGCCGGTACGTAAAAAAAGCGCAAGTAACTCAATATCCGAAAGGGATCCCACGCCATAAAGTAACAATTTCTCTCTGGGTAAAAGCGCACTAACCGATTGATTTTCCATCCTTGGGCTCCTTATTAAGTAAAGGTTTTAGGGTTAGTAATTGATTTTATTTACATTAATCGCATTATTGTTTTTTCATTGCACATCATAAAACGCCAATCATAAAACAACTGTTGTTTTATACAGTCAATTTACTATAAACTGCTTATATTGTATGAAAAAGACACATATCAAAATTGTGCGAGATGACCCACAAAAATTTAATCAATAAAACATGAAGTTACATAGAATTCCGAATTCACGGATACCTTGTGGTAAAATTGCGGACAATTATTTATGTACTTAGGCATTTCATCATGACTACACTTCACAACAAAAAGATTATTCTTGGTATTAGTGGTGGTATTGCGGCCTATAAAGCACCTGAACTTGTCCGCCGTTTACGTGATAAAGGTGCTATTGTCCGTGTTGTAATGACACCTGCGGCACATGCTTTTGTCACACCATTATCATTACAAGCCGTTTCTGGCTTCCCTGTAGCAGATGACTTACTTGATCCTGCAGCAGAAGCCGCTATGGGGCATATTGAATTAGGCAAATGGGCTGATTTAATTCTACTTGCACCCGCTACTGCCGATCTTATTGCACGTTTGCGAGTGGGTATGGCAAATGATTTACTCACCACACTCTGTTTAGCGAGTAGCGCACCGATTGCCATTGCTCCAGCAATGAACCAGCAAATGTACAGAGCCACAATTACACAAGAAAATTTATCCGCTTTAGAGCAACGTGGCTGTTTAATTTGGGGGCCTGACTCTGGTAGTCAAGCTTGTGGTGATGTAGGGCCGGGACGAATGCTCGATCCTTTAGAGCTCGTCGCATTAGCTGAAAAACAACTTACTTTACAGCAACAAGATTTGGCGGGTAAAAAAATTACAATCACCGCAGGGCCTACTCGTGAAGCGCTAGATCCGGTACGTTTTATCAGCAACCATAGCTCTGGAAAAATGGGCTTTGCAATTGCACAAGCAGCCGCACTACGTGGAGCTGATGTCACACTTATCGCAGGCCCTGTCACATTACCGACACCCGCTTGTGTTAAACGTATCGACGTTGAAAGCGCACAAGACATGTATGAACAAGTGATGATGCTAGCGCCTTCACAAGATATTTTTATTGGTTGTGCAGCCGTTGCAGATTATCGCGCTAAACTTATTGCGACTGAAAAAATTAAAAAACAAGGTGATGAAGTCACCATCACTATGGTAAAAAACCCCGATATTGTCGCCAGTGTCGGAAAAATGATTGAGCACCGTCCTTTTGTTGTTGGATTTGCAGCCGAAACCCAGAATGTGGAAGAATATGCCCGCAAAAAACGAGAACAGAAACAGCTCGATTTAATCTGTGCCAATGATGTTTCATTAGAAAATCAAGGCTTTAACAGTGACAACAATGCATTACACCTTATTTGGGCTAATGGAGAAACGCGTTTACCACACAGTAGTAAAGCACAACTTAGCCATCGCCTACTTGACGAGATAGCCAAACACTATGATGAAAAAAATTGATGTTAAAATTCTTGATGCTCGTATTGGTCAAGAATATCCACTTCCTGCTTATGCCACAACAGGCTCTGCTGGTTTAGATTTACGTGCTTGCCTTGATGCACCATTGGTACTTGAACCAGGGCAAACTGAATTATTACCGACAGGTCTCGCTGTACATATTGCCGATGAAGGTTTAGCAGCAATGGTGCTTCCTCGTTCAGGCTTGGGCCATAAACACGGTGTTGTATTAGGTAACTTAGTTGGACTGATTGATTCTGACTACCAAGGTCAATTGATGGTGTCAGTTTGGAATCGTGGGCAGAAGGCGTTCACCATCGAACCAGGCGAGCGTATTGCTCAGATGGTTATCGTACCTGTCGTTCAAGCTGAATTTAATATTGTTGAAGATTTTACCGCAACGGAACGTGGTAGCGGTGGCTTTGGTCACTCCGGCCGCCAATAATAACGACGTCTTGCATTAATTATATCAATGACGATATCACTCCCTTTGCACTTAAAATTTGAGTGCAAAGGTTTACTGATTTGTTTTGCTTTTAGCAGGGGCCTTATCAGTCATGGCAGAAGAAAAAGAAACCAAAAAGAAAAGAAATAGACGGGATGAAATCTTACAATCACTTGCTCAAATGTTAGAGTCAAGTGATGGTAGCCAACGCATTACAACGGCAAAACTAGCTGCAACTGTCGGCGTATCTGAAGCGGCACTCTATCGACATTTCCCAAGTAAGACAAAAATGTTTGATAGTTTGATTGAGTTTATCGAAGATAGCTTAGTTTCTCGTATTAATTTGATCTTAAAAGATGAAAAAGAAACAATAGCCAGAATTCGCTTAATTCTCATCTTGATCCTCGGTTTTGCTGAAAAAAATCCAGGGCTATCCCGTATTTTAACGGGTCATGCTTTGATGTTTGAGCAAGACAGATTACAAGGCCGCATAAATCAACTTTATGAGCGTATTGAAGTTCAGCTTCGACAAGTTATCAAAGAGCGAAAAATTCGTGAAGGTAGTGCATTTTTACATGATGAAGCCTTACTTGCTTCACAACTACTCGCTTTTTGTGAAGGTATGTTAGCGCGTTTTGTGCGTACTGAATTTCGTTATCAACCGACCCTGGAATTTGAAGCTCGCTGGCCATTAATATTGGCACAATTACAATGAAATGATGGACTCGTGATTTAACTCAAGAATTTGAAATTGACATATATGCCGTTTTTTTCTTATTTGTGTTAACATGCGTCCTCTGGTACATAAGTACCTCAATGTATTTATCAGGAATGGCATTTGTGCAATTCCTACATTGTGGCATTAGCGAATCGCTTTGCCCCTGCTGTAAAAGTCCTTTTTATATTTCAATATCTGTGGTAATTATCACAGAAGATTCATTGTACTACTCACCCCGCCCATTATTGGGCGAGGGCTTTTTTTTACCTATAATCAACCATTTATTTATCGTATTTTAACTTTATTAATTAACGCCATAGCGCTCACGATAAGCTTTAACTGCAGGTAAATGCTCAGATAACGTTTCACTCTCACTTAGGTAGTTAATTAAATCATCTAGAGTAATAATCGAATACACTTGGCATTGATAGTCACGTTTTAACTCTTGTATTGCAGAAAGTTCTTCTCGCCCTTTCTCTTGTCTATCCAAGCTTAATAACACAGCAGAAAGCGTTGCATCATGCTGTTTAATAATTTCCATTGATTCACGAATAGCTGTACCTGCTGTGATAACATCATCAACAATCACAACATCACCTTTTAAAGGACTTCCTACTAATGTTCCCCCTTCACCATGATCTTTCGCTTCCTTACGATTAAAGCAATAAGGAATATCAATATCATGATGTTCAACTAATGCGACTGCCGTTGTAGTTGCAATGGGGATACCTTTATAAGCAGGCCCAAACAACACGTCACAAGGCACATTATTATCTAATAATGTTTGCGCATAGAATTGCCCCAGTAAAGCCAAATCACGCCCTGTATTAAATAAACCGGCATTAAAAAAGTAAGGACTCACTCGTCCTGATTTTAGTGTGAACTCACCAAATTTCAGCACATTTTTTGCTAATGCTAGTTCGATAAAGCGGCGTTGGTAGGCTTTCATTTTTTTCTCCTCTCTACGTTACTTGATGACAAATTTTAGGCATAAAAAAGGCGACTTCTCAGTCGCCTTAAATATAAAATCTATTGCTTAAGCGCCTCTTTTTGCGCTTCAAATATCTTCTCTAATCCCCCCTTCGCTAGGGCGAGTAAAGCAAGTAATTCTTCATGGCTAAATGGGGCGCCTTCTGCCGTACCTTGAACTTCAATCATACGACCATCATCAATCATCACCACATTCATATCAGTTTCTGCTGCAGAATCTTCAACATATTCAAGATCGCATAATGGTTCACCATCAACAATACCCACAGAAACTGCGGCTACCATTGATTTTAGGGGGCTTTTTTTCAGCTTACCTTCTTCAACCATTTTATTTAATGCATCAACTAATGCTACGCAAGCACCAGAGATAGACGCAGTACGTGTACCACCATCAGCTTGAATAACATCACAATCAACAGTGATGGTATATTCACCCAATGCTTTTAAATCAACCGCTGCACGTAATGAACGAGCAATTAAACGCTGAATTTCCATAGTGCGGCCGGTTTGTTTACCGCGAGCCGCTTCGCGTGCATTACGGCTATTGGTTGCACGAGGCAGCATACCGTATTCTGCGGTCACCCATCCTTGCCCTTGTCCTTTAAGAAAACGTGGTACACCGTCTTCTACAGTGGCGTTACACAAGACTTTAGTATCACCAAACTCAACTAATACAGAACCTTCAGCATGTTTTGTATAATGGCGAGTTATGGTAATAGGACGTACTTGGTCTGCTTGTCTGTCTGCTGGACGCATGGTGTTATCTCCGCTTTCTCTGACATATTGGGGGCGCATTATACGACCTAAAATGGCTTATGCCTATCCTGTATCGATGCCTAGGGTTATAATCGTATCATCTTTTACACTATTGAGACCCTATTATGATCCGTAGCATGACCGCTTTTGCTCGCCGAGACATCAAAAAAGACTGGGGTAGCGCTGCATGGGAACTGCGTTCCGTAAACCAACGTTACCTTGAAACTTATATTCGTTTACCTGAGCAATTACGTAGTTTAGAACCCGTTATTCGTGAACGTCTACGTAATCGCTTAACCCGTGGTAAAATTGAATGTAATTTACGCTTTGATCTTAACGCTCGTTTTCAAGGTGAACTTAATCTTGATGAAAATTTGGCAAAACAACTGATTGTTTCTGCCAACTGGGTAAAAAGCCACAGCCATGAAGGCACTATCAGCCCATTTGATATTTTACGTTGGCCAGGTGTTATCTCAGCACAAGAGCAAGATTTAGATGCCATTGGTACTGAGCTTTTAGCTGAATTAGATTTAGCAATTGACGCATTTATTGCAAGCCGTGAAGCTGAAGGGCAATCACTAAAAGTACTTATCGAACAGCGTTTAGATGCCGTTTGCGAAGAAGTTGTTAAGGTAAGAGCACAAATGCCAGAAGTTTTACAATGGCAACGTGAACGCTTAACCAACAAATTAGAAGAAGCTCTAGTTCAAATTGATAATAATCGCTTAGAGCAAGAGTTAGTGATGTTAGCGCAACGTTTAGATGTTGCTGAAGAGCTTGATAGATTAGAAGCTCACGTTAAAGAAACACGCAAAATTCTTGTGAAAAAGGAAGCGGTAGGTCGTCGTCTTGATTTTATGATGCAAGAATTTAACCGTGAATCTAATACGTTAGCCTCAAAATCAATTAATACAGAAGTCACTAATTCAGCCATTGAATTAAAAGTTTTAATTGAACAAATGCGCGAGCAGATCCAAAACATTGAGTAAGATTTCTTAGCTGTTTACAACCCATCACCAAGCCATCATTAAGCCAGTAGATACCTTGTATTTGCTGGCTTTTTTGTTATCAGAGGATTGCAGAGTGAGTCACAATTGCACATAATCTTATGAATAAAAAATTAAATCAAGGATAATAGAGATTAGGAAAATATAATAAATTTATTTAATAACAAAATAATAACTTACATTATAGATACATGCTTTATTCATGAAATGTTTTCAATTTATTTTTTTATAAATAACTAATTAATATAATTATAACATTAAATGTCTTTATTAGATTCTATATTTAGAAGCCAGTAGGATACTATAATAATATTTTTATTTTAAAATAATTAACTAGATCAATTTAACATAATCAATATTATTAAATTTCCATGTGACACATTAAACATATTTTATTTTTTTATCTTCATAAAGAGATAAAAAAATCATAAAATAGTATCAAAATTTAAGGTAATAATTAAAATGGAAATAAAAAGTGCGGAGTTAATCAAAGGTCAGGATAATGATCCAGAGGTTATTATTGGTTTGGTTGGAGCTATTGGCACAAACCTTGATCAAATAAAGAGTTCTATTAAAGAGATGTTTTTAACATACTCTTATGATGTCATGGAAATAAGGATATCTTCAGACATAATAAATAAATTAAATTCGACAAAAAAATGTGATGAAAACTATAAAAATATAAATAATTTAATGACTGCTGGAAATGAACTTAGAGAAAAAAGTAAAAATAATGCCATTCTTTCCATGGCAGCATCAGCCATAATCAGTAGTAATCGAGAAAAAGAAATATCAGGACTTCCAAAACCAAAGCCTAGAAAAGCTTATATTATTCATTCATTAAAACATCCTGATGAGGTTAACTTATTAAGAGATATATATACTAATGGATTTTATTTAATTGGAGTTTACTCTGATGAAGATAGAAGAAGAGATTTTCTTATTAACCATAAATCTGTTTCTGAAAAAGAAGCTAATGAGTTGATCAAAAGAGATGCACATGAGGGTGATAAATGGGGACAACATACTAGAGACACATATGAACTTGCCGATTTTTTTATTAATCATGGAAATAATTACGATAGAGTGACCAACCACCTTTGGCGTTTTTTTGACTTGATTTTTGGAAAACCTAATATAAGCCCAACCTTTGATGAATACGCAATGTCGATGGCTTATTCTGCATCATTAAGATCTGCTGATCTCTCTCGTCAAGTTGGAGCCGTTTTAACAAAAAATAAAATGATATTGACTACCGGTGCTAACGATATACCTTCTTTTGGTGGAGGTTTATATTGGCCTGAAATCATTAATGATAAAATACAAGATATTGATGGTGGGAGGGATTATACTATAGGGTATGATTCTAATGCGGATGAGAAAAAAAACATTATTGCAGATATAATAAATAAACTATCTGAACAGATTGATAAAACAAACGATAAAATATTTAAAAAACATAAAGAAAAAATATCAGATCTAGTACTTAAAACTCTACAGAATAGTAAAATAAAAGATATCACCGAATATGGTAGAGTAGTACATGCTGAAATGGAAGCCATATTATCGTGTGCAAGAAGTGAGATAAATACATATAAAACAACACTTTACTGTACAACATTCCCTTGTCATAATTGTGCAAAACACATCGTAGCAAGTGGCATTGAGAAAGTTTTCTATATAGAACCTTATCCTAAAAGTAAAGCTTTATTATTTCATAAAGACTCTATTGAGTCCTCGGAAAATAGTAAAAATACCGAGAACTCAACAAAAGTTATATTTGAACCTTTTGTTGGTGTTGGACCAAGATGTTTTTTCAATCTTTTTTCAATAAATTTAGGAACTGGTTATAAAGTAATAAGAAAAGAGAGTGATGGAACAGCTGTAAGGTGGGAAAGAAAAAATGGTAGACTCCGCATACAAATGCTACCTTCTTCTTATATTGAAAAAGAACTCAAAGCAGCAGACAGTTTAAACAAAATCGTTACGGAGAAATTAAAATGTCAATAGATAATCAGCCAGATTTATTCGAATACCTCACTGAAGCAAGTAAAACTGTGTCTGACTGGCCAACATGGAAACAATCAGGCTCAGATGCTACTCAGTTTCAAGAAAATAGAAAAAATACAAACACATATACCAAAGATAATAATGCCTGTTTTGTACTAAAACGAACCTCAATATCCTAAATGTGACTTTTAACAGTTTTCGGATTCTGGAGAAAAGAGAGCTTAAAAAACACATTCCATATAACACATTGAAAAATAATTAGTAAGATTTCTTAGCTGTTTACAACCCATCACCAAGCCAGTAGATACCTTGTATTTGCTGGCTTTAATCAAGAATAAAATTTAACTCTCTATTTAATAAATGAAAATCACTCACCCAATGCCTTTCTAATAAATCCTTTGTTTTGATTAAGCATCTGTGTGGCTTGCGGTGCATCTACATTTGCTAGGATCATTAAAATTGCCGTTTTACAATGACGATGACATTGTGATAACGCTTCTTCAGCGATAGTTCTTTCACACTCGGTTGCTTGCATCACAATACGAATTTGGCGTTCAACCAATTTGGCATTGGTCGCTTCAACATCCACCATTAAATTACCAAATACCTTGCCAATCTTTATCATCGCACCTGTGGTTATCATATTTAAGATAAGTTTTTGTGCTGTACCCGCTTTCATACGTGATGATCCGGTTATCACTTCAGCACCCACAACTGGTGTAATAGCAATATCAGCAAGTTTGGCAATCGGGCTTTCAGGATTACAACTAATCGCTCCCGTTATTGCCCCGAGTGATTTTGCATACTGTAAAGCGCCCATCACATAAGGCGTTCTACCACTTGCCGCAATACCCACTAAGATATCTTGCTCATTAAAATTAAGTTGGCGTAAATCCTCTTCACCCAATTGCGCATTATCTTCTGCATTCTCGACAGCTTGTAAAATCGCTTTATGCCCACCCGCAATTAAACCAACCACCATTTCATGAGGAGTACCGTAGGTTGGCGGGCATTCACTGGCATCTAAAATCCCTAATCGCCCCGACGTACCAGCGCCACAATAAATAAGACGACCACCTTGAGAAAAAGCGGTCGCAACTTTATCAACTAATTGAACAATCTCAGGTAACGTTTTTTCGACGGCTAATGGTACTTTTTTATCTTCATTATTAATGACACTTAGCATATCCAACGTTGAAAGCGTATCGATATTCTCACTGTCATGATTCCTACTTTCAGTCACTAGATTGCTAAGATCAATAGCCATTTTGGCTCTCCCAATATTATTCATATGATTAAGTCGAAGAAATTAACTGCTTTTATACCATTATTATTGGTAAGATTTTCAAAATCATTACAAACGGTACTCTACATGACATTTATTAAATATATTTCGACTCTTATCAGCCTACTTACTCTTGTTTGCTCGTTTTCTTTACATGCTAATTTTGAAGAGCAAGATAAAAGAAAATTTGAAGATACTCGCAAAGAAGCACTAAACCATAATGCACAAGCTCAATATCAATTAGCTGAAATGTATTCGATGGGAGCCGGTGTAGAAAAAAACCTTCTTAATGCACAATTGTGGGCAAATGAAGCAATAAAAAATGATTATGCCGATGCCTACGCACTGCTTGCTGATATTTACTTATTTAATGCCGACCCTTATTTTAAAAATAATTATATCGAAGCAAAAAAATTAGCTACTCTCGCAGTAAATAAAGGAAGCATAAGAGGAAAAATAAGTTTAGCAACAGCTCTTATTGCGCCATTATCTGGAGAAACAGATCACAAAAAAGCGATTGTATTATTAGAAGAAGTCGCAGCGATTCATCAACCAGAGCTTGTTTACGCTCCGATTTGGTTAGGTGTTCTTTATAGTGGGGTTGGCAATGTGCCTGTAGATACTGAAAAAGCGAATATGTGGTTTGCAAAAGCTAATGAAATGACTTTTGAAGGATTCGCTCAAGCAATGGCTTCTTTTATGTTCTCTGCCCAATATCATATTATTGAGCCTAACAAGCAAAAAGCAGATGAATTAATGAAACAGGCTTGTGAAGAAGCAAAAAAAGTTGGCAATGAGTTTTATTGCCAACAAGAGTTTAATTAACCCAAAATCAAATAAATAACCCTAACTCAGAAAAGAGATGGTAAATATCGCCATCTCTTTTATACCCGGCCTGTCCTATCTAACATTCTTTTATAGCGCCATACGGTATTCAATCACCCCCGGTTTTTCTGCTACCCAATTATATAAGCGCTGACCACGTAAATTAGTTTCCTGTGTATGCCAATATAGACGAGCACAATCACGCTGTTTTGCTTGTTGATGAACAAACTCAATAAGTTGCTTACCTACATGGCGACCACGTGTATCTGGTGAAACAAATAAATCTTCTAAATAACAAAAATCACTTTCAGCCCATGTTGAACGATGAAAAAGATAATGAACAAAACCCAATACCTTTTCACCTTCCATTGCTACGGCACAATAAACAGGTTCTTTTTCATCAAAAAAACGTGCCCATGTTTTTAATGTTATCTCTTCTGATAACTCAACTTTATAAAATGCTTGATAACTTAACCAATGTGGCAACCATTGAGCATAATGCTCTTGCTCAACAAACTGGATTGAAACAGTTATTGGTGTTGTGCTCATCTCTTCACTTCCTTCTACTTTCATCAATGCTATAAAAAAGTATCACCTGCCTTTAATCGTGGTCATGGTACGTTTAATTTTGGTTCTCAATAAGGTACACTTTTTGTGTTTTTATAGGATCCACTTTATGAAACAGAAAAAAACTGCGTATTTCCCTAATCTTGTTTTAGAAGAAGGACCCATTGGTTCTCAGGTTTATCACGCGATTAGAAAGGCGATTTTAGATGGGCGCTTAACATCAGGTAGCCGTCTACCATCAAGTCGCACATTAGCCGAAATGATGTCGATTTCTCGTAACTCTGTTATTGCAGGCTTTGAACGTTTAATTGATGAAGGTTATTTATTTACTCGTCGTGGTGCAGGAACTTTTGTTGCAAATACAATCCCAGATGCCATTATTTCGGATAAGTGGGCCAAAACCATCCGCTCTATTTCTTCATCACACATCAAAAACCCATTAGAAACACTAAACCCCAATATGCAAAAAGCACACGCTTTTTGGCAACAGTCACAACCCAATATCAATAGCAGTCCTATATTTCATGTTGGCGTTGGCTGTGTGGATCTTTTTCCTCATGAACTTTGGGGAAGATTATTAGGGCGAGTTTGGCGACAATCAAAAAAAGCACTCGCAACATTTAATTCGCCAACAGGCTACACTCCTTTAAAAGAGATGATATGCCAATATGTTCAATCAACTCGAGGGCTCTCTTGTCAGCCTGAGCAAATCATTATTGTAAATGGTACGCAGCAAGCGATAAATCTCACCACTAGAGTACTATTACAAGAGGGAGATACCATTTGGCTAGATGATCCTGGTTATGACAGTGCACGGGGTATCTTCACTTCTTATGGTATAAAACCACATCCAATAAGTTCAGATATTGATGGAATGGATATTTCTCAAGGAATAGCGCAGTGCCCTGAAGCAAAACTTGTTTTTACCACACCTTCTCATCAATTCCCTTTGGGCAATACGCTCTCACTTTCACGCCGTATTGCGTTGTTAGAGTGGGCATCATCCAATAATGTATGGATCTTTGAAGATGACTATAACAATGAGTTTCGCTATCACACTAAACCTATCCAATCCCTACAAGGGTTAGATAAATATCAGCGAGTTATCTATGCTGGAACATTTTCAAAAATGATGTATCCCGGATTTCGTTTAGGTTTTTTAGTCGTACCTCAAGCCTTAATCGAAGCCTTTAAAGTCGCTAAATACTACACCGATTCACATTCAGGTTTTCTAGAACAAGCAACATTAGCGCTATTTATGTCTCAAGGGCATTACGCCCGCCATGTAAGAAGAATAAGAAAAACCTGCTATGAACGTTATCAAGTGTTAACTAATGCTATAAAAACACATTTATCTCATGTTTTTCATGTTGAGCCCACGGATTCGGGCATCCATATTGTCTGCTGGCTAAAATCAGGTTATACAGAAGAATATGTCGTTAAAAAAGCGCGAGAAATAGGATTAGCCATACAGCCTTTGGCGCGTTACTGTATTCAAATATATCCAAAGAAAGGTGTTTTATTAGGATATGCTGCTCATAATCCAAATGAAATTGAAAAGAGTATTATCTTGCTTGCTCAAACTTTATCTAAATAAATAACATCTATTCTTATTTGTTATTTGCAATATAAAAAGCGAGCAAGCCTTACATTTACCCTATATTATTTTTAGGCGTGCAATAATAAACCCAAGCAGGAGGAACATTAAGCAAGACTAATTTCTTTTCTAAATGAAAATAACGAGATAACGTTTTTTCATATCGAGTAGTATATTGAAATAACACAAAACAACCTTGTGTTTTTAATAACTCTTTATGCACTCGTTTTAAAATTCTTAAGCCTGTTTTCTTTGGTATAGATAAAAAAGGTAATCCTGAAATAATCATATTATAATGACTGTCTAATTTCTCCGCAGATGCAGTGTAAACCTTTAATCGATTATCATCGATTTTATCTAATTCTGTTGCAAAACTAGGTTCTATTTCAAAAACATCTAATGAGGAACTCACCGACATTCTTTTTAAAATTTGTTGGGTAATAACCCCTGTGCCAGCACCTAATTCAGCAACTTGAATGTCCTGTTGCCAATTGAGTTTATCCAGCATTTCATAACATAACCAACGAGATGAAGGCGCGATAGTACCCATCGTGGTTGGTGAAATCACAAACCGTTTTAAATACGAGTAGTACGTAGATAATGGAATGACTGTTGATATATCCATTTCGCCTCCTAACACCACTTAATAAGCGGTAAAATAAAATTCAAATAAAATGAAGAACCTTCATCATTATTTTTTATTTATGAAAATACATCATCTATTAAACAGTAGCATTTAGTATAAAGCTTGGAGTGACCTCTAAGTAAATACGTTTTTCTTATATATTACACTATTTTACATTTTTCTATTTTTACTCTATTTTCTTAAACAAGAATATATTTTTGTTTATCCAAAAAAACAAAATAAGATATAACAGAATATTCTTACATTTTTATGGCGAACCTATTTTCTTTTTTAACAACTCATTGATATTTGTTCGTTCTGTGGCTTTCTTTTGTTAACTCTACGAAGACTATAAGAAACACTTCTAATTCTTTGGTAAATAATCAATAAATTCACTTGCACCTATCTCTATATTTTGTCAGGTTAGTGTGAGGTCTCTCACTATTCCTACAGACAAAGACAGGGTAATTACAATGAAAAATGTTGGTTTTGTGGGCTGGCGTGGTATGGTCGGCTCCGTTTTAATGCAAAGAATGGTTGAAGAACGTGATTTTGATGGGATAAACCCTGTTTTCTTCACCACATCTCAATTAGGTGAAGCAGCACCTGCTTATGGTAATCACCGTAGCACTCTGCAAGATGCTTATGATATTGATACGCTAGCATCACTCGATATTATTATTAGTTGCCAAGGTGGTGACTATACCAATGAAATCTATCCAAAACTGCGCCAAGCAGGTTGGCAAGGTTACTGGATTGATGCCGCATCTGCATTACGTATGAATGATGATGCTGTGATTATTCTCGATCCTGTCAACGGTCAACATATTCAAGACAGCTTAAACAAAGGCATCAAAGCTTTTGTTGGTGGTAACTGTACGGTCAGTTTAATGCTGATGTCATTAGGGGGTTTATTTACGAACAACTTAGTCGAATGGGCAAGTGTCTCCACCTATCAAGCAGCTTCTGGGGCTGGCGCTCGTCATATGAGAGAGCTACTGTCACAAATGGGTTCTCTACATAATCAAGTAGTAAAAGAGCTTGAAAACCCAGCTTCCGCCATCTTAGATATTGAACGTAAAGTCACTAACTTTACGCGCAGTGGTACGATGCCAACTGAGCAATTTGGTGTTCCTCTAGCAGGTAGCTTGATCCCTTGGATTGATAAACAATTAGAAAACGGCCAGAGCCGTGAAGAGTGGAAAGGACAAGCTGAAACCAATAAGATTTTAAACACAGGTTCAAATATTATCCCTGTTGATGGTCTTTGTGTTCGTATTGGCGCATTACGCTGCCATAGCCAAGCATTTACTCTAAAACTGAAAAAAGATTTACCTGTTGCTGAAATTGAACAATTACTTGCCAGCCATAACGACTGGGTAAAAGTCATTCCTAATGATCGTGAATTGACTATTAGAGAGTTAACACCTGCCGCAGTTACAGGTACATTGAGCACACCTGTAGGCCGTATTCGTAAACTGAATATGGGCCCTGAATTTATTTCAGCCTTCACTGTCGGTGACCAATTGTTATGGGGTGCCGCAGAGCCTTTACGCCGTATGCTGAATATTCTGCGTTAATCTTTCGATAAAATATCGTCTATAAATATAAAAAAAACCAGCTAATTAAATTAGCTGGTTTTTATTTTTCGTGATGAAATCACACGTAATTAGATATCAATATTTGCCGCTTTCAGCGCATTCTCTTCGATAAAGGCACGGCGAGGTTCAACCGCATCGCCCATTAACGTAGTAAATAGCTCATCCGTTGCAATCGCATCTTTAACGGTTACTTGCATCATACGGCGTGTATCTGGGTTCATGGTGGTTTCCCATAATTGTTCTGGGTTCATTTCCCCAAGACCTTTATAACGCTGTACAGCAAGGCCACGACGAGATTCTTTCGTTAGCCACTCAAGTGCTTCTTCAAAGCTTGAAATCACCTGACGACGCTCTCCACGCTCAATAAACGCACCCTCTTCAATTAGGTTACCAATAATGTCACCTAAATGGGTAATACGTTGATATTCGCTACTGTGGATAAAGTCATAATCCAATTTGTAGTCTGTATCTACACCGTAAGTACGAATACGTAATACAGGTTCGAATAGACGATTTTCATCGTTTTGAGCAATAGTATAGCTATAAGTACTGCCTTGATCTTCCGCTTCATTTAGACGGTTAACCAAGCCACTCATCCACTCTTCGACTTTAGCTTTATCAGATAACGCATCTTCTGTGAGCGTTGAGTGATACACCAAGCTATTTAACATACTCAGTGGATAAATACGCTCCATACGACGAATAATTTTATGTGCAGCATGGTAATCAACAACCAGTTTTTCAAGTTGCTCACCGTGCATTGCTGGCGCATGTTCACTGATATAAAGTGCTGCACCATCAAGTGCTATCGACATCAGGTATTCGTCCATCGCGTCATCATCTTTGATGTATTGCTCTTGCTTCCCTTTCTTCACTTTGTAAAGTGGTGGTTGAGCAATAAAGATATGACCACGCTCGATAATTTCTGGCATTTGACGATAGAAGAATGTCAGTAGCAGAGTACGAATGTGAGAACCATCGACGTCGGCATCCGTCATGATGATAATGCTGTGATAACGCAGTTTATCTGGGTTATATTCATCGCGACCGATACCACAACCTAATGCTGTGATTAATGTTGCTACTTCTTGAGACGCCAGCATTTTATCAAAACGCGCTTTCTCAACGTTTAGGATTTTACCTTTTAACGGCAAAATAGCCTGCGTTTTACGGTTACGCCCCTGTTTTGCAGAACCGCCCGCAGAGTCCCCTTCCACTAAATACAGTTCAGAGAAAGCAGGATCACGTTCAGAACAGTCTGCTAATTTACCTGGTAAGCCACCTAAATCTAAAGCACCTTTACGACGAGTCATCTCGCGCGCTTTACGCGCAGCTTCACGAGCACGAGCAGCATCAATAATTTTTCCAACAACGATTTTGGCGTCATTTGGATTTTCTAACAGGTATTCCACCAGCTTCTCATTCATCAGCGTTTCTACTGCTGTTTTAACTTCAGAAGAAACCAGTTTATCTTTTGTTTGTGATGAGAATTTAGGATCAGGTACTTTAACAGAGACAACCGCAATCAGACCTTCACGAGCATCATCACCCGTTGCACTGATTTTCGATTTCTTATTAAAACCTTCTTTATCCATATAGTTGTTTAACGTACGTGTCATTGCAGTACGGAAACCAACTAAGTGTGTACCACCATCACGTTGTGGAATATTGTTGGTAAAGCAGTAAACATTCTCTTGGAAACCATCATTCCACAGCATCGCAACTTCTACACCAATATTGTCTTTCTCTGTTGAGAAGTAGAATACATTTTGGTGAATTGGCGTTTTATTACGGCTTAAGTATTCAACAAATGCCTTAATACCGCCTTCGTAGTGGAAATGATCTTCACGGTTATCACGTTTATCAATTAAACGGATAGAAACGCCTGAGTTTAAGAATGACAACTCACGAAGACGTTTTGCTAAAATTTCATACTGGAATTCAGTCTCGCCCTTAAAGGTTTCAAGACTTGGCCAGAAACGAACAAATGTTCCTGATTTTTCGGTATCGCCAATCACTTTTAAGCGATCATCAGGTACACCATGACGATAAATTTGCTGATGGATTTTTCCATCGCGATGAATAGTCAGTTCGAGTTTTTCAGACAACGCATTAACAACAGAAACCCCTACACCATGAAGTCCACCAGAGACTTTATAGGAGTTATCATCGAATTTACCCCCAGCATGCAGAACTGTCATAATAACTTCTGCTGCTGAAACACCCTCTTCTTGGTGAATGCCGGTTGGAATTCCACGACCATCATCTCGAACAGAGACGGAGTTATCTGAATGGATAGTGACAATAATCTCATCACAGAAACCCGCGAGGGCTTCGTCGATTGCGTTGTCGACCACCTCGAAGACCATGTGATGCAGACCGGTTCCATCATCTGTATCCCCGATATACATCCCCGGGCGCTTACGCACCGCATCCAGCCCTTTTAATACTTTGATACTTGAGGAGTCATATGTATTCGACATCAACGTTTCTCGCTTTATTCCTATGGTTTAACCTCTATTTTGCCACGTTCTACGCTAAATAGCCTGCTATTTACATCTAGCATATCTTTCACTTGCCCTTGTGTTATCGCACTGACAAACACCTGAGCTTGCGTAGATTTTAGACGCTCGGCTAACAACTGACGCCGACTTGCATCTAATTCGGAAGCAAAATCATCGAGCAGATACAGGCATCTTTGCCCATTCTTACGAGTGAAATATTCACCTTGTGCCAGTCTCAAAGCACACATCAATAGCTTGAGCTGACCTCGTGACAACATATCTTCTACTGGCGTGCCGTTTGCTCTAATGCGTAGATCTGCCTTATGAGCACCAAGTGAGGTATAGGCTAACATTTTATCACGTTCAAATTGACGTGCTAGCAACTCACCATAATCAGTTTCTTTATCCCAGCCCCGCTGAAAACTGACTTTCAGCGAAAATTCTGGTAAAAACAGACGACACGTTTCTTCAATATCTTTAGCGATATCTTCGGTATATTGAGCTCGCCATTCACTTATCTGTTGCGTTAATAAGATAAGTTCTTTATCCCAAGGCATTAGCTGTCGATAAGACGTTGCTTGCCTTAGTGCCGCATTACGTTGCTTTAAAACACGTTTTAAATCCGACCATGCAGCGAAAAATCGAGGTTCATTATGAAAACAACCCCAATCGATAAACGCGCGACGATATTTAGGTCCACCATTCAGTAAAGTAAAACCTTCAGGTGTAATTAATTGCATGGGTAATAATTTGGCTAATTCTGCAATTTTATGACCATCGCTTCCGTCAATGCGTACCGTGCTATTACCTTCGCGATCTTTACTCAATCCAATCGCATAGCCACGGCTCTCTTCATTAAGCCCACTTAAACGCCCATGAAGAATAAATTCATTTTCATCATGTTGGATCACGCGATTTGCTTGAGAACTACGAAATGCTCGTCCATGTCCTAAGGTGTAAATCGCTTCAAGTATACTTGTTTTACCACTCCCGTTTGGTCCAACAAGAAAATTAAAGCCATCCGCTAATGGCAGATCCGCCTGTTCGATATTTCTAAAATGGCGGATCAATAAACGGGATAAAATCATGTTAGTGACTATTATAAACGCATTGGCATAACAACATAAGCAGCCGCAGAACTCGCCACATTTTCAACTTGAACACTTGAAACGGCATCAGTTAGTAACAGCTTAACTTCTTCACATTTCAATGTATTCAATACATCAAGGAGATAACTGACATTAAAGCCAATTTCCATTTCTTCACCTTGATATTGAACATCAACTATCTCTTCTGCTTCTTCTTGCTCAGGGTTATTTGCTGTAATTTTCAATTGACCGTTGGTGAGGTTTATACGCACACCACGGAATTTTTCATTGGATAAAATTGCAGCACGAGAAAATGCCTGTTTAAGAATATCACAACCCGCAGTCACTGTTTTGTTTGGGTTTTTCGGTAATACACGACGATAGTCAGGGAAACGACCATCAACCAACTTCGAGGTAAAAATAAAATCACCGACATGCGCCCGTATATTATTACTACCGATTTGCAGTTGTAGTGAACTTTCACCACCACCATCCAGTAGACGCATTAATTCAATAACACCTTTACGAGGAACAATAACCGAGTGACCCGGTAAAGATTGCCCGATATCCATCGAACATACGGCTAAACGGTGCCCATCTGTTGCAACTGTGCGTAATTCTGTATTTTCAGTTTCAAACAACATACCATTGAGGTAATAACGCACATCTTGATGTGCCATTGAAAACTGAGTGGATTCAATGAGGCGTTTTAATGTTGCTTGAGGCAAGGTAAATTCAACATCACTTTGCCAATCATCTAAGTTAGGAAAATCAGATGCTGGTAAGGTTGATAATGAAAAACGGCTACGACCTGAGCGCACTAAAAGGCGATCACCATCAAGCTCAACACTAATTTCTGCGCCTTCAGGTAACCCACGCCAAATATCAAAAAACTTACGCGCAGGAACAGTTGTGGCGCCAATTTCATGAGATTGGCTGAGGTTAACTCTTGCCACCATCTCCATTTCAAGGTCAGTTCCTGTTAGTGATAAGGTGTTTTCAGTCACCTTAAGCAATAAGTTACCTAAAATAGGTAAGGTAGGACGACCACCCAAAGGGCCACTCACTTGTTGTAGCGGCTTAAGAAGCTGTTCACGTTCAATGATAAATTTCATAGCGCTAGGATGATAATGTTCTGATTAAGTTAGAAAAATCTTCTTTGATATCGTGACTTTCTTCACGCAATTGCTCTATTTTACGACAAGCATGAAGAACAGTTGTATGATCACGACCACCAAAGGCATCCCCGATTTCAGGCAAGCTGTGGTTTGTGAGTTCCTTTGCCAGCGCCATTGCCATTTGCCTCGGACGGGCAACCGATCGGGATCTCCGCTTCGACAGTAAATCGGCCACTTTAATTTTATAATATTCAGCAACTGTTTTTTGAATATTATCGATAGTGACTAATTTTTCTTGTAGAGCGAGTAAATCACGTAATGCTTCACGTACAAAGTCGATAGTAATCGCACGACCTGTAAAATTCGCGTTAGCAATCACTCGGTTTAATGCACCTTCAAGCTCACGGACGTTAGAACGAAGTCTTTTAGCAATAAAAAAGGCCACTTCGTCAGGTAACTGAATTTGATTTTCATCCGCTTTTTTCATCAAAATCGCTACTCTGGTTTCAAGTTCTGGTGGTTCAATCGCCACCGTTAATCCCCAACCAAAGCGTGATTTTAATCTATCTTCAACACCATTAATCTCTTTAGGATAACGGTCTGAGGTTAAAATAATTTGCTGATTACCCTCTAACAATGCATTAAAGGTATGAAAAAATTCTTCTTGTGAACGCTCTTTATTGGCAAAAAATTGAATATCATCAATTAATAGTGCATCCACAGAACGGTAATAGCGTTTAAAGTCTTCTATCGCATTATTTTGTAACGCTTTTACCATATCTTGTACGAAACGTTCAGAATGCATATAAACGACTTTTGCATTCGCTTTACGTTCCATAATGCTGTTACCCACTGCGTGTAACAAGTGCGTTTTACCTAGCCCTGTTCCACCATATAAAAAGAGTGGGTTATAAGCACCACCAGGATTATCAGCAACTTGTCTTGCTGCAGCTCTCGCTAACTGGTTAGACTTACCTTCAACAAAGTTATCAAACTTATGTTTTGGGTTAACGTTAGAGCGATAATTCAGCTCAGGCAGTTGAGACGCGGGTTGATTATCCCAGCTAGGGCGAACGGACTGACTATACGTAGGTGCCGTATTTACTGTCGGATGTACGACAGCTTTAGGAACACTTTCCGGTGTACGTGTCGATGCAGGTTTATTACCCACTTCAAAACGCAAAGAAGGGACTTCAGAGCCACAAAAATCCACTAATAATGCGTTGATATTATTAATGTATTTTTCTCTTACCCAATCTAAAACAAAACGATTAGGTGCATACAGCGCCAGCGTATTATCGCTTAATTCTGCCTGCAAGGGACGTATCCACATACTAAATTCAGTGGCAGGTAACTCATCCTGCAATCGGGCAAGACAATGCTGCCAAAGCGAAAGTGACACGGCGGACTCCCCTAAAAAAACAAGACTAAAAAATAAACAGGAAAAATGCAGTTGTACAATGTAGCTAAACACAGCGTGCTTAAACACAAAGTGCACAACATCGTTCCTCTTCAATTCTTAATAAGGAACAACTCTTGGTGACAACGATTTATTTACATCGTGATTCACGATCGCAGACTGGCTATTCTGATCGTGACGGGGGATCATATCGCAAAATGAAACGAAGATCCTCTTTCTTTTGCACAGTTTTTATGGTTTTTATCCACAGGCTTGATGATTTGTGATAATTCACCAAATGAAATATGCAAAGGCGTTCTAGTGTACTTGAGTCGCCCTATAAATAGCAATTGGGGATAACTTTCTCTTTGCATAAATCTCTCCTTCTTATAGTAAGTGATCAAATATCTCTCACTTGATCCACCAAAGATCCTTGCGCTTTCACCATGAGTCCGTATAATCTTGCACCCTGCGTGCTTGTACCAACAAAGTCACTTATTAAGGCTCTCTTTTAGGTCGCTAATAAGCGTACTCGTTGCGCATAAGTCAGGATTGATTATCGGGTTTGCTAAAAAAGACGACAAAAATCGGTACTTAAAGCGTCATCTTGATTGACGCATTTGAGTGATTTTATTACAATCCCGCATCTTTCCATCATTGATGCTGCGATTGAAGTACCGGTTTGTTTATTTATTGCACGCCTGTCTGTCAACGCATTTGCTGAATCAGTAATTATATTAAGTAGGTAGAAATCGCCATGAAACGCACTTTTCAACCGTCTGTACTGAAGCGCAACCGTAACCACGGCTTCCGCGCTCGTATGGCCACTAAAAATGGTCGTCAGGTTCTGGCTCGCCGCCGTGCGAAAGGCCGCTCTCGTCTGACCGTTTCTTCGAAATAATAAAAGCTAACCATTCCGTGGTTAAGCTCGCTTTTCCAAGGGAGTTACGTTTGTTAACTCCCAAGCATTTCAATTTTGTTTTCCAGCAGCCACAACGCGCGAGTTCACCAGAAGTTACTATTTTGGGTCGCCAGAATGAGCTGGGGCATCCCCGCATCGGTCTAACAATCGCAAAGAAAAACGTTAAACGTGCTCATGAGCGCAATCGTATTAAACGATTAGCCCGTGAATACTTTCGTTTACATCAGCATGAATTACCGCCGATGGATTTTGTGTTATTAGTAAGAAAAGGGGTTGCTGAACTTGATAACCACCAATTGACGGAAGTGTTGGGTAAATTATGGCGTCGTCATTGTCGCTTGGCTCAAAAGTCCTGATCTTGCTGATTAGGGGCTATCAACTGGGGATTAGTCCTCTGTTGGGGCCTCGTTGTCGTTTTAATCCTACGTGCTCTCATTATGGAATTGAGGCATTGCGCAGGTTTGGAATGATAAAAGGTAGTTGGTTAACAGTGAAACGCATATTAAAATGCCACCCTTTACACGAAGGTGGTGATGATCCTGTCCCACCTAGAAAAAACGACGATAACAGAGAAAATTAACGATGGATTCGCAACGCAATCTTCTATTCATCGCTTTGCTGTTCGTTTCTTTCCTGATCTGGCAGCAGTGGGAGGGTGATAAAGTTTCACAAAACACCACCACTACTACTCAGATCTCGCAACAAGCGGACATGCCAAGTAGTGATAGTCTTGCTGTAACTGGTAACAGCAATGAGCAGGCAAAATTGATTACCGTAAAAACTGATGTACTTGATCTTAGTATCAATACTCAGGGCGGTACAATCGATGAGGCTGATTTGTTAGCCTATCCCGCCGAGCTTAATTCACAGACACCTTTCCGTTTACTGGAAACTACACCTCAATTCCTGTATCAGGCTCAAAGCGGCTTAATTGGCCCAGATGGTCCAGATCAGAAATCTCGCCCAGTTTATACTGCTGATAAAAACGAATTCATACTTGGTGAAAATCAGGATGAATTACGTGTACCTATGACTTTTGTGAATGAAGAAGGCGTAAAATTCGTCAAAACCTTTATTCTGAAAAAAGGTCAGTACGATATCGGTATTGAATACAAAATTGAGAATACAACAGATAAAACACTGACAATGAACTTCTACGGTCAGTTAAAACAATCTGTTAAATTGCCAGAAAGCCGTGATACTGGTAGCAGCAACTTTGCGCTACACACTTATCGTGGTGCGGCATATTCCTCAGATGAAACCAACTATAAAAAATATAGTTTTGGTGATATCGAAGATAAAAACTTATCTCTAACCACGAATAATGGTTGGGTTGCGATGTTACAACAATACTTCGCAACAGCATGGGTTCCTTCTAAAGATAGTCAGAACAATAACTTCTACTCAATTACTTTAGAAAACAAATCCATTGCTCTGATTGGTTATAAATCAGCACCTGTCACTATTGCACCAAATAGTACAGCTGACATCACCTCTACATTATGGGTTGGCCCTGAAATTCAGTCTGAAATGTCCGCTATCGCGCCACATTTAGACCTGTCTGTAGACTACGGTTGGTTATGGTTTATCTCTCAACCACTGTTTAAACTGTTGAAATTCCTTCACAGCTTTATCGGTAACTGGGGCTTCTCCATCATCATGATCACCTTTATCGTTCGTGGTATCATGTACCCGCTGACCAAAGCGCAGTACACCTCCATGGCGAAAATGCGTTTACTGCAACCAAAACTGGCTGCTCTGCGTGAACGTATTGGTGATGACAAACAACGTATGAGCCAAGAAATGATGGCGTTATACAAACAAGAGAAAGTGAATCCTCTGGGTGGTTGTTTACCACTGATTATCCAGATGCCAATCTTCCTTGCGTTGTATTACATGCTGATGGGCTCAGTTGAATTACGTCATGCTCCATTTATGTTATGGATCCAAGACTTGTCTGCGCAAGACCCATACTACATCCTGCCATTATTAATGGGTGTAACGATGTTCGTCATTCAGAAACTGTCTCCAACAGCAGTAACTGATCCGATGCAACAAAAAATCATGACCTTTATGCCGGTTGTGTTTACTGTATTCTTCCTGTGGTTCCCATCAGGTCTGGTTCTGTACTATATCGTCAGTAACTTAGTGACCATTATCCAGCAGCAGTTAATTTACCGCGGTCTGGAAAAACGTGGCTTACACAGCAGAGACAAAAAATAAGGTCACATGAGGAAAAACCTCTTCCTTGGTTACATTCAAAGGAAAGTGACATAAAATAGCGAAGGCGGTCTACAATGACCGCCTTCTGTTTTTTATATTGATATGATTATTTTGATTAAGCGAGTACACCATGCATAGCACTGATACTATCGTCGCTCAGGCCACACCTCCGGGAAGAGGCGGTGTTGGTATCCTACGCGTTTCTGGCCCAAAAGCGGCTCTTGTGGCACAAACCGTTCTAGGTAAGTTGCCTAAACCTCGTTATGCTGATTATCTGCCATTTCGCAATGATGACAACTCAGTACTTGATCAGGGTATCGCCCTTTTCTTCCCTAATCCGAACTCATTTACAGGTGAAGATGTTCTAGAACTACAAGGCCATGGCGGCCCCGTTATTCTAGATTTATTACTAAAACGTATTTTACAAATTCCTGGTGTGCGTATTGCAAACCCTGGGGAATTTTCTGAACGTGCATTTTTAAATGACAAACTCGATTTAGCACAAGCAGAAGCGATTGCTGATTTAATTGATGCTAGCTCAGAACAAGCAGCACGTTCAGCAATTAATTCATTACAAGGTGCATTTTCCTCTCATATTAACGAGATGGTAGAGTCGTTAACTCATCTACGTATCTATGTTGAAGCGGCTATTGATTTCCCTGATGAAGAGATTGATTTTCTTTCTGACGGTATCATTGAAGGAAAACTTAATACCGTTATTGCTGAATTAGATGATGTTCGTGCTCAAGCTCGCCAAGGTAGCTTGTTACGAGAAGGAATGAAAGTGGTGATCGCGGGTCGTCCAAATGCGGGTAAATCAAGCCTATTAAATGCATTAGCAGGTCGAGAAGCGGCTATTGTCACGGATATTGCTGGTACAACTCGTGATGTATTACGTGAGCATATTCATATTGATGGTATGCCTTTGCATATTATCGACACTGCAGGCTTACGTGAGGCCAGTGATGAGGTTGAACGCATTGGTATTGAACGAGCTTGGAAAGAGATTGAACAAGCAGATAGAGTGCTATTTATGGTTGATAGCACCACAACCGATGCAACAGCGCCTGAAGATATCTGGCCTGAATTTATGGCACGTTTGCCAGACACCTTGCCTGTTACTGTTATTCGTAACAAATCAGATTTAACTGGTGAGAATGCCGAGATCACGGCACAAGGTAACTACCCGATGATCCGCTTATCTGCTCGTGATGGAATGGGTATTGAGTTACTTCGTTCCCACCTAAAAGAAGCAATGGGCTTTAATAGTAATACTGAAGGTGGTTTCTTGGCTCGTCGCCGCCACTTACAGGCATTAAATACCGCTGCAGAACATTTACAGCAAGGCCATGAACAACTGGTTTATGCAAAATCCGGTGAATTGTTGGCAGAAGAGTTAAGACTGGCTCAGCAAGCATTAAGTGAGATCACCGGTGAATTTACCTCAGATGACTTATTGGGTCGTATTTTCTCTAGTTTCTGTATCGGGAAGTAACCACTAAATCTTACCTGCTATACCGTGTAACTTTCAATTTAACGGTTATGGCAGGTAGAGTTCGATTTACACACTATAGTCGTTTTTTAATAATTAAGTGATAGTTTTACTCCTCCTTGTAGTTCATTTTTCAAACAATTAATCTTTGTTTATACTAATCAACATTGCTATATTTTCCGGAAAGAAAATCATAGGAGATATCTATGGCCACGACTTCTTTTAGCAAAAATTTTATTGTTAAGGACAAACAGTCTATTGAACTTATACAGAATGCTTTAAGTTATCCTCGACATATAAAAATAGTAAAACGGAATTACGAAACAGAAAATAGACAAGGAATTGCGTTATTAAAACAACGATTGTCCAACTTGGAAAACTACTAAAAGAGTTTGATAAAGAAACAACAATTAAACTCTTAAGTAGTTTTTCTAATAATTTAAATTGTGATGTTGAGAAATTTTTAACTTCTTCTACTAAAGCAATAAGATTTGAGCAAACTAATAATGCACGAACCTATTTAATATTAAATGATAATGGTGAAATTCTTGCTTACTTCTCTTTATCCTTTAAAGAACTTATTCTTGATAATGCAAAAATAAGTAAAACAAAAATACAACAACTCGATGGAATTTCTAAAAAAGCTGAAAGAATTAAAGCTTTTCTTATTGGTCAAATTGGGAAAAACACATCTATAATAAATAACTCTATTTCTTTAAAGTTAATCTTGAATGAGATTTATGCTGTCTTATCAGAAGCAAAAGCCCTTATTGGTGGTAGGATCATTATATTAGAATGCGAAAATAATAAAAATCTAGTTCAACTTTATGAAAGACATGGTTTTACACTAATTGAAACCGAGAACAATTGTCCTTATTCTCTCCGCACTCTTTATATTCATATTATTGAAGAATAATAATAAATTAAATATCAATAAATAATACTTAGTTAAAATATTTATTTTTACATTTAATAAATAAAACTGATTACGCAATCGTTTACTTTTTACTTTTTCTATCTTGAATAAAAATCAATATATCTAACACGTATTAATATCATTATTAAATGTGCTTTTTAATGATCTAAATATAGAAAACCAGTCAATGACAATGCTAAACTTCGTTTTTAGTTAACTGGGTAAATATCCCCCTTATATTTAAGAGTCTACCGTGAGAACGCTTTATTTTACTGCGCTGACAACAGGCATTCTTTCTGCCATTTGGGCATTTGTTGCTAATCAATTTGATTTATTAAGCTGGGCTGGCTTTTTGGGTTGTACCGCCTATTTTGCTTATCCTAAAGAAGGTATTAAAGGATTAGCTGTCACCATGGCTACCATTATGAGTGGCGTGATTTGGGCATTGGCGATTATTTATGGTAGCCAAGTCTTTAGTGATATTTCTATTTTTGGCTATGCTGTCACTGGTGTTATTGCCTTTGTGATGTGTATTCAAGCTAAAAGTGCACTACTCGCTTATATTCCCGGCACCTTTATTGGAGCATGTACTATATTTGCCGCTCAAGGGGATCTCTATCAAACCATCCCTTCATTAATCGTTGGCGTTCTATTTGGGTATTCGATGAAAATGAGTGGACTTTGGGTTGCCAACAAATGGCCAAAAACAGCGTAATTTGTTTATGCTAACTCAAATCTAAAAGCGGTATTTAGTTATGCTAAAGCCGCTTTTTTATTTCTTAGCTATATAGCCAGCAATATAGTTGGTTATATAGTTAGCAAGGCACAATCATCGGTGTCCCAACAACAGGATCAGGAATAATTTGGCATTCCAAATCAAAAACCTGTTTGATTAACGCTTGATTGATAATAGATTTTGGCTCTCCTTGCGCAATGATTTTTCCTTTCACCATCACCACTAAATTATCGGCATAACGACACGCTTGGTTTAAGTCATGTAAAACAGCAACGACAGTGCGTCCTTGCTGCTGATTAAGTTTTCGAAATATATTGAGTAACTCAATTTGATAAGCAATATCTAAATATGTTGTTGGCTCATCTAGCAGTAAAATCTCAGTTTGTTGCGCCAATATCATCGCCACCCAAACACGTTGCCGTTGACCGCCAGATAACGAATCCACTGTTTTATCTGCAAATTCCACAATTCCAGTCTCTTTCATTGCCGTTTCTACGGCTAACTTATCTTCTCGGCTCCATTGATGCATAAAACTTTGATGAGGAAATCGTCCTCTTGCGACTAAATTAGCCACAGTGATCCCAGAAGGTGCTTGCATCGTTTGTGGTAATAACGCGATTTGACGAGCGAGTTTTTTAGTCGGTAATGACGTTAAAGGCTGAGCATCTAATGAAACATGGCCTGATAATGGTTTTAATAAACAGCACAAGCTACGCAGTAGCGTTGATTTACCACAACCATTGGGACCAATAATGACGGTGACCTTTTTATCAGGAATAGAAAGCGAAATATCTTGGCAAATTGTTGTCTGCTGATATCCCAACTTTAAACTGTGTGTCTGTAATCGGCTATTATGCATAACATTATCTTTTTATTGAATGATCACATTAAGCAAAATAAGGGTGATAAATTAGCATCACCCTTTGCTGTGATTTATATTTAGAAACGAACTTCTACTGAAGCACCAACCATACGAGGACGCTGATAAATGGCAGTATCTTTATTATTATCTGGAATAAGAATTCGTTTATCAGAATCAAATAAATTCTGAGCAAATAACGTCGTTCTACCCCATTTAAAATTATAGCCAAGCTGTAAATTAGCTAACCAAAAACTATCTACTTTGCCGCTATCTGCATTATTTGCATTCGAGAAATAATCTCCCGAGAACTGAACATTACCGCTAATATCCATCGCCTGAGTTAATTGATATTTAGCACCGACATTCGCAGTATAACTTGGTGCTCGAGCTAACTCTTTGCCTTCAATACCACTGTTACCAAAATCTTTGATTTTAGTTTTTAATAAACCAACACCTGTATTTAATTCAAGCGAGTCTATTGGTTGATAAGCAATTGTTAATTCGGCACCGTAAGTTTCAACCTTTTTCGCATTACGAATAGTGGAAGAGTTTGGTCCTAAATAGAATGGCAGTTGCATATCTTTATAGTCGTTGTAGAACAAGTTTGTCATCACACTTAACTTGTTATCCAACAGGCTATTACGTGTATAAAGGCTATAGTTCCACACATATTCTGGAGAATAAACATAAGTGACAATTGGCTTACCAATCGTCACACCTGCGCCACCACCGTTATAGCCTCGACCGACAGCAAAACCGACGGTTTGATTCACACCCGGTTTCCATGCGATATCAGCTTTAGGCAAGAAGGTGTTATAGGTTTCATCAAAATCGATAGCAACAGCCGCACTTCCCCCATTACGAGTGTGGTGCTCTCGTTCAAAACGTCCTGATAACGTGACATCAATTTCAGGAAATAGTGCGTAAGTTAATGAACCATAAGCGGAAGCCGTTTCTGTTTTATCATCAAAATAGCTACCCCCAAAGATATTCACAAATTCATCTTGTTTGGCGTGGAAATAACGTAAACCAAAAATCCCGCTTAATGCTTCACTGTCCGTTTTAAAACGGAGCATAGGTTCAAATTCAAACTCTTTAGCATCAATATCTGCACGAGGGCTTTGTGCTTCCGTTAGGCGACGTGTTGAAAAATCAGTATAAATCAGTGTATTTTCAACACTTAAATTGTCATTCGCTTCCCATGTAGTATTTAAAATACCACTGGTTGTTTTACGTTTAATCACAGGACGAAAACGTGAAGGGGCATTTGGCGCTAAATTACTTGCCATATTGGCTTCATTTTGCGGTGATCGACTATCAAGATGGCTAACTGTTAGCTTGGCCTTAAAATCAGGATTATCTAAAGAGTCATAAAGTAGTTTCCCACGGAATGTATTGGAATGGATATCGCGCGGATCACCCGTTGGTGAATATTTATCCATATGCACAAAGCTTTCACGCTCTTGTCTTTCTGCGGTAAAACGAAACGCTAATTTATCTTCAATCAGTGGCCCAGAAGTCATGACTGCATATTCACGAAGATCTTGCTGACCTGCACCCAGTTTTACTGCATTTTCCCAATAGAATGTTGGGTCTTGAGTTTTAACCAAAATTGCACCAGCAATAGCATTACGGCCTTGCACATAACTTTGTGGATCACGGAAAATTTCAACCGTATTCACATCCCACAAGGATTGAGCACCATAACCAAATTCGTTATAGGTAAATGAGCGCCCATCAACAGAGAAATTAACTCTAGGTCGAGTACCACCGAGGAAAGCAATAGCACCTTGAGCTGGCCCTGAGCCATCAACACCACGAATAGCAGGTAAAGCATTGCTGTTTCCGTTATCAACAATATTCGGTGTCATTTGCAGTAATGTATTCACATCTGCATTCGGTGTGGCTTCTATTTTTTTCGCATCATAAACCGTGACACTCGAGCCTGTGTCATAGATAGATTTATTGAGTTTTTCACCAGTTACAATTAACACATCCACTTTTTCGTCGTGTTTTTTGTTATCTTGTGACGTTGATGTTTTTTCTATTTCTTGTGCATTTACATTAGGAACAGCAATACATAAAGTTCCTAATAAAGCCGTTTGCACTAGTGTTGTTATTGTGGCTTTTTTAGCGCGTAGTGTAAGAACAGTAGACATAAGTCTATACCTTTCATGCCATAGAGCATGCCATTAGACGATTTATAAAATACCCACATTACATCCCAAACGTTTAATTAGTCTTTCTGGCGACCATCCCATGACTTATCCTTAAGTTATTAAATATTTATTTCCTTTATTATTATTTTAAGTTCTCTGTTTTTTTGTCAGTAACCACAACAAATAAAGCCCACCAATAACACCCGTCATTAAACCAACAGGCATCGTGACATCAATAGGTAGGCGTTGTGACAATACGTCAGCAGAAAGCAAAAGAAGTGCTCCCATTAATGCAGAGCCTACGATGGGTAGCTTTCCTGAGTGGCTTAATCGGATCACTAATTGAGGTGCCGCGAGTGCAACAAAAGCAATCGGCCCTGCACTGGCAGTCGCTAATGAAGCGAGTAATACAGCACTAAAAATCATCACCCATCTTACTCGGCCAACATTGACGCCCAATTGTTGGGCCATATCATCGCCCATTTCCATTAAAGTGAGTGATTTAGCATAAAAAACAACGAGGGGAACAAGCAGCAGTAAACCGATAAAAGTAGGGTAAACATGCTGCCAAGTACGAGCGTTTAGTGAACCAGCAAGCCAAAGATTAGCCATAATGGCATTATCAATATTGCCTTTTACCAACAATAAACTATTAAAGGCATGTAAAATGGCACCGACGCCAATACCGATTAAAATCATGGTGTAACCAGACATAACACCATTTTTTAATGACAGTAGATAAACAATTAACGCCGTTGCCATTCCGCCTATTAATGTAGAAATAGCGATATCCACAACCGTGCCATTAAAAATAATGATTTGAAGTAATGCCCCTGTTGCTGCACCTGTTGTAAAACCAATAACATCCGGTGAACCTAAAACATTACGAGAGATCGACTGGAAAATAGCGCCTGAAATACCTAATGCAGCTCCAACCCCCATAGCAGTAAGTAGACGAGGCAAACGGATATCCATGACAATTTTCTCTTTGATACCACCTTCTGATTGCCCGACAACAATATCTATTAATGTAGAAAACTCGATGGGAAACTTGCCCGTTGTCAGTGCAAAGAAGGCGAGAGAAATCACCAATAAAAACAAGATAAAAGCGATGACGATATCTTTAAGAGAGAAGCGCCAAGACCATGTACCCAATTGGCAGATAATCTCATTATTTTTAGGTTTCATAATGTAATGATCCGCCAACGTTTAACCAGATAAATAAAGAAAGGCCCACCAATCAGTGAAATCATAATACCGACACTAATTTCTCCTGGTGTGCCGATTAATCGCCCTAAACAATCTGCCATCAGCATGACTAACGCACCAATTAACATCGACATGGGTAAGATCCGCCGATATTCAGCACCGACTAAACGACGAGCAAAATGAGGGGCTGTTAAGCCTAAAAAGCTAATAGGGCCAACCGCTGCGGTAGCACTTCCAGCTAGAAGAACTATTGAAAATGCCGACAATAGCCAAACTCGTTTTTGGTTTGCACCTAACGCATGACTAATATCATCACCTAATGTCACGATATCTAACGAGCGTGTTAGCGAGTAAGCAATCACACTTCCAATCACAACCAACACAGTAATTGGGTACAGAACATCGAAACTACGCCCTTGCAATGAACCCACAACCCAATGACGGAATTGATCAAAAACACGTTCATCACTATTGACCGTAATAAGTTGAGTAATAGCGAGTAAAACGACAGAAAGGGCAACACCTGCAAGCACCATTCTCACAGGATTAAGTCCGTGTCTTACACCACCAAGAAGATAAACACCAACACCCGCGCAGAATGCCCCTAATAAACCAAACCACATATAAATAGTGACATCAGTGATCCCCGTTAATGCAATAACAGAGACGATCGCCACCATTGCTCCAGCATTAATGCCAAACAGCCCCGGATCGGCAAGTGGATTACGTGTTAAAGCTTGCATTAACGTTCCTGCTCCACCTAATGCGACACCAATCACTATTGCTAATAATGTGCGAGGAAAGCGTAGATAACGTACTAATAAGTGCTCACTATTTGTCGTATCAAAATTGGCAAAAGCCTGCCATGTTGTATACATAGAAACATGCCTGCTTCCAACAAATAAGCTTAATAGTGCAAAAAAGAACAATAGGAGAATAGCGCCTCTTATTCCCCACTTTATGCTGTGGTGAGAAGTAAACATACGTTATTACTTATGCTGACTAAAACGCGCGACCATATCACTGATAATTTCTTGCGCGCTGTAATAATCAATACGAAACGAGTTTGCACCTAAACCATAAACTTGCTTATTTTTAACAGAAGGCAGATTTGCAAGAATAGGATCAGCCATAAATATATCGGCTTCTTTAGCGGTTCCACTTAATAGAAACGTTGTAGGTGCAGTGAGTTGTGTTAAATGCTCATATTGAGCCCACACAAAATCTGAAACGGGTTTATCTTTCGGTTGCCAAGCAAGATCTGCACTTTCAATGGTGAAACCGAGTTGTTGTAATAGTACTGCATGAGGACTGGTAGGTAATGAAACGGGATTAACAGTACCAGCACCAAAATAAGAGATAATATTGACCTGACCTTCCGGCAGTTGTAGCGCCTCTTTCCCTTCTTTTACTAAGCTTGCAAAATGCTGCAATAGTATATCCGTCTCTTTTTCTTGGCCTGTCGCTTGTGCCAATTGTAAAGCCAAGCTTTCCCAACTCTGTTTGCCGTAATCTAAAACAATAGTCGGCGCGATTTGTTGAAATTGTTCAACTTGTGGATAAACCGTATCACCACCATTTACGGAAACAACGATTAAATCAGGTGTATAAAGATAAGCCATTTCTAATGAAACACCGCCCGCTGACCATAATTTATCAACTCCTCTTTCTTTTGCCACTTTATCCCACTGAGCAAAATACTGGCCATTTGCCGCAGTTGAACTTGCAACAACGGGCGCTTTCATTGCAAGCAATGTCCCAGTGATAGAAACCGATGCAGATAAAATACGTTGTGGTTTTGCTTTTATTTCAACTTTAGAACCATCCACGCTAGTAAATGTACGAGGCCAAGATTCACTATCTGCACCCACATCAGAAGCGCTAGCGGTATTAACAAAGAGAGAGAAAAGGAAAAAAAAGGTAGTAGAAACAGCGGATTTAAACATAACTAATTTCCAAGTAAGCAAGCTTTACTTTAAATAATAAATATAATTATTAATGTTAATCATAATCAATATCATTAACAACAAACATTTATGTGCTTGTAATTGGAAAAATGCGAATGAGTGCACAAAAAACAACTTTATAAAAAAGCACTTAAGTCTAAATTCAACTTAAGTGCTTTCGCTAGCTCACTAATTTAATTGAAAATCTAATGAGACAATTAAAGGGTTCAATAGGTTTTCAGGTTTAGGGCCTATGGGCTTTACACGTTTAACCGCAGCAATAGCCGCATTATCAAGAGAAGAAATACCTGAGGTACTTTCTATCTCAACCCTTGAAATTGTACCTTCTGATGTTAGTGAAAAACTCACCACCACCTGACCTTCATGTTGCATGCGACGAGCTTGTGATGGGTAGCGTTTATGACGCTCTATTTCTCGGCGCAGTGAACTAATATAGTGATTGTCAGATTCACCTTGCCCTATTCCTTTCTCGCTTAACGCATGACTTCTTCCTGCTAACGAGCTTGCCGTATGTTGCGTTAAGCTTTCTGCCGAGGCTTCTGAAGCTGTTTGCGCTATTTGGCTTTCTAAATCACGCTGTTTTGTCGGCTCTATTTTTTCTTGCACCACCTGTTTTTTTACGGGTGTAATTGGTTTTAGAGGTATGGGCTTTTCTTTTATTTTTTCAGGTGTTTTTTTTGGTGCTTCAACAAACTCCCCTTTTTCTGAACTTGGTAAAACAATGGCGCTGTCTTGAGGTTCAATTTTTTCAATCGGCTCAGGCACCACTGTAGATTGTTGAGGTGATGAAAATACCACTTGGTAAACGGATAATGTATTTTCTTGTTGCTGATGAATATGGTGTGCACTTTCTGTCATAGAAAGTGAACGCAACACCCAACTTAATACGCCGATATAAACTAACGATATGCCAATCAGCCAATAATAAATATTAAACGGATGCCTGACAGAAAGTGCCAACATAAATAAAAGCTCCTTACTCTCTTTTAATTAAAATTGTGCAGTCACACCTAATCGGAATGTTCTTCCCGGCGCAGGCATACCTGATCGCGTTAAAGGATCAATGTAGTATTCGTTTAATAAATTACTGCCTGTTATTTCAAAAGATAAATTAGGGCTATACTGATAGTTAATATAAGCATCAACGGTAAAGACTTTTGCCCAACGCATTGGGTTGTTATTTCTGCCATACATTTCTCGTGGTAATTTTTCTTTTAGCCATTTCTCATCTTTATTTTCCACTTCTGATGAATAAAGCCAACGACTACCAATTTCTAATTTATTGTCGAACCAACGAGTCCCTAAATGTAAATTAACCGAATATTTAGGTTGGATAGAAGTACGTAAAAAACCACCAGGATAACCGCCCGTCATACACTCTTTAATCCCCAAGAAACCAAAGGGATCATAGTGACTAAAGGCATTTTTATCACATACTTTATTTTTATGGCTATAAACTAAAGCCGTATCCATAAAAATAAATCCATTATCAAAGCGAGCTTGAACCTCTAATCCCTCTAATATTTGCTTTTCAAATTGTCTAATTTGCCAATTCGAATCTCTATCAAACACATTTTCAATATTGGTATGAAAATAATTTATTTTAATATCAGCATGGCGCTCCACATTTAGCCAATTTGTCAAATCGAAAACAACCCCAAATTCTGTACTTTTCGCACGCTCGGGTTTTAATTTAAAACCGTAATAACGCGCTTTTGACCCAGAAAAACCACTGGTATCTTCAAATAAATTAGGTAAACGTAGCTGCTCAGTATAACGCCCATAAAAACGCAATATATCGTTGGCATAAATCGTCGCAGACACTAAAGGGGAAAATGCGCCATGATGATAGCTGGGCTCTGGTGCAAAATTATCTTTATCATCAAGATAAATAGGTATTGGATTAGAAACACCCATTTCATATTTATTAACGGCTTTACCTGTAATTGGATCAGGTACTTTTTCATTAATATCAACATAGCCATTTAAGAAGATGTTTTTACTTTTAGGTAACTCTCCATTTTTGTCATAAAGTAAGACTGTATATTCAGTGATCATAGGACGTTTTTGAGAAGATTTTATGTTGAGATTTCCTTGTTCATCATGAAGAAAATCATCCTGCATCATATTAACTTGAACTCTTTTTATTTCATTTCTATTAATAGTCTTTTCTTTTATTTCTAATGATAAGTTTTCATATTCAGGATAAACAAACTTAGATTGCATAAACTTACGTATTTTTTTGTCTATTTCTGGATTATGTCGAAAATTTTTAAGTTCTTCCGGTAAACCCTCTACATCAATACTATGGTAGGCTCTATATAATAAATATTCCTCAGCAGTTAAAGTTCGTCGATAAGGAAGAATAAAACCTCTTATTGATGGGGATTTCCCATAACCTTTTACGTTATTCCGCCGCTTATTATTTAAAAAAGTATCGGTTAAATGATAGTAATGATATTTGCCGCCAGCAGTAATGGCTAACCAAGAAAGTGGCTTCCAATCTGTGGAAAGGGCTAAATTAATTTCATGACGTTGCCCTGCTCGCCCTGCGGTAACAAAATCAAAATTTTCAGGAATTTTAATTTCATCACTGTCTAATTTTTCAAATTGATAATTACTGGAAAATGAAATAGAAAATTGAGGTGATAATTTAAATATCGAGGATAAATCCACGCCATAGCGGTTATTTTTTTGATAAAGAGAAGCTGTATCAATAAAATGGGTATCTACTTTTGCATCCCATTTAGATAAATACCTTTCGTCATAATCAGTCTCCATTGAGACTCTGGGTTCACCACCACGAGTATTCGTATGCCCAGAAGTTAAATTACCCCATAAACGTAACAGTAAATCCGCTTGCTTATCTTCTGGTTTCCACTGATAAGTTAATATTCCCGCCTGTTGATTAATCGTTGCTAGTGGCCATTGAGTCACGACATTTTTTTCGTAACGAGCCCACTCTAATCTCAGAGGCATAATATCGCCAAACAGTAAGTCTGTGTATCGATAGTTAATTGAAAAACGATGTGTTGATTCAGGGAATAATGTTCCTTTTACTAAAAAGGAACGATTACGACTGGAGGTATTAGGGACTTCATTACCAGGACGATAAATATGAGCAATAAAAGGAACATAAGGCGTTAATCTTAATTTATAATCAATAGAATGGATTGCCTTCATATCATCCGTTTCTAGATAAGCTTTTGTATTTCTTTTTCCCGCTAAATAATTTCCTTTTTCTCGCAGTGCATAAGCAAATAATAAATTAAATTTTTCTTCTTCAAAACCAATCCCAAGTCGAAATGAATGGTCATGAAAATTCCAATCTTTATTTTTTTGAGGGGTTATTTCTAAAGCAGGATCAACGACCCTTGAACCATGATGATAGAAATAAGGATAATTGCGATAATCTCCAAGCATATCTAAATAGACTTCTTTATATCGTGTGGAGTTATTACTGATATCCCCTTTAAAATTGATACCAAAAGAATCGCCAATAGGCACAATATCTCGAATATCTAAGGTTTTTACCGCAATACCCCCGCCAATACCGGTTTTCATATCGGGTGTTAATGAGGGACCTTTTTCAATATAGATACTGCTAATCAGATTAGAATCAATATAGTTACGATTAGATGCACCACTATAACCTCGATAAACAGTAATTGCCTGCTCTGTCCCATCCACAGTAACAGGTATTCGACCTTGCCCTTGAATACCCCGAATATTAGGATCAAGTGCTCCCCCATTACGCGCTTCACCACTATAAACACCAATGGCGCTTTTTAGTAAATCAGCGGGAGAAACGCCTTGATAACGCTCTAGTAATTCTTTGCCTAAATAAACATTAGAGACATCTTTCTCATAAACTTGTGAATAACCCTGTTTATCTTTTTCTTTATTATCAGAAATCTGAATATGACCAAGATCGGTTTTATCTTCTTTGGCTTGCAGATAAAAGCAAGGAGAAAATAGCGATAGAGAAACGAAGATTGAAACAATTTTTCGCTTTCTAAAAAGCATTACATGCATTGTTTTACCTATTCAATTAATAAAGGAAGTAACTTATTTAATTAAAATTGTTTTTCTAATTTAAATAACACTTCATGTTGCTGATATTGATATAACCAATCCACATTGCTTAATCTTCGGGTATAACGTAATTCTATTGTTGGATAAAACCCTAAAGTAACAGGTGATTTATTTTTAATGTTGGTTGTAAAAATAAAACCATTATCTTTTCTTCTCTTCTTTAATAAAGAGTTATAGTTATTAAAGTATTTAAATTGATACTGTAAAAAGAGAGAGATATGCCAATTCACTGACAGTGGATAATAAACGCCAGTTTTTATACCATACAGCTGATAATTTAATAAAGTATTTTTTTTACGATCTAACTGATAATTTAATTGATTAACTAACTGCATTTTATTATTAAAATAATAGTTATGGTTAGTATTATAATTAATTCTCTGACTATTTAGATTATTTAACGCCTTTTGATACTTCTTTATTTTATAATCAAAACTTAAATTAATAGTTTGCTTTTTATTAATAACATAAGAAAATTGTGTTTCACTGCCCCATGCTTGATATTCATATTGTTTCCGTGATGATTTTATTTCGTAATAAGGTGTTATTGACCATTGATATTGCGGTTTTTGATAGCGGTAGCCCAGCTGTGTATATAATGCAAAAAAATTGGCGTTACGGTGAGAGTGATAATCTATATATCGAGCATAAGTATAAGAAGAAAAAGTATGGTGAGAATAAATAATAAAAGGTTGATAAAAAGAAAAATAATGAGTAATTCCTGTAGATGCAATAGGTTTTGCACCTCTTAGCGTCGTTTTTCCTTGAGTGGATTGAGAGACAATTTTTTCAGATAAGTAAGGTGCATGATTAATATTATCGTCATAAAAAAAACCAAGTTGATAGAAACGCTGGCCTTGAAAATAAGAGGCTAACTTAACCTTATAAAACTCAATAGATTGGATAATATTTTTAGATAAATTAACGATATTGCTCAGTTGATTAAGTTGTTGCTGTGCTTTTTTATATTCTCGTAAATGAAAATAAAGTTGAATTAGCCCGGTTTGGGCTGGGATAAAATCGGCTTTTTGCTTAAGTTGTTGCTGATAATAAAATTCAGCATTTAAAAAATCACCTCTATTTTGTGCCAGTAACGCCTTTGCGTAATTAACAAGTAACACTTCATGTTGGGGTTGTTGTTGATAATAAAGCAGTGAACTTTCTGCTTTTTGCCACTGTTGTTGTTGCAAATAGTGATAAAGTTGCTGACCTACTTTAGCTGTACTCGTTGTTTCAAAATAATAAAATGGCTTGTCACGCCTCTCTTTTGCACTCCCATTAAATGAAAATAAAATGAGCAGTAAAGCCAATACCCCTCTTATTAAGAGTTGATAATAATTCATGACATATCCTTATGATAATAAGAAAATAATTCCTTTAAATCAGCTTAATTTAGATAAAAAAAAACAGATAACCCTATACCAGATTATCTGTTGCTAACATTTAGCATAATGACCACTAATACCACTTTAAAAGAATTAACCGATTGTATTACCAGACAAATTTATAATATCTTTTTTGAAAAAATCAAGAAGCATCCATGCTGCTGTCATTTATTCGCTATCACTACTATCTTTCGTGCCACCAAAACTAATATCTTTTGTATGGTCAGAACTGAACACCATAATACCCGCTAATGCCTCTGCACTTTCACCAAAGAAAGCCCCTTCAACAACCCCTGATGTTGCCCCTTCATTTGCATCTGCAGAAAACGTCACTTCATTATTTGCGGTATAAAGATTTCCACCTGCTAACTCAACAGTACGTTGACTATTAACCAATGAACCTTCAATTTTCTTTTGTGAAAAATCAACATCAAATGTACCAGTCAGTAGGTTACTACCACTATATTGACTAATACCTGTTACGGTATAAGTAGCGCTATCTGTTGGTAATGTGGTTGTGACATCTTTACCGATATAATAGGTTTGATGTGTCGCATCCGTTGCTGATGTTGTTTTTGCCCAGTCACCAAAATAGACATTGGCATCAGTAATTTTGGCAAAGTGGAAAACCCCCATATCACTATGTTGATGATTGGATTGGACTGTATAAATTCCATTACTGTCCGCCCCACCACTCATTCTTGGCGATGTTAACGAAGCAAAGCTAAGTTTTGCACCATTCCCAATAGTTTTTATCCCAACACCTGGTTCTCCACCAACTGATTGATGAGGACCTCGATTAACTGCATCACTTGCTCCCACTTCCATTGTTGTAAAAGGACCACTTTGATTAGAATGAATTTCAGCTTGCACCGCATGTGTGCCCATTAATACGAATAACGCACAAGTTATTTTATTCAGTTTTTTCATAATAATTTCCATATTATTCATTGGAGGGTGTGGCTACTTATTATAAATAAAATAATAAGTAGCCACTTACAGAGGTAATTATATTTTATCTTTTCAACTTCACTGGCGAATATAAAGCTTGCTGTGTTGTCGGTGAACTATATTAAATAAATTTCTTTCATTGTAAATAACTCTTTTTAATAACAATGATTTTAATTAGCCTTATTTATGTCAGGGAGATAAATTTAATATGATGTTTTAATTTAACTTTTTATTAAAACACGTTAAAAAGTCATTATTATTTTATGTTATTTTTTGTGAGCAATCTCGCAATTAATTAAATCACTTTGTTTTAAAACTAATTAATATTTATTAGGTGTTTTATCTTTACTATAAGGCTATATATTAAAAATACAATCATCACTAAAATTAAAAACCATTATTATTCATAAGATTTTATTTATTTCCTAAGAAATTATATTTATAAGAAGATCACGCTCTTTATTTTTAATATTATTATTCCAAATAATACCTATTTCCCATTGTGTATATAAACCAGAAAGCGGTAATAGTGTTACTTTTTGTTTATCACAGATAAGTTCTGCACTTTTAGGAACAAGAGCTACCCCCAAACCTGCTGCAACTAACGCCAATTGTGTTTGAATATCTTGTGATTGTTGTAATACTCGAGGCTTTATTTGATGATATTTTAAAAAATCATGGATCTGCTGATAAAGCTTTTTTCCTTTTTCAGGCACAAGTTGAATAAGCCCAAGCGTCTCAAAATAGTGTAATGGATTATCATCCACCTCTAATACCGTAATATTTTGTATTGGAACAGCTAACATTAGTCTCTCTTGTGCTAATTGGAGACCTTTTAATGGCTCAGAAATAGGCAAACGTGAAAAAGCTAAATCCAATTCCCCTAAAAGTAATTTCTCTTCCATTATATTAGAGGGCATATCATCAATATGAACCGTAATATCTGGATAATCTTGCTTAAACTTAGCCAATAAAGGGGTAATAAAGCTTAATGATGACAAACCAAACCCAGCATAAAGCTCGATCTTTTGAGGCTCAATTAATTGGCGAGCCTGTTTTTCTAAAAGATAAACTTCTCTTAATACTGATTGACATTGATTGAGTAAATATTGCCCTTCTAGGGTAAGTTTTGCACCTTGGCGCCCACGTTGAAAAAGAGTAATACCCAATTGAGATTCTAATGTTTTTATTTGTTTAGTGAGTGCAGGCTGACTAATACAAAGCCTTGATGATGCTTCACCAAAATGTTCAGTTTCAGCCAGTACAACAAATGCATTCAATAAACGAGTGTCCATGATTAATCATTAATCCCACATAGTTTTTCCTTTTATTATTCTATCATAGAATAAATAAATAAAATTAATAACCAAGACCAACAAGCTGATAAATAAAGTGTTCTATCTTCCTTTGAGATTATTCTCTAGCCAAAACAAAAACAGCTAACAAAATGTGAGCTGTTTTTTTATTAAATTATGCTTTACCAAATCGCACCGAAATAGGATCTTGCTCGTTACCAAATGTCGTTGTCAAAATCGAATACAGTTCAGGCTTTCGCCCTGTTAGCCAGCGTCTTCCTGTAGAGTTTTCTAATAATGTAAGGTCAATATCGGCAATTACCATATCATCGTTAATGGCGCAGCTTTCTTTTACGATCCTCCCATAAGGATCAATAATCATCGCATTACCTGTGCGAATTTCTTCCTCATCTCGCCCAACTCCATTACTAAAGAGCACAAACATCCCATTATCATGGGCTCTTGCTGGTAACCAACGCATTAACCAACCTCGTCCATGCTCTCCTTGAAAAGCATCTTGTAATGATTGTGGATCTTGATGTCTATTTTTCCAAAGAGCCATAGGAATGGGCTTCATGCTATATGGGCTACATGAATTTGTGCCTCCCGTTTGATGAGGCGCGAGCAAAATATCAGCACCTAATAATGCATTAGCTCGCGCATTTTCAACCAAATTATTATCCCAGCAAATGAGTATCCCCATTTTGATCCCCCAAGGGGTATCAAATACAGTGTATTGCTCACCACTATTGATGATCGGATGTTCGAAGGCATGTAATTTACGATGTTTATGTAATAAACCATCAGGCATACAAACAACCCATGTATTATAAAGAGAGTTATCTTCATCCCGTTCGATTAACCCAACACCGATCGCCATCTGATGCTCTATCGCTTTTTGTTTTATTAATGCTAATGATCTACTATCCGAAATTCTTTCACTTAATGCATACACTGATTGATCTGATAATTTAGGAACATGCCAATACCCCGTAATACACATTTCAGGAAAAACTAAAATATTTACCTTTTCAGTCGCCGCTTTATCAATAAACTGATGAATTTTCGCTAAATTATTAGTTTTATCGTTCGCCTTATGTTGAAACTGTACTGTCGCGACACGCAATGTTTGGAATGTATTCATACGTTTTCACCTATTAACTCTCATATTCTCTCATTATAAAAACGTATTTTTTGCTCAAAATACAATCACTTATTTTTTCTTTTAAATAACCATTTGGAATCGATAGGGGTTACAGCAAGAAATAACCGGGTTCTACATCTCTGTTTCACGGAATAGATACCTTATTTTCTGGCATCATAATGGCAATAAAGGAGTATTTATGTTTGCTAAGTTCCTATTTATAATTCTTTCATTATTAGGATCCTCTGTTTCCTGTTTTGCAGGAAATGGACTGGTGGACAGAACATGGAACGCCACAGGGCTTGATACACAAAGCTATCGACAAGCATTAAGACAACCTACGGCAAGCTCTCGGTATACTCTTTTTAATATCACCCCTGATATGCCTGTTCCTGGTGGTACAAACCACTCTGATCATCAAGGCATTCGTTATATTGCAATGAAATATGGCCCTTATGGTCAACCTGAACACTATAAAACCTACCAAATTATGTTTTCTCATTATTCAAATAGCAGTACAAAAAAAATTCGCTATTTAGGTGAGCTATATACCGTTGTCGGTGATATCTATTTAATCGATCCTTTTGCAACAACCAATGAATGGCAACGTGGTCGTAGTCAAATCGTTGAAGAATACTATGAAATATTAGATGCTCACGGAAATAGAACTGGCAAAGGATTACGCTTTAATAACTGGGATAAACCTATTCATATAACCAAGTGGTCGCCTAATTAATATATTCTTAATCAATCTTTACGTTTATTAATTATCTCTTAATGTCGCTATTTTTATATTAATTTAAAATAATTCCAGCCAATACTCTCTATGTTGACGTATTGATATCCATATTAATAAAAATTAAAAATAGATATTGTTTTTATATTACTCATTTAAAACCTTACCACTACATTGCTAAATTAATACTCCTTTAATATAAATTTAATTATTTCTTAATATAAAAAATAAACACATATATAAATTAGCTTATGAAAATTATAGAATATTATTTCAAACAATTTCGTACTATCGCATTACCTGATCGTGTGTATTTAAAGAATAAGTTTATTCGTAATTTAGGTTATCAACCTAATTTTAAAATACCAACATCACTTAATGAAAAAATCAATGCACGTATGTTATTTGATAGAAATCCAATTTATACGCGTTTAGCAGATAAGATTAAAGTGAGAGACTATGTGATAGATAAAATAGGCCCATCTTATCTTGTTCCTATTATTAAAACTTATTCACACCCTGATGAAATAGATATCTCTCAACTCCCTCCACGCTTTGTATTAAAATGCAATCATGACAGCGGAAGTACAGTGATATGCCTTGATAAATCAACCTTTGATTTTGAAAAAGCAAAGAAAAAACTCCATTTTCATTTAAAACGTAACCTCTATCCAGTAACGCGAGAATGGCACTACAAAAATATAAAACCTCAAATTCTTTGTGAAGAATATATTGATTTATTCAATACACAAAGCCCAATGATCCCAACAACTTGTCGTATTCATTGCTTTCATGGTCAACCTCATTATGCCGAGATTGATATCTCTGACACCAAAGGAAATGAGTATATAAATGTGTATGATACAGACTGGCGGCTACAACCCTTCACATTAGAAGATCCCAACACGCCAGAACCAGTTGAAAAACCAATCCAATTTGAAAAAATGTTGCAGTTAGCCACAAAAATGGCTGATAACTTTAATTATTGCCGTGTTGATTTTTTAATGTCTGAAAATAGACTTATATTTAGCGAAATGACCTTTACTCCAAATGCAGGGCGCATTCCGATTAAGCCACAAGAATGGGATTACACACTAGGTAAACTGTGGTCATAAATATAAATAAAGTGAAAGATCAAATAGGTGTAATGCGAGAATATATAGTCATTACACCTATTTTAATGTGTTTCATGCTCATTAATCAGTCAGTCGTTGTGGATGAGTAAACACGGTTGCTCTTCCTCGACGACAAAAGCCCACCAGCGTCACATTATATTTATTAGCGACTTCGACAGCTAAAGAGGTTGCCGCAGAAACTGCAAATAATATTTCGGCACCACACATCGCCGCTTTTTGCACCATTTCATAACTGGCTCGACTAGAGACTAATACCGCACCTTCACTCCATTGCTCTTGTGCTTTCATGCCTAAAAGCTTATCAAGTGCGACGTGACGACCAACGTCTTCACAGCCACCTTGCATTTCCCCCTCTGGTGATAACCAAACAGCCGCATGAGTACAGCCGGTTAATTCACCAATTTCTTGAACGGTTGTCATCTGCTCTAATGATTTATCAAGATTTGAAAGTGAAAATGTTTGTGTAAAAGGTAATGGCGTAATAGGACGAAAAATCTCTTCAAGTTGCTCCGTTCCGCAAATCCCACAACCTGTACGCCCGGTCATATTACGGCGTCGCTCTTTTAATCCCATAAAACGTCGGCTTGATAATTCAACTTGAACTTCAATGCCCCCGTTACAATTTTCAACAATTTCAATACTGCGAATTTCATTAGAAGACTTTATAATGCCTTCGGATAAAGAAAATCCGACAGCGAACAACTCTAAATTTTTAGGGCTTGCCATCATAACAACGTGAGAAATTCCGTTGTACACTAATGCAACAGGAACTTCGAGTGCAATATAATCGTCTTCTTGTCTGTTAAGCGATCCTTTGTGTTGCACAATTGTTTGATCTACGCCAATGATTACACGTTTAGTTAACAATTTTGTCGATTTTGTTTCATCCATAAGATGAATTCCTAAATTTATTAATACATAATAACAATATGGGTAAAACGATTTTACACTACCTATCAGGCAATGAACCTGATCCTATTAAGGATAATAGGAATAAAAAAACAATCAGCTCCATTTTCGTGAAGAAAATCAGAGTCAGTAAAAGCAATGTATGATGAGGAGAGACCCCATGCAGGTCAGCAGAAGACAGTTCTTTAAGATCTGTGCTGGCGGTATGGCAGGTACTACAGCGGCGGCGCTCGGTTTTGCACCAGCAGTTGCGCTAGCAGGCTCGCGTCAGTATAAACTACTGAGAGCCCGCGAAACCCGCAATACCTGTACGTACTGTTCTGTCGGTTGTGGACTATTAATGTATAGTCTGGGCGATGGCGCGAAAAACGCAAAAGAAACAATATTCCATATTGAAGGTGACTCAGACCATCCAGTAAACCGCGGTGCATTATGCCCTAAAGGTGCTGGTCTTGTGGATTTCATCCACAGTGAAGGTCGTTTAAAACACCCAGAATACCGTGCACCCGGCTCGGATAAATGGGTAAAACTTTCATGGGAAGAAACGTTTGATCGTATTGCGCGCTTAATCAAAAAAGACCGCGATGCCAACTTCCAGAAATTCAATAAAGAAGGTGTAGAAGTCAACCGTTGGTTAACAACGGGTATGCTTTGCGCCTCTGCAGCAAGCAATGAAACTGGGTTTTTAACTCAGAAATTCTCAAGAGCTCTTGGGATGCTAGCTGTCGATAACCAAGCGCGTGTCTGACACGGACCAACGGTAGCAAGTCTTGCTCCAACATTTGGTCGCGGTGCGATGACCAACCACTGGGTTGATATGAAAAACGCCAACCTTATCGTCGTTATGGGCGGTAATGCGGCAGAAGCACACCCTGTGGGATTCCGCTGGGCGATGGAAGCTAAAATCCATAATAACGCCAAGCTCATTGTTATTGATCCTCACTTCACCCGTACTGCGGCTGTTGCGGATTTCTATACGCCTATTCGTTCTGGTACTGATATTACGTTCTTATCGGGCGTTATCTTATATCTGCTCGAAAATAAGAAATATCAAAAAGAATACGTTGAGGCTTATACCAATGCTAGCTTGATTGTCCGTGAAGACTATCACTTTGATGATGGTTTATTCAGCGGATATGATGCAGAAAAACGTAAATATGATAAAACCACTTGGAACTACGAGATGGATGAAAATGGTTTCGCAAAACGCGACACCACATTACAACATCCTCGTTGTGTCTGGAATCTGTTAAAACAACACGTTAGCCGTTACACGCCTGATGTGGTTACTCAGATTTGTGGTACACCAAAAGATGATTTCTTAAAAGTCTGTGAATATATTGCTGAAACAGCAGCGAAAGATAAAACAGCGTCTTTCCTGTATGCATTAGGCTGGACTCAACATACTGTTGGTGCCCAAAACATTCGTACCATGGCAATGATCCAATTACTGTTAGGTAATATGGGTATGGCTGGTGGCGGTGTTAACGCACTACGTGGTCACTCCAATATTCAAGGCTTAACTGACCTCGGTCTATTATCTCAAAGCTTGCCAGGCTATATGACTCTGCCTTCTGAGAAGCAGACTTCATTAGAAACCTACTTAGCTGCGAATACGCCAAAAGCGACAGTACCGGGACAAGTTAACTACTGGGGCAATTATCCTAAATTCTTCGTCAGCATGATGAAGACATTCTATGGAGATAATGCTCAACGTGATAATGATTGGGGCTTCTCACTGTTACCTAAGTGGGACAAACCTTATGACGTTCTACAATACTTCGACATGATGGATAAAGGTGAAGTCAACGGTTACATCTGCCAAGGCTTTAACCCAGTTGCATCATTCCCGAATAAGAACAAAGTTGTTCGTTCATTATCAAAACTGAAATTCCTTATCACAATGGATCCGCTAAACACTGAAACTTCGTGTTTCTGGCAGAACCACGGTGAAGAGAACGACGTTAAAACAGCAGATATCCAGACAGAAGTCTTCCGTCTGCCAACAACCTGCTTCGCAGAAGAAGACGGCTCTATCGTTAACTCTGGTCGCTGGTTACAGTGGCACTGGAAAGGGGGAGATGCCCCAGGTGTTGCTATCCCTGATGCTGAGATTTTATCTGGTATTTTCCATCGTTTACGCCAACTCTACAAAGAAGAAGGCGGCGCGATGCCAGAGCAGGTGTTGAACATGACTTGGGATTACTTTGATCCTGATAATCCAACATCCTCAGAAGTTGCACAAGAAAGTAATGGTAGAGCATTAGTCGATTTAAAAGACGCTGATGGCAATATCATTCTGAAAAAAGGTCAACTGCTTAGCTCGTTCGCTCAGTTACGTGATGATGGTACCACAGCAAGTGGCTGCTGGATCTTCGCAGGTAGCTGGACAGAGAAAGGCAACCAAATGGCTAACCGTGATAACTCCGATCCATCAGGATTAGGTAATACATTAGGTTGGGCATGGGCATGGCCTCTTAATCGTCGCATTATTTATAACCGCGCATCGGCAGACCCACAAGGTCAACCATGGGATCCTAAACGTAAATTAATCGAATGGGATGGCAGCAAATGGACAGGTATTGATGTACCTGACTATAGCAACGCTGCACCGGGTTCTGATGTTGGTCCATTTATTATGCAGCCGGAAGGTATGGGACGTCTGTTTGCTATCGATAAGATGGCAGAAGGTCCATTCCCTGAGCACTATGAGCCAATTGAAACACCATTGGGTACTAACCCTCTGCATCCAAATGTGATTTCAAACCCAGCAGCACGTATCTTTAAAGATGACTGGAAAGATATGGGTAAAGCAGAAGATTTCCCATATGTCGGTACAACTTATCGTCTGACAGAACATTTCCACTTCTGGACTAAACACGCGCGCTTGAATGCGATTATTCAGCCACAACAATTTATTGAAATTGGTGAGCGTTTAGCCGCAGAAAAAGGCATTGTTCAAGGCGATACCGTTAAAGTCAGCTCAAAACGTGGTTATATCAAGGCCAAAGCTGTGGTGACTAAACGTATTAGAACTCTTGATGTGGATGGTCGTAAAGTAGATACCATTGGTATTCCTATCCACTGGGGCTTTGAAGGTGTTGCAGTCAAAGGCTTTATTGCTAATACGTTAACGCCATTTGTTGGTGATGCAAATACACAAACGCCTGAGTTTAAAGCGTTCCTTGTTAATGTGGAAAAGGTGTAAGGAGATAAATTATGTCACTGCAATCCCAAGACATTATTCGTCGCTCTGCCACCAATTCTCTTACTCCCGCACCTCATGTGCGGGATTACAAGGAAGAAGTGGCAAAACTTATCGACGTAACAACCTGTATCGGCTGTAAAGCCTGTCAGGTTGCTTGTTCTGAATGGAACGATATTCGCGATAAAATTGGCACTAACGTTGGTGTTTACGATAACCCAACTGACTTAACGGCAAAATCATGGACAGTGATGCGCTTCTCTGAAGTTGAAGAGAATGGCAAGCTGGAATGGTTGATCCGTAAAGACGGTTGTATGCACTGTGCTGACCCAGGCTGTTTAAAAGCATGCCCAGCAGAAGGCGCTATCATTCAATACGCTAACGGTATTGTTGATTTCCAATCAGAACACTGTATTGGTTGTGGTTATTGTATTGCTGGTTGTCCTTTTGACGTGCCTCGCATTAACGAAGAAGATAACCGTGCTTACAAATGTACGTTATGTGTTGACCGTGTTGAAGTCGGCCAAGAGCCTGCATGTGTGAAAACGTGTCCTACAGGAGCGATTCATTTTGGTTCGAAAGAAGCGATGATCAATCTTGCAAGCGAACGTGTTTCAGAACTGCAAACTCGTGGTTATGACAACGCTGGTCTTTACGATCCACAAGGTGTGGGTGGTACACACGTGATGTATGTTCTCCATCATGCTGACAAACCAAACCTGTATCATGGTTTACCAGAAAACCCAGAAATTAGCTCAACCGTTAAATTCTGGAAAGGTATCTGGAAACCATTAGCAGCAGTTGGTTTTGCCGCAACCTTCGCGGGTGCAATTTTCCATTATTTAGGTGTCGGTCCAAACCGTACAACTGAAGAAGATGAAGAAGAAGCGCTCAAAGAGATGGAAGCATCTTCTAAAACACAGACCTCTGTGAATAAGGAGGAGCAGAAATGATGAAGAAGAAAGGCGATAAAATTCTTCGCCACACCGCTTCTGAGCGTATTAACCATTGGTTAGTAGTGATTGTATTTCTGTTTACTGCTATCAGCGGATTGGGTTTCTTCTTCCCATCTCTGAACTGGTTCATGAATATTTTAGGTACACCAGAACTGTCGCGTTTATTACACCCATTCGTGGGTAGCGTGATGGCGTTTCTCTTTCTCTTTATGTTCTTCAGATATCTGAAGCACAACTTTATTGATAAAGATGACTTAGTCTGGGCTAAAAACATTCATAAAGTACTGCAAAATGAAGAAGCTGGTGATATTGGCCACTACAACTTAGGTCAGAAGGGCATTTACTGGACATTAAGTATCAGCCTGATCTTACTAACAGTCAGTGGTGTTATTATTTGGCGTCCTTATTTCGCAGAGTATTTCTCGATCCCAGTGATCCGAATTGCCTTATTAGTCCACTCATTATCAGCAATCTTACTGATAATCACCGTATTTGTTCATGCTTATGCGGCGTTCTGGGTGAAAGGTTCAATTCGTAGCATGATTGAAGGCTGGGTAACTCGTGGTTGGGCTAAAAAGCATCACCCTCGTTGGTATCGTGAAATTCTCGAAGAAGAGAAAAAAGAAGCCGAAAAGCAGTCACAGAAATAATGCCCTAAAGTGTATTTCTGAACAAACGGAGGCTTGTTAGCCTCCGTTTTTTATTCAATTTACGTCTGGTTTTAAGGCGTAAAAAAACAATAAAATCACGCTATTATTACCCACTGTCATGGCTTCATGTCTGTATTTGATTTATTCTGAAGCCAAACCCTGTGGGTATTCACTATAAAATTTAAGATAATAGGAAGATAGAACGTTATGAGTATTCGCATCGTTCCTAAAGAGCAATTAGGTAAAGAGCAATCAGAAAAAGGGATTAGTTTCATTCCACCGGTATTATTCCCTAATCTAAAAAACCTTTATCAACGTCGTGCTGAACGTTTTCAAACGCTTGCAAAAGATAATCCTTTTGCAGACTACCTTGAATTTGCAGCTGAAATTGCTAAGGCTCAAGAAAAAGCACTCCATGACAATCCATTAGTCATTGATCTTGCGCCACTTCTCACACAGCAAGCGGGTATTGCACCTTTAGATAAAAAAACATTCAAACGTAGTAAACATTGGCATGCTTTATTAGCCTCGATTATTGCTGAATTACGTCCAGTTGTACCAGAAAGTGTCACTATCACATTAGAAAACCTATCTAAAGCTTCTGAAACTGAATTAGAAGAGATGGCGACAGCATTACTTAATGATGAATATTCAAAAGTATCTGCGGATAAATCAGTCTTTATTTGGTCTGCATTATCCCTTTATTGGGCACAATTGGCCTCTAATATCCCAGGTAAAGCAAAAACAGAATATGGTGAAAATCGCCAATTCTGTCCTGTTTGTAACAGTATGCCAGTGACAAGCATGGTACAAATCGGAACAACACAAGGCTTACGCTATTTACATTGTAATTTATGTGAAACCGAGTGGCATGTTGTGCGTATTAAATGCACCAACTGTGAGCTAACAGGTAAATTAAATTACTGGTCATTAGACAGTGAAAATGCTCCAGTTAAAGCAGAAAGCTGTGGTGACTGTGGAAGCTATCTGAAAATTTTATATCAAGAAAAAGATGCCAATGTTGATGCTGTTGCTGATGATTTAGCGTCTATTGTTCTTGATGCAAAAATGGAAGAAGAAGGATTTGCTCGTAGTAGCATTAACCCATTCCTGTTCCCAAATGAATAATAATTAGGTACTAGTATGACAAATGATACGCGCTCACTTTACAGCCAGCTACCGTCTATTGATAAGTTGCTGCATCAAGAAGAAATTCAGGCTTTAGTTACTTTTTATGGTCAGACATTTATTACTGAGCATTTACGAAAGTTACAAGAAGAAGCGCGTATCATTATTCGCCAAGATAATAACCTACCAGCATGGCATAACCAGTGGGCGAATGAATTACAAAATCGCATTACATTACAACGAAAATCGTCAATTAAACCTGTTTTCAATTTAACAGGGACGGTTTTACACACTAATTTAGGCCGAGCATTAATGGCTGAATCTGCTATCGAAGCCGTTAGCCAAGTTATGCGCGCCCCTGCAACCTTAGAATATTCTCTCGATGGTGCCTCAAGAGGACACCGTGATCGCGCTATCGCAGATTTGTTATGTGAATTAACAGGGGCTGAAGATGCCTGTATTGTTAATAACAATGCTGCCGCCGTTTTATTGATGCTTGCAACCGTTGCACCCAATAAAGAAGTCGTGGTTTCTCGTGGTGAATTAGTGGAAATTGGTGGTGCTTTTCGTATCCCTGATGTGATGACACAAGCGGGTTGTACACTCAAAGAAGTGGGTACAACAAACCGCACTCATCTTAAAGATTATCGTAACGCCATTAATGAAAATACGGGATTGCTGATGAAAGTTCATACCAGCAATTACGCTATTCAAGGTTTTACCGCAGAAGTTCATGGTGATGAATTAGCCGCTTTAGGTAAAGAGATGAATTTACCTACCGCTATCGATTTAGGCAGTGGCTCAATGACTAATTTAGCTGCTTTAGGTTTACCTTCAGAGCCGATGCCTCAAGATTATCTACAACAAGGTATCGATCTTGTTACTTTCTCTGGTGATAAATTATTAGGTGGCCCACAAGCAGGGATAATCCTTGGTAAAAAAGTGTGGATTGAGGCTATTCAGCGCCACCCTTTAAAGCGTGCATTACGTGTTGATAAAATGACATTAGCGGCATTAGGCGCCACATTACGCCTTTATCAGCAACCAGAAAAAATGGTAGTTGAAATTCCGACATTACGTTTGTTAACTCGGACACAAACAGAAATTAATGATATGGCGCAACGGTTATTGCCTCATTTTCAGGCATATTATGGGGATAACTACCATATCACGATATCCTCATGTGCTTCTCAAATAGGCAGTGGTTCGTTACCTATTGAAAGTTTACCAAGTGCAGCACTTACCTTTGAAGCCAAAGATGGAAAAGGTAGCCAGTTAGATGCGCTAGCTGCGCATTGGCGTAATTTAGAAAAGCCGATTATTGGTCGAATTACTGATGGTCGCCTGTGGCTTGATCTGCGCTGTCTTGAGGATGAAAATGCATTAATACAGGCACTTTTACTATGATTTTTGCGACAGCAGGTCACGTAGACCACGGAAAGACCACACTTATACAGGCCATTACTGGGGTAGATACTACTCATTTACCTGAAGAGAAAAAACGAGGCATGACCATAGATTTAGGTTATGCCTATTGGCGTCAAGATGACGGAACGTCTATTGGTTTTGTCGATGTGCCCGGTCATGAAAAATTTCTTTCCAATATGCTTGCTGGCGTTGGTGGGATCTCTCATGCACTGTTAATTGTGGCTTGTGACGATGGTGTTATGGCCCAAACCATTGAACATATTTCTATTTTACGCCTTGCTGGCTGTCCTCAAGTTACCGTTATTCTCACCAAAGCAGATCGTGTTACGCCTGAACGGATTGAAGAAGTTCGTTCACAAACAATCGACGTATTAGCCAATTTAGGCTGGCAACAACCTGATATTTTTGTCACCTCAGCCCCTTCTGGTGAAGGTATTCCAGCACTTCGTGACTACCTTGTTGAGTTGCATCAACAAGAGCAACAACACCCTCAATGGCATAAGCGTTTTCGTTTAGCAATAGACCGTGTTTTTAGCATTAAAGGGGCAGGATTGGTTGTCACAGGTACCGCACTTGCAGGGCAAATTTCTGTTGGCGATACATTTTGGCTAACTGGCGCAGATAAACCCGTAAGAATAAGAGCCTTACATGCACAAAATCAGCCCGTAGAGCATGCTGGTGCTGGTCATCGTATTGCCATTAACATCACAGGTGATGTCAGTAAAGAAAACGTCTCTCGTGGTGATTGGCTGCTTTCTCAAGCACCTAACTATCAATCTCATAAAATATTAGTCAGTTTAATTGCAGATGAACCTTTAAAGCATTGGCAGCCTGTACATATTCACCACGGTACACGCCATATTACAGGTCGTGTTGCTCTTTTAAATAATGCAAATGAAACACCACAGTTAGCTGAACTTATTCTTGATGAACCCCTTTGGCTGGTGGATAACGATAGACTTATCTTGCGTGATATCAGTGCTCAACGCACTTTAGCCGCAGCGAAAGTCTTACATTTGCACTCGCCACGTAGAGGTAAACGACAAGCTGAGTTCTTAACTTGGTTACACCAACTTGATAGCGCAGACAGCGTTAGTGCCCATTTAGCGTTATGTTTACCAAAAGGTGAGCTCTCTCTAAGTCAGTTTGCTTGGGCTCAGCAATTAACAGAGAGTGCGCTAACTCAGTTATTAGAAACCTTTGACCTAGTCAGCGTTGCAGGCGTTATTCTTTCTAAAGAAAATGCTGATAACGCAAAACAGAAATTACTCGATACCCTTGAGGAATATCATCAACAACATAATGATCAAATGGGCGTCGGACGTTCTCGTTTAAAACGAATGGCACTACCTACTTATCATGATGAATTGGTCTATCACTTAATTGATCAATTACGTAAAGACGGTGCTATTAGCCAAAGTCGTGGTTGGCTTCATCTTCCAACTCATGGTCTTGCCTTTTCTCCAGAACAAGATGCGTTATGGCAACATGCTAAAGTCTATTTTGAGCAATCTGAACCTTGGTGGGTACGTGATCTTGCCAATGAAATGAAAAATGATGAAAAAGAAATTCGCTCATTATTACGCAAAGCCGCACAGTTAGGTTTAATTATCCCAATTATTGCTGATCGCTACTATACCCATACATCTATAGAAAAATTTGCCTCCATTATTGTGAAATATAATGAGAGTAATGGCAGTGTTACCGCAGCGGATTTTCGTGATGAATTATCTGTAGGGCGTAAATTAGCAGTACAAATCCTAGAATATTTTGACCGTACAGGTTTTACTCGGCGCAAAAAAGATCTTCATATTTTACGAGATAAAGGGCTATTCTAAATAAAGAATATAATTAGGCTGAATAATCTATTCAGTCTAATTAAGGTTATCGCCTACAATATTTGTAAAATTTAAATCCCATTCTTTATGGCTATACTCGGAAGAGATATGAAAAAACTATTAGGAAGTGCTTACCTTGCACTTATTCTTATTGGCTCTCTGTTTATTGTTTTTGAAAAAGCGAGCCTTATTTATACAGCCCTACTCTCTGTAGGTGCTTATTTTATTCTTTTTTCTCTTTTCTTTATTTTATCAGGACGTATTTTATTTTCTGTCATTACAACAGGTACGCTTTTCCTGATCACTAAGTTTATTAACCAACTTAAAGTCCATTATTACAAAGAGACATTAATGTTCTCTGACTTTGATTTAGCTTTTGATAGCTCGAATTTAGGGACATTAGGACATTATTGGGAAGCCGGTGTGGCATTGGTTGCAATGCTAATATGGCTTCTTATTAATATGTTGATTGCTTGGCGTTTTTCCAAAAGATCACGCCCTGCTTTACGCATAAGTAGCTTACTGCTAATGGTTGTTGGCGTCATTACTATCCATTTTACTGTTGAAAAGTGGCAAGCTGAATGGGAAGGCACATTACCTGGTGGCCGCGGTACCGTCACTAATTTGATTATGTCTGGTTACCAAACGACTTATCATCCCCCTTATTTTAAAGAAAGTGCTGATTACTTCCTTGAAAAAGCAAATAAAACGGCATTACCTGAGACACAAACTGACATAAAGCCCGATATCATCGTTTTATTACAAGAATCGACGGTTAATCCTTCCATTTATCAATTTGATAAAGATCTCGCATTACCTAATTTATTCATGTTCCAAAAAGATGAAGGTGTGAGTGCTCAAAGCCCTTTACGTGTACAAACCTTTGGTGGTGGTACTTGGCTTTCTGAGTTTTCCATCTTAACTGGATTAAATACTGACGATTTTGGTGCCCGTAAGAATTCGGTATTCTATTTTGTTGTCGATAATCTTAATGAAAGTTTATTCCGCCAACTCAAAGCTGAAGGCTATTACACGGTTTTACTCACCCCATTTAATCGCAGTGCTTATCATGCTGGTTATGCTTATGAGCAAATGGGTGTTGATGAAATTATCCAACCACAAGAGTTAGGTTATCCTGGGCATTTGGAAGAAAATCTTTGGAAAATATCAACACAAGATATGCTGGGTTATATCGAGGAAGTTCTTAAAAAACGAACAGATAAACCTTTATTTATATTTTCATTAACGATGTATGAGCATGGCCCTTATGATGAATCTCATACTGATGATTACCAAATTACGGGTCAAACAGAAAGCAGTAATGCACCGGGTAAATTTAGCCACTATATGGAAAAAATTATTACCAGTGATCCGGCAATTAAAGATTTCTCTAATTTTGTCGCCCAAAGAGAAAAACCGACAATGTTTCTCTATTTTGGTGATCATCAACCTAATATTGAATTAAATAATTACCAATCACCATTTACTAACCCTGCACATATCACTCAATTCACATTGAGAGACAACCTAACGCAAGGTGCGTCACTTTCAACGGGTGAGTTAACGGATATTAGCTTCTTAGGTGGCATGATACTGGAGCGCGCACGTTTACCATTATCACCTTTCTATAAAGCCAATATTCAAATGCGACACTTATGTGAAGGTAAATTAAATGACTGTGAAGACGAAAAATTAATTAACAGTTATAAAAATTATATTTACGACACTCTGAAAGTTGCAGGTGTCGCTGATGATTAATTTTTGTCACTTAAATAATGGATGATCGGGATTAAAAATCTGATTAATATCAACGAAAAAGAGGCTAGTTATTTAGCCTCTTTTTTTATCTCTAAACTTATTATCTCAAAAGATTGAATACTATTATTTACGCGTTGCAACGATCACACTAGATGCTTTCACTAATGCTAAAACATCACTGCCTTTTGCCAACTTCATCTCTTGTAAGCTTTCATTTGTAATAACAGCTGTCAGTTCTAAGCCTTTAGCTGTTTCTAAATGAACGGTCGAGTTCACTGCGCCTTGTGCGATTTGAGTTACTTTACCTGCAAATTGGTTACGCGCAGAGAAATTTAAACCGCAATCAGGTAGTGCTAAGACAACCCACGGTGCTTTAATGATGGCAATTGCTTCGCCATCTTTTTTGATCTTTAAACTGCCACAGCTTTCTTTAGTAATAATTGTGGCAAGTTTTTCACCATGCGCTAAAGATAAAATCACTTCGCTATTAACGGCACCTTCAATAATATCAATAACTTTACCAACTAACTGATTGCGTGCTGAAACTTTCATTTATCCACCTCTATTATTGATGAGAAATTATATTAATAATACTATCAAGTCACTGAGATAACTTTAGCATAAATATCATTAAATAAATTATTCTTAGATCATGGTTTAAAGTTTATTTATTATTTAAAAACATAGCGTTATAAATAAATAGAGATAGCGAAAACAAATAATAACCACGTAAACTAATAGAAATAAATTCAGGGAGTTATCTCTTTTTTTATTTTTATCATTATTGCCATAAACAAAATAGATAACTTAATTAACCTATTAATTAAAAGTAATTTAAGCTATCTATAATTTTTAATTAAAAATACTTATTGCCCGTTTTGAGCAAATGCTGCTAATAAATGTAAAGCGGAAGAGTAATAATCCGTATCTTTACTTAAATCAACATCTTCAATTGGGGTTTTCATTGTTAAATCTCTCACCGCCATCATACCTGGTGTGAGGTTATATTCCGCACGCTCTTGGCCATCAATACTGACCCAAGCTGGGGTTTTATAACGATCAAATTGTTGCCAATATTGCACAAAGGGTTGTAAAGCTAATTCATCATGTGCCCAAGCTAAATACAGCGGAATACGTATTGCATCAAAGCTAAATCGTGCTGGCCATTTCTCACTAGGCTCTATTTTTCCATCAGGATATAAACTCACCCAATCTGTTGGTAATTGATATTCACCAAAGTGCATATTTCTTAGCAAAGATTGGCTATCATTAATTAACGCTTTCCAGCGAACATCTTTGCTTGTACGGTAAAAATCTTTCCATGCCGGAAAAATAAAATAAGATGGATTAATAATAATTTCTTCCGGTGTTTTAAAACCATTAATACCCGGTAGTAAAACGGTATAGTTTTTTGTTTTAACTAAGGTGTGCTCTAAAATAGCGTGCTGAATAGAATCAGAGGCTGAAAGATAACTTTCATCATTCCACTTTTCACCAGCTTTTAATAATGCCCACGCAATTAAAATATCACCGTCAGTGGCATTATTAGGATCAGGGGTATGTTCACTGTTTTCTGGCTCATAACGCCATTTAAACAGCCCTAAATCGCCTCGATAAAGAGAGGCTGCAGTCCAACGCCACAGCTTATTGAATGTCTCACGATCATCACTCATTACCGCCATCAACATCCCATAACCTTGACCTTCAGAGTGCGAGATATTGTTATTGGCACTGTCTATAACACGCCCATCATCCTTAATATAGCGCTCTTTAAACTGCTGCCATCCGGTTTGAGTATCTGCTGCCTGTATTGAGGGAGAAACCATAAGCAACAAACCTAAAATAAAAAAGGTAAAAAATAGATAATTACAACGAGATAAGTGCCCAAAAGACATTGCCTTTCTCTCCTGCTATTGCCGACCGTTATCTTATTTCGGTCGGCACATTGCATGTTATTTCAAGGTAACTCAAAAGATAGCAACTATCTTTTGTTCTTCATTAATTTCGTCTTCTTCTATGACTTCTGTTTTGGGTAACAATGTTTTTTCACAAAAATCCTGCATCCAAGAAGCGAATTCTTCTTTTAAAACGGAATTATGTAAACCATATTCAACAAAGGCTTTCATATATCCCAGCTTATTACCACAGTCATGAGATTTACCCACTAAGGTGTAAGCTTCAGCCGTCTCTTTTTTCAATAATAAATCAATCGCATCAGTTAACTGAATTTCACCACCGACGCCTGCTGGTAAACCATCTAATAATTCCCAAATAGCAGAAGAGAAAACATAGCGACCTACTACAGAAAGATTAGAAGGTGCATCTTCTGGATTTGGTTTTTCCACGATACGACGAATAGGAGCCCAATTGCCTTGAGGACAGAAAATTCCTTCGCAATCCACAACACCATATTGTTGCACTTGACTCATTGGTACTGGTTCAACCATGATTTGGCTACGTTCTGTTTTTTCAAAACGTTTGATCATTGCTGATAAATTATCATGTTTAGGATCACAATAGTGTGCATTCAATAAAACATCAGGGAGTAAAACAATAAATGGATTATCACCTATCACAGGGCGTGCACAGCAAATAGCGTGACCTAAACCTAATGCATGACCTTGACGAATTTGCACAATTTTGACATTTTCAGGGCAAATTGAACGTACTTCTTCTAATAATTTATTTTTAATACGCTGTTCAAGCATATTTTCTAATTCAAAGCTGGTATCAAAATGATCCGCAATTGAATTTTTAGAAGAATGAGTGACTAAAATAATTTCCTCAACACCCGCCTGAGCACACTCTTCAACAATATATTGAATTAAAGGGCGGTCAACGATAGGCAGCATTTCTTTAGGAATTGATTTCGTTGCAGGTAACATACGAGTACCTAATCCAGCAACAGGGATAACAGCTTTCATCATAATAAAATCCTCTAATAGATATTTATCTAAAACTAATATTTAGTATTATTTTAAATTACTTTTATATTTCATCAGAAACACGAGATATATTTTAAATATATAGTTATCTCTCTTCATTAAAAAGAGATAATATTATTTTATATATCTTTATTTAAAACTTTCTTCTATTTAAAACCCAGAATAAAACCCGTATTTATTACCACCCATCTCTTTTATGGAATAAAGTGTTTCATCTGCAGATTTTAATAATTCAGATAATGTCTTTCCGTCTTTAGGATATTCTGCAATACCTAAGCTAATGGAAGGCGTTAACATATAGTCTGAATTAATATTGATAGGCTTTTCCATTGATTTCCAAAGTGATTCTATGATTTCTAATAGAATCACTGAACAAGAACGTAATCCTTTAGGGAAAAGCACAGCAAACTCATCACCGCCAAGACGGCCACAATAAACTTCGCTGTTTTCTAATTGTGATAATCGCTTTGATATTTCACACAATACTTTATCACCGGCATGATGCCCAAATTGATCATTAATTGCTTTGAATTTATCACAATCAATAATACCAAGACAAAATGAAGATGGATGTGAAATATTTAATCGCTCATTTTCAATTTTTTCAACAATACTTAATCGATTTGATATTCCGGTTAATGAGTCAATATAGCTTTTACTAAACAACTCATTTCTTAACTCTACTTTATCAGTAATATCCAAGCTAATAAATACATAATGAGAAATTAAATTATCTTTATCAAATACAGGAATAATACTAATATCTTCCCATACTTCTTGTTGAGATTCATTATTTCTCTTTGCTTCTAATCGATAGACACCTTTATTATCATTATTACCGTTTACACAATAATTGATTTGATTCTTATCAATTAAATAAAACAAGTTGTATTTTTTATCTTTTATATTTTCAAAATGAACGTTATTAAATTCACAATATTTTTCATTAGCATAAACTATAGCGCCATTAATATCAGTTACTAACATCATAAAAACATTATTAGTAAACTGCTTTATTAATAAGCATTTAGAATTATCATCATTAAATATCATTTCATTCATTTTTGACCTCCGATGCTCATCAATAAAGCATATATATTATTATTCAGCTGATGAATTATGTGCATAGCGAAAAATAAAGACATCTTTAGCATCAGTAGGTTGACGATGCACTTGCATTTTTGCATTGCCACCTTGATGGGTTAACCAACCCTCATATAACCCCTCTAATACGCCAGCACTTGCAACACGCCACTGAACATCATCTTGGCTTTGCGTAAAATGAGGCCATGCACAGTGCACTAATAAAAGCTCACTCATTGCAGGAGATATGGTGACAAAACCCCATTTGAATAACGTTAATACGCGATTGATATGTGATTCAAGTAATTGAATATTTTCACTTTCTGGCAAAGGATAGCGTAAGGCAATATCTTTACCAATATTTCTTAATTTACTTTCGGCGGTAGAAATATCATTGTCATTTAATACTTGAAAAAATAATAATTGAGTTAGATCTTGCCAGCCGCTTTCAAAAGGTAATTGTAAGATATCACTGTCATGCTTATTCATTATTTGTTTCCTTAATTATTTAGACAGAAAGTCTGGAGTATATTTTAGGTGTAACCACATATTATCTTCAGCATAATCACCGGATGTATCATGCGATAAGCTGACACCTAACTCGGTTTCTTTGTTTAAATAATATTTCGCGTCTAAACCTAATCTGTAAGTAATATTTGTTTCGTCTTTTTCTTCATAACGAGATTTAATACGAGGATCGCTCGCGTTATGTTTATTTAAGGCGTCCTGCATATAACTATGTGTTGGAAAATAATCACTGCCTTTTTGTTTGTAACTTTGTATACCTATCGCACCATTTAAGGACACTTCACCTTTTTCAAAACGGCGGGTATAAGCAACAGGTAATGAAACAGAAACATAATCTTGTGGACTAAAGTAACCGCCATGCCCTAATGAGAAGTTATTTTGGTTATTTCTAAAGTTCATATAATCAACATGCACACCAGCTTTCACCTCTTGCTGGTCATCTTTATAGAACTTAGCGTAAGATCCCATCCATGCTTTCACTTCATCATTACTCGCAACACTTTTACCTTCATAGTTATAAAAACCACCCCCGACATAAGCGCCAACTTTGCCATCATCCCAAGCATATTGAGCTTTGGCACCATTACGTGTTACACGGCCCCAGCTTTCACCCGTCGTAGGATCAGTGCGTCCCATATAAGAAAGTAGACTATCTTTGATAGCTCTGCGCTCTGCAGTCAGTGTTAATTGCCCATTTTGGCCAATTTTAGGTGAATATGTGAGACCACCAACAACCGTTGCCGTATCTTTACCTAATGGTGTTGAGCCAACATCAAAGCTGACATTCTTGTCAGATAAACGTAGTCCTAATTCAACACCAGAAGCACGTTGGCTACCGGCTTCATCGGCATTAATTTTGTTTTTCTCATCATGGTTATCGCTATTTTTAGCAAAACGTTCAGCATGTTGAAGCTGACCTGTACCAAAACGATTTGCTCTCTCACCAGAAACTGAGCCACTCGTCATAGAAACTGGAGTTACATTAAATTCCCAGCGGAACTCCTCTCCAGGAACACTTGAAATACTGATTGGTGCAGAAATTTCAGTGACATTAGATAATCCTTTATCACCATTACGATGACGTACAACAACACCGCCTTGTACCCACGGTGAAACTTTTTCTTCTAACTCACGGATAGAACGTTGAACAGAAGCCATCTCTTTACGTTCATAGATAGAACCTGCTATGGCTGTATTATCGCTCTCTAATGCGCGTAATTGGCCCGCAGAGGTATTCAATGCACTATCATTGCTTTGCCATTGTGCACTGCGTAACAAGGTTAAAGCTTTACGGTTTTCACCGTTTAATTGTGCTATTTGCGCTGCTTGTAATAAATAAGCAGGTTGTGAAGAAGATGGAATTTGTTGCAATAACTGCTGTGCTTTTCGGCCATCTTGTTGCGCTAATGCAACTTCTATTTGAGCTTGGATTAATTTAGTATCTTTTCCTTGCTCTTTTTCCAAATAAGAGAGAATTTTATTCGACTGTTCAGGCATAGATTGCGCTAAATAAACACGACTTAATGCCATTAATAAATCAGGATCGTTAGGGGATGATTTTAAAGCAACAACGAGTGTGTCATAAGCCGCTTTAATTTCACCTTTTTCTCGTAAGCTATCAGCTTGCGCAACTTTAGTGGCAACTTCTAAACGTTTTTTCTCAACAATCGGTGTTTCTTGTTGTAAAGCGGGATCATTAATCAAGCTAGATGCCTGTGTATAATGACCTAACTCATTGAGAACGTTGATGTGACCTGCGTAGTTTCCTACCGAGCCTTTAGTGCCTTTAGCAATATCATTTTCAACTAACTGCAACGCTTCATCGTTTAATCCACTGCTTACTAATCGTTCAGCTAATTCACCTACATCATTTGGATAATCAGCAACTTGATTAATTAAAGGACGCAAGGTATTACGTACAGCAACAAGATTGCCAGCTTGGCGATAATGCTCTGCTTGCGCAAGTTGACGATGAAAACGAGCACGCTGTAATAACTCTTTTTCAGCTTCTGTCTGTTGATTATGACTACTTAACAAGTTAAAAACTTTATCCCACTCTTTTTGCTCAACATAAAATAGAGAAGCGACGTAGTCTGTATCTCTTGTTTTACGATTTTGCAATTGTGAAATAATATTTTTTGCACCAACACTATCGCCATCAGCAGCCATTAAACGAGCTAAATCAAGATAAACCCAGTTATTTTGTGGATTTTTACGTTGTGCTTGTGTCAGTAATTGTCTTGCTTGAACACGATTACCATTTTCTAGCGCTTTTTGTGCTTCACGACGTAATGTCTCTGAAGGATCTGTATTTGCAGTAAGTTTTTGACGTAAAGAGGCTGATTGTTGAGCCAGTAATTGCTCTGCTTTCGTATTTTGCCCTTCCTGAACCAATAAATAGTAGTAAGCTGAAATGACTTTTTCATTACGACTATTTTGTTGATAAAGACTGGCTAATAATTGGTGAGCCGCGGGTAAATTACCTTGTTTACGTAATAAATCAGCTTGTAGCAAATTAGCGGATAATCCTTTCTCACCTGAAGCGCCCGTTAAAGGTGCTAACTTATCAAGTGCCTGTTGAATATTTCCTTGTTTAGCACGTTGTTGCGCATCACGTAATTGTGCATAGAAACCAGCATCTTCAGCTTGTTGTTTCCATTTACTGCCCTGCTCGCCACCTGATTGTGCGGCTTGATTTAATAAGCGCTGACCTGTTGCTAAATCACCTGAACGTAATGCGGTATAACCTAACCCTGCTAATGCTTGTGCATCATTATTATCCGCTGCTAATGCTTGTTTAAAATAACCTTCAGCTTCTTTTAATTTGCCTTTATTTAAAGCTGTATAACCTGCTTGACGAGCATTACCTTGAATAGCGCCTTGGAAATGTTCAGCAACGGCTTTATCATTCGGATTTGCTTGTAAATAGGTTTTATATAACACCTCATCATCAGGGCGAACATTCAACCATAGTAGTGCTTGGCGAAGGCCTTTTTTTGCTGACTCATCACCTGAAATATTACCTAAAATTGTTATCCCTTCACGACGAGTTTCTTCATTATAAGTTAGCGTCAGCCCTAACGCTCTTTGTGTTTCTTTATTATCAGGCATTAATGCTGCTCGTTGTTTTAGCCCTGAAATGGCTTGTGGCAACATAGCCGGCACACCTGCCATTGTCTGATAATATTCTAATGCCAGTGTTTCTGGTGGCTCACTGCTAACAAATAAACGTTGATACGCTTTTATCGCTTCTTCATGTTGCCCTTTCTTTGCCAATTCCCTGGCATAACCTAATTGTTGATCACTAAATTGTGATGATCGGATGTTCTTTAATCCTTCAATACGTGGATCTTGCGGTGCGACTTGTGCAAGTTTTTCGCGCCAATAGGTCGCTTGCTTTTCATTCCCTTGCTGTGCTGTAAAGAACGCCATTAAATATAAAGCGTCTTGGTTATTACTTTCCATAATCAACACTTTTTGCAGTGCTTCTACTGCACGCGCATCATGCGCTCTACCATGCCAATAATTAGCTTGTTCAATAAGAGAGCTTACAATATTTGGATCAGTAGCTGTTGTATTTACATCATTCGCTGTGGCTTGTACTTGGCTTGAAGCGCCTAAAATACAACCTGCATAAATAACTTTAACGATGATGTTAAGTGCGTGGTTTTTCATCCCATATACTCCTATTTACCTGAACGATGCTGTGATATCTGATGTAAACGACGAGTTGAACGACGTTGTAACCAGTAATAAGTCACTAAGCCCGTCAACGCACAAAAACCAACAGCTAAAAGACCAAGCAAATACACATGCCTAGAGCTATACCAAAGAAATTGTTGTAATAAAGGTAAGTCACCTTGAGAGAAGTGTTCTCCTAAATGGAAACTTCTTACCGTGTCTTTACCACTAATCAGAGTGATGTCGCCTTTTATGGCTGCATTTATTTCAGCTAAATTTAAATCGTTGATAATGGTCTTTATTGAATCATTACCTTTAGCAGTCACTAATACGACAACCCTATCGCTCGCCCAAGGTGAGATAAAACTCACCATGCCACGCCAGTTGTTTACGGAAGAGAGATAATTAGCGGCATCACCACTTTGAGATAAATAATCACCAGCAATCCAGCCTTTCGCTTTATCAAGCAACGACTGTGATTTGATCTCGATATTTTTATTTAAAAAAGAGAATGCCTGTTGTGAAAAACGTGCTGGTAAAAAATCGTCACTGTTTAATGAGCCAATGGCTAATATATCTTGTTGAGAAAGGTTATTTTTCTCTAGCGCTTTAGCCCCTAAGAAAACAGAAGCATGAGAAACTGGTGTACCCGTGGAATAGCCTGATCTCGCCATTAAATTGACTAAGGTATAAAGCTCTTCTGTTGTCGGATTTTCAGGTAATAACAGTGTGGTTTGTGAAAAATCAGCACGACGACTAAATGGGAATGAAGCCCCTGAAAAATACGCCAAGTTCGGCATTCTTGAATAGTGCCAAGTATTTTTAAATTGCAGCGTTGATTGCGGATCAATTCGGCTAATCAAGCTACTGCCATCCGTTAAAATACAAGGAGAATCATCAGGCTCACGTAAATCAAAATAAAACTGCAATTGATTTTGGCTATAAATTTGACGAGGGTTTAAATAGAGAGTGCTGTTTTGCTGTTCACTCTCCATACCTAGCCATTGTCTTAACATACCTAAAGGTTCTGAACGTGCTGGATATAACGCACCTAAGAATTGATTATTCAAAGAAGCAATCAATGAAGAACGACGGCTATTGAGCTTATCTGAATGAGGAAAAACATATTTCAATTCTAAAGGTAACGCATCACCATCCCACCAAAAAAGATCGGGTGATACACGAAATGAAAACTGATTCGGCGCATGATTAATACCTTGACGCGAGAAATCATCGCCACCATTAGCAATTTGACCCAATGTGACCGGTTTATTGGTATTTAACCAACGTGGTGCATCGTAATCTTTTCGTACAGCCAATGTTTGAGAAGGTACAACTAAGTGATCGTTTTGTGGCAGTTTACCGTTATTTAGCGCCCATACTGCTTGGCGTAATGATTTCTCATTATCACCACTGATCAGTAATAATTTGAAAACAGGATCAACGGGGTTATCAACAATAGTTAATTGCCCACTATTTCCTGAAGGTAGAGTAATACCAGCAATAGTTTGTCCGGAGTAACCAACTAAAATACCGTCACTTTCAGGTAATTGGTTCATTAGAACGGGTAAATCAACTTGCTTAATATCATGACTAAAACTACCAAACCATGATGCCGCAATCGCTGCTGTTGTTACCTCTGCATGGTCAGGTTTATCTGACAATATGATAGGTAACGAGGTCGCTGTCATTCTGTCGGGATCAAAGAACGGTAGGGGCAATCGTTCCAGACTGTACCCGCCATTAATCCAGCGACCTCGATAATCTAATGATGAATCAGGTGAAATAACGAAGCTAAGTCCTTCAGCTAATGGTGGTGTACATTGATTTTCATCTAATGCATCACGACTTGCTAAACGGAAACTCAGATTATTCACATTCGTCAACATCATTTCAGGGATTTCTAAAACATACTCATGCTCTTGCCCACCTTCTTCTAAAGGTAGAAATCCCATAGGTTGACCATTTAACATTAAATGAAGTGTTTGATCCGATTGAACTAATCCTTGAGATGCTTTCACTTTCATTGTTAGTGTGGCGTTATCGATAAATAAATCATTCGCCATATTAAAAGTCACACCAGAAAGTAATCGTCTTCCTGATAATACGATAGGCGATGGGTTTCCCATCTGTGCCAACGTTAATTGCTCTTCGATATTACGAGCTTCTGATAATGCCACATCTCCCATTCTGATAGGGTTATTGGCATTTTGTTGCACTGGTGATTGAGTATAAGAAGTCGGGTCAGGCAAAAATTCACCACCGAGTTCTAACATACCTGTCGCAGCTTGAGATAAATTAATACTCGCAATCGCTATAGCAGTCAGGCTTAGCATTAATGTCAGTTTCTTTTTCATGCTTAGTCATCCCCGTTAATAGATTGCACAGAGAGTGAAGTTTTAGCTTTGGTTCTTGTTGCTACTGGTTTTACTTTTTGACGACGACCAAAGAACAATTCAAAAATACAACGCGTAATTCCTGCCAATTCTTTAAAAGGTTTATCTTTGTAATCTGTTTGATGTATCCATGCATCTGCACGACCAAAGATAATGCGCACCAATTTACGGCGAACATTTAAACTGATAGGTAAAAATTCAAGGCGTAATTGATTGTTTTCTAAACTAACCATTTCAGCAGGAACTGAAACCTCATCACGCTGAACATTTAACGTGATTGATGTGACATTGCGTTGGCGTAATTCCGTCATTTTATTCACTGCGATACGAACACCACCCATTGAAATATCTTCAGTGGTAGTACTTAATTCCGCACCATCATCAAAATGCAATGTAATAGGAAGAGAGGCTTTAATTCGAGTATGTTTACGAATTTGGCGTGTCTCTTTACCAACAGCAATCGATGCAAGAATAATAAATAAGCTGTAAGTTGCCCAAGTCAGGTTTAAAACAATAACTAGAGGATCAATACCTTGGAAATCGTTTAATAAATAACGAATAACGACCCATGAAATACCCGTGATTAAAAGAAGAGCAGTAATAATCAAAGGGCGTACAGTGAGGTAATCCATATAGCTTTTATCTAATAAATCACCTTTATCTGTTACGTTGAATTTACCTAATTTTGGTGAAACTAAGCTGAGTAGCGTAGGTAAAACCAAGCCAAAAGCCATCACAGTTTCATAAATTTCACCCCAGAAAGAATAACGATATTTACCGATATTTTTTGAGTTTACATAAACCGACATGATTAAGTGTGGCAATGCATAGGCGAATATCATGCTGGCAGATGAAGCAATAATATTGAGGTTAAATAACATAAACAGTAACGGCGCAGTCAAAAAGATAATACGAGGCAAACCGTACTGAAAATGGAGCATGGCATTGAGATAACATAGGCGCTGAGGAAATGTTAAACCACGGCCTAACATTGGATTATCAACGCGGAATATTTGTGTCATTCCTCTCGCCCAACGAATACGTTGGTTAACATGTAATGCTAAACGTTCTGTGGCAAGGCCTGCTGCTAAAGGAATATCAATAAATGCAGAGTTCCAACCTAGACGCTGTAATTTCAGTGCTGTGTGGGCATCTTCTGTTACTGTTTCAACGGCGATACCACCGATTTCTTCAAGCGCACTACGACGCATAACCGCACATGAGCCACAGAAAAATGTCGCATTCCAGTTGTCATTACCACGCTGTACAGGGCCATAGAAAAGTGCGCCTTCATGTGGTGCATCTTTAGCGGCACTTAAATTACGTTCAAAGGGATCTGAAGAATAGAAATAGTGAGGTGTTTGAATAAGCGCTAATTTAGGATCTTCAAGGAAGCTACCGACTGTTGCTTGCAAGAAAATACGAGTTGAAATATGGTCACAATCGAAAACGCAAATTAGTTCACCATCTGTTAATCCCATCGCGTGGTTTAAGTTACCTGCTTTGGCATGATCATGAACTTCACGTTCAATATAAGTTACACCCACATCACCAGCGAATTGTTTAAACTCTTCACGACTACCATCATCAAGGATATACACTTTCATTTTATCTTGAGGGTAATCGATAGCCTGTGCGGCTAAAACTGTATCACGTACCACATCTAAACTTTCGTTATATGTTGGTATATAAATATCAACAGTTGGCCATTGAGAAACATCTTTAGGCAAAGGGGCTATTTTTCTATTTAATGGCCATGATGTTTGGAAATATCCTAAGACCAAAATAATCCAAGAATAAATCTCAGCCATAAATAAGCCACTACCTAAAACAGCTTCGATAGTTGTATTAAAATTAAGGGTATTTGTCGCACGCCAGTAAAGATAACGTGTTGACATCAACAACGATATAAAAACCATTGTTAACAATCGTTTTTTTGATTTTTTAAAGCCGATAACAAATAACAACAATATATTGATAATACCGAATATATATTGTTGCTCGGCGCTCATTGGCATAACAATGAGTGAAAACATTGTTATCAATAAGAAAGCCGTAATTAATATTTTAAATATTTTATTCATAAACCCATACCTTTGTCATCGCCATAGATCTTTTCTTAAGACAAAGGTTGCCCGTCGATATGAATAGATATCGAAAAGAAATAAACCTAGCTTAAAAAATAAAATAACAATGGCTAAAGATTGACACCAGTCAATATTATTTATTTATACAAAGAGTGTTACTTATTTGAATTAAACAGAGGCAATAAATGACAATATATCTTTTAGTGATATATTTTCATGTGCATGAACTCTATCTGTTTCATTGCTATCAAATATTTTATTATCTGCTAACAAATTTTTCTTACTCTTAATTAAATTGTCTTTCTTTGCTTTAACAACTAAAGCATCCTGGTGATAAGAAGGAGTTGGCGAAACAGTAATAGGTTGTTTTAGTTCGTTTTTCACGGTGAGTGAAGTTTCTGAAAACGTATTATTACTTAAATTACTAATTTTATTATTATCTTCACTACTTATAATTATTGGTTCTATTTTATTATCAACATCTTGCGTTACAGAAGAAGGAAACTCTTGAAAAGCAAAAGCATCCTCCTGGAACTTATCTTTTAAGTTACTTATATCATCATACATAGTGTGGCCCCTTTAATAACAGCACATTAAATCTTGTTCAATAATTTGATGCTCATACAAAATAAGAGTGTGTGATCCTTAGAGATAAATTCAAAACAAATTTAAATATATCTTTATAAATCCACATTTAAACTCTTATTAAACTATCAATTAATGAACATCAACTATGTAGGGTAAATTAATCTTATAAATACTGATTTTTTTAATTTCAAATAAACACCATCTGATTAAGAGCAATGATTATTTAAATTAAATTGTATAATTATTTTAATCAAAAAGACAACATCAAAAAAAGCGTAAAAATTTAAGCGATACTCATTTTCACTTCATAAATTTGGGTATTTTTACTTAATTTCACATTCATTGTTATCATCGAAAATAGCGTCTTTTTTACCCCAAAAAACACAATTAAAAACCGGATAATAACTACTATTAACTAATAACAATTTGTATAAATTTTATAAAAATAAAATTCTAAAATAATCATTAATTAATATTATTTCCTCTAAAAACTAAAGAACCTTTCAAGATCAAATTAAAAAAATCCTCATATTTTAATTAAATTCATTCTCTAAAAAAGAGCAGAAAAAATGTTAAATATTATTAATTCATATTGATCATCATCAAAAATGATTTATTTTTTACACTCAAAAGGTGAATTTATTGCTTTTTATCATATTAAGATGAGCAGTTTTTATTGAAAAAAAATTAAATACATCAGAGTTGATTAAGTTTTAGAAAAAACACCCTAATAAAATAGACAAAAATAGATTATCTAACTATGAGTAGTATCACTATTTGTTTATGGTAAATACCACTAAGAATAACCTGTATTTTAGGATAATTAACTTAAGTTATATTTTATACTTAAAACAGTATTGTTAATTTAGCTTAACAACCTAACAAGCGTGACCTAGTTCAAATTATAAATGTAACGATGAAAAAACACGATGCAACAAACGTAACTATTTGAATTTTATTCAAAAATAATAAAATAATAGTTATATATACCAATAATTAGTAAAAATACCCATAATTATATTTTTTTATATTAAAAATACTTAATCAACTACATCTTTATACTAATAAGATATTGTCATTTTGAGATAATCCTTTTATGTAACTATATAAAATAAAATACTTTTTAGATGGTTTTTTTAAGAACAATCCTACGGGTTTAAGTTCTATTTTTTTTATGATTTGATAGAAACTAATCAAAATAAGACGTGTAATTATATCAATATGAACAAATAGCGGAATCGCTTCACCTACTCACAGAATCACAAAAAGGCACTCTATCCTTCTTTACTTCTATGCTATCTTTATTAGATAAACAAAAAGCCTTCGTGATAATGGAAAGAAAATGGATTTAGAACAATTAAAGAAAGATTTCCGTACAGGTAAGAAAATAAAATTTGTTTACTTTTGGGGACACAAAAGTAAAACAGATGAAGTCACAAAAAGCTGCTTTAGCCAATGGTATCCAGCCCCCTTTATCTTAGATGATGTTCGTTACATCAGTGCTGAACACTATATGATGGCAGAGAAAGCAAAGCTTTTTAATGATATAGAAATACGAGAGCGTATTATAGCAACATCAAATCCTGGTACAGCTAAAGCACTTGGTCGAGAAGTAAAAGGATTTAACCAAGAAATTTGGGAGCAGCAACGTATGGATATCGTTATTCGAGCCAATATCGCCAAATTTTCTCAAAATAATGCATTGGGTACTTTTTTAATTTCCACAGGCAATCGTGTGCTTGTGGAAGCAAGCCCCGTTGATAAGATATGGGGAGTAGGTTTAAGTGAACAAGACAAAGAGATCAATAATCCCCTTTTATGGAATGGATTAAATTTATTAGGCTTTGCTCTAATGAAAGTACGTAGTGTTTTAATGGAAGGCAGTCATCAATAGGTAAAAAAAACTCAACTGTCACCAATCACTGTTCCTTTTTACCTAGTGTATATAAACAGTAGAGATAACTTAAATATTGACTGAAATAGAAATGGCACGGTATCAACAATCTTGTTGTTACTATAAATAATATTTACAGAATAATTAAGAGACTGATATGTATTATGGTTTTGATATGGGCGGCACAAAAATTGAGCTTGCCGTTTTTGATAAAGATCTGACTCAAGTGTGGCAAAAACGTGTTCCTACACCTAAAAATGACTATCAGTCATTATTGAATGTTTTTAAGGAGCTAACTTTAGAAGCTGACAACGAATTAGGATGTAAAGGAAAGATCGGCGTAGGTGTGCCAGGTATTGTAAATGCAAAAGAAGGAACCGTGTTTACCACCAATGTTCCAGCTGCCAAATACAAGCCTATGGTTCATGATCTCGCACATATACTCAACAGGCCCGTTAAAGTTGAAAATGATGCCAACTGTTTTGCCTTATCAGAAGCTTGGGATCCTGAGTTTCGCCATCATCCTTCTGTACTTGGCCTTATTTTAGGTACAGGTGTCGGTGGTGGTTTTGTTGTTGATGGCAAAGTGCTTTCTGGAAAAAATGGCATTGCTGGTGAAATTGGCCATATGAATTTAAATGTAGATGCAGATAATGTCATAGGCGATACCATGCCAAAAATTATCTGTGGTTGTGGTAAAAAAGCGTGTTTTGAAACTTATTTATCAGGCCGAGGCTTTGAACGTATGTATAAAGCTTTCAATCATACGCCACAAAGAGCTGTTGATATCGTTGAGCAATATTATGCTGGGGATAAGAAAACAGAAGAACATGTTGATCGTTATATGAAAGTACTTGCGATTTACCTTAGTAATATTCTTACTGTACTTGACCCACATTTAATTGTTATTGGTGGTGGATTATCACAATTTAATGCATTGTATGACCAATTGCCTGAATATCTCTCACACTGTGTCTATGGAAATGCGCAAATTCCAGCAATAGAAAAAGCGCGTCACGGTGATGCAGGTGGCGCCCGTGGAGCTGCTTGCCTTAATTTATTAGACTGATAAACAAAAAAGAGCCTTTCTTCTTTTATTAAAGGCTCTTCTATCAAAACGGTTTTATCTACGTCACTCTGTATTAAGGCTATCGTTATGGATAAGATTTGGTTTAAAAAAAGATTAACCTTTCTTGGTGGATTAACGATCACATTAATCCTACTTCAATTAATTGGCTCTTTATTGCCTATTTCACTTCTTCAATGGGGAATTATTCCAAGAACAGGAGAAGGATTAATTGGCATCTTTATCGCCCCTTTTGTACATGGTTCTTGGTCTCACCTTTTTAGTAATCTACTTCCTCTTCTTATTCTTAGCTTTTTATCCATGACGCAATCTTTACGAGAATATGTTTTATCAAGCTTATTCATTATTATCGTAAGTGGTTTGTTGGTTTGGATTTTTGGACGAAGTGCTATTCATGTTGGTGCAAGTGGCTGGATCTTTGGATTATGGTCTTTATTGATTGCTCACGCTTTTACTCGACGGAAAATTATCGATATTGTCATTGCCCTTTTTGTTTTATTTTATTATGGATCAATGGCCTATGGGTTAATTCCAGGTCAATTAGGTGTATCGACTGAATCACATATTGCAGGTGTGGTTGCTGGGTTACTTTATGCATGGTGTGCAAGAAAATTAGTACGACGAAAAAGCCAAGTAGTAGAAGTGGCTAAATAGCCACTTCTCTATAAAACAGTTATTTGTGACCAATTGGCAGTATTGTTCTGCCATACATCTCATTTAATACTTCAGCCATTGCTAGATAAAAAGCACTGGCGCCACAAATAATACCTTCAAAGCCGGCAATTTTTAAAATCAGTGCATTACCAGTGATATTTCCAATCGCCAGTAGGGCAAATAAAATTGTCAGGCTTAAAAAAACAAACTGTAATGCTCTATTGGCTTTTAATGTGCCAATAAACATGAAAAAGGTAAATATTCCCCATAATGCTAAAAAGACACCTAAAAAGAGAGGGGTTGTTGGCTCACTTAAGCCCATCACGGGTAATAACCAAATTCCTACCAATGTTATCCAAAAGAAACCATAAGAGGTAAATGCGGTTGCGCCAAAAGTATTGCCTTTTTTGAACTCAAAAATACCAGCAATAACTTGTGCGATCCCACCATAAAAAATTCCCATACTCATAATGACTGAGACAACAGGGAAAAAACCGGCATTATGTATGTTCAACAAAATCGTTGTCATACCAAAACCCATTAAACCTAATGGACCCGGATTGGCAATGCGTTCGTTAGTCATAAAACCTAAAACCTCTAAAAATAATAGGGGAAAATTAAAAAAAATTTGAAGGCGCTGGATAATAAGAGGTAATAGATCTAAAAACAATGATCCCGAAGGGTATATTTTTGAATAACCGCTAGCACCGATCCCAAGGGGAAATAACCAGTGGATTTAACTTAGAGAAAAGAAGTATTTAGTGATAGATGCTTATATCAATAAAAAACACAAAGAAAAATAAAGAACTACAATTTAAGGGGTAATATCAATCAGTTGATATATTAATACTAAAATTTACCTTAACATGCGGTTTTATACATGAAAATGAAATAAAATCTAATTCATTAATTAGTTGAATTATTAACCTATAAGTGAGCTTGTTATGAAAAAAATTCTAGTATTATTAATTGGTAGTACGTTAGCGTTTGCATCTCAAGCAAATACAACACACCAAGGTGGTTTTCAAGGTTCAATTCAAGCACCAACAGAACAAGGTGGATTTAAAGGCCCTTCTATTAGTGAAACTACGGTTGCTAAAGCAAAAGATCTTTCTGATGACACATGGGTTATCTTAACGGGTAAAATTACCAAAAAAATTGGCGATGAGCTGTATGTTTTTGAAGATAGCACCGGCGGTATCAATGTAGATATTGATAATAAAAGATGGCGCGGACAAACAGTCACACCTGAGAATACTGTCAGAATTGAAGGTAAGGTTGATAAAGAGTGGACAAGTACTGAGATCGATGTAAAATAAATTACAATTATTAAATAATTAATATCAAATAATTTGCATCTAAAGCCAACCAATATACCTTACAAAAAAGCCAATTAATTGAATAAGTTGGCTTTTTTTATTTTCATTTTTTATTTTTTAAATTCAATCAATAAAATTGTACACCTTATACAAATTTATCCGCTTTAACCTCAAGTTAAGCTTAGGTTTATACTCACTATCAGTTAAAGCACAATCACTCTTCGCAAGAGGTGATTTAACTAATGAGATACCCTCATAATCATTTACATCCTAACTCTATGTTTACCCTACTTTCTCCATTTTTAGCCTGCTATGCAGGCTTTTTTCTTTTTATATCAACAAATCATTAAGAAAAGAATAAACAGAGTATTATTTATATCTTTGTTTTCTATAAATATTTTTTTACAAAATTCTACGTGTTTATACCTTTATTAAATTGACCTTCCCGTAGGGGGAAAGATTATTGTCTCTCTATCAATTTAATGAAAGGAATAAACAATGAAAAATTTATTACTGACTTCTATCATTGCAATCTCAGCTTTTACAAGTACAGCTTATGCTTCTAATCATAATGTTGTTGAGGTTTATAAAACAGAGAGTTGTGGATGCTGTACTTTATGGGCTGATGGTGTAAAAGAAGCTGGCTTTAACGTTAAAGTGAATATCGTTTCAGAAACTCAATTAATGGAAAAATATCAACAAGCAGGCGTGCCAAATAATTTATTAAGTTGCCACTTGGCAACTTACCAAGGTAAGGACTTAGTTGGACATATCCCGGTTGATAGCTTAAAAAATATCGACTTAGTGGATAAATCGAAATCGGGCATTGCTGTTGGGGGAATGCCTGCGGGAAGTTTAGGTATGTATGCTGGTGATTATAAAGAGCCTTACCAAGTTATTGCTTTTGATAAGTCAGGTAATCAATCTCTATTTAAGTCTTACAACTAGGTTTTTCTTACTTATTTTTCTTAATTAGTTTTGTTCTTACTGTAGTGTTGTTTTAATAGCGATATATCTCTCCGATAGTGCTATTTTCCTCTGCCTGTTATCGATTTGCGGGCAGAGTTTTATCGCTTATCAAGATGCTTCTCGTTGCTTTATTTCATCTGTTATTTTTGTTGTTGTTTTTAAGGCTTCTTGAAAGATCTTGTCTGTCCGTTTTCTATTCCATTTACTTGTTTTTAGTAATTCCCAGTAATCTTGTTGAACAAGTGCATTTTGCCCCATTAACCATAATTCAAATTGAAGGGATTGGTGATTTAATACAATACCCAAACGTAATTTTCGCTCACGTAAAAAATCATCAAAAAAAGGAAAATAAGTAAAATCTAAATACCCAGGGGAAATATTACCTATCGAAAATGTATCTGGTAGATAGCGAGAAAAATAAGCCTTTAAATACATCATATAACACATAAGGTAATGATAGGCTTTTTGTATATCACCCTGTTCTATCTGTATTTTATACAAAGCGAGGACATGACTAGCTTCTTCTTGTTGAAGCGATATTTAAACTTGAAAGGGACATGCTCAATATTGATGTATTCTCTTCTTCATTCGCCATAGTGTTACTCCTTTATCACAACAATATAAAGATAATCCTAGGCAACCTATGCCATTGCTTCAATCATGATATAGAGAGTAAATGTGCTTTATTTTTTTATTTACCCATAAAAAAACCAGCCTGCTTTTTACAGCATGACTGGTTCTTTTAGAATAAAGCTAATCTTTATTCAACTGTAACTGATTTTGCTAAGTTACGAGGTTGGTCTACGTCTGTGCCTTTAATTAAAGCAACATGATAAGACAACAACTGTAATGGTACGGTATAGAAAATCGGTGCGATAAGCTCTTCAACGTGAGGCAGAGAAATTAACTTCATCGTTTCGTTTTCTTCAAAGCCTGCATCTTGATCAGCAAACACATACAGTAAACCACCACGTGCGCGAACTTCTTCGATATTAGATTTTAATTTTTCTAATAATTCATTATTTGGCGCAATAATGATAACCGGCATATCCGCATCAATTAATGCTAATGGACCATGTTTTAACTCACCAGCAGCATAAGCTTCAGCATGAATATAAGAGATCTCTTTTAGCTTTAAGGCACCTTCTACCGCAATCGGGTATTGGTCACCACGACCTAAGAATAAAGCATGACTTTTTTCTGAGAAATCTTCAGCTAAGGCTTCAATCACTTTATCTTTCGATAACATGCTTTCAATACGGCTTGGTAATGCATGTAATGCTGTTGAAACTTCGTGTTCTAATGTTGCAACACCTTTAATGCGTCCCATATATGCCACCAGCATTAATAGAACTGTTAACTGTGTTGTGAACGCTTTAGTTGATGCAACACCAATTTCAGCACCTGCTTTAGTCATTAAAACAAATTCAGATTCACGCACTAAAGAAGATCCAGCCACGTTACAAATCGCCAGTGATGATAAATATCCTAACTCTTTAGATAAACGTAGCGCCGCTAACGTATCTGCGGTTTCACCTGATTGGGATAATGTGATCAATAAGCTATTACGGCGAGTTGCTGGTTTACGGTAGCGATATTCAGATGCAATTTCGACATCACAAGGAATGCCCGCTAACGATTCAAACCAATAACGAGAAACCATACCTGCGTTATAAGAAGTCCCACAAGCTACTATTTGAATGTGTTCAACTTCAGATAAGATCTCTTCAGCTTTAGGGCCTAATTCACTGAGATCAATCGAATCTGATTTTAAACGACCTTCAAGGGTGTTTTTAATCGCCAGAGGCTGTTCGTAGATCTCTTTTTGCATGTAGTGGCGATAAACACCTTTATCACCCGCATCGTATTGAACGTTAGATTCAATCGTATCACGATTAACTTCTTCACCATTTACATCAAAAATATGGACATGACGGCGTGTAATTTCAACAATATCCCCTTCTTCAAGGTAGATAAAGCGACGAGTCACTGGCAATAATGCTAATTGGTCAGAAGCAAGGAAGTTTTCTCCCACACCAAGACCAACCACCAGCGGACTACCAGAACGTGCGGCAACTAATAATTCTGGTGTGCGACTATCCATAATTACAGTACCGTAAGCACCACGTAATTGAGGAATAACGCGCTGTACAACTTCACGTAATGTGCCGCCTTGACGCTGTTCCCAGTTTGCCAAGTGAGCAATCACTTCGGTATCTGTTTGAGAAGCAAACTGATACCCTTTTTTAATTAATTCTGCTTTCAGGTCTTGGTAGTTTTCGATAATACCATTGTGTACCACGGCAATAGTGCCAGATACATGAGGATGTGCATTATCTTCACAAGGTTCACCATGTGTTGCCCAACGTGTATGAGCAATACCTGTGCCACCAATGACTTGTGTTTTTTCTGCTTCATCAGCCAACATTTGTACTTTGCCAGCTTCACGCAAACGTGTCATTTTGCAGTCATTATCAACAACGGCTAACCCCGCAGAATCATAACCGCGGTATTCTAGACGACGTAAGCCTTCAATTAAGATTTCAGCGATATCGCGTTGTGCAACTGCACCTACTATTCCACACATTGTGTTATTCCTAAAACTGTGCGTTTATTCGCACTTGGATGTCTTATACCTGATTGGTCTTTTCCCCAAGCCATTGTAGAAAGCGGAGATATTTTTTGTTTTTAGAATAATAGAGTACAAGAAAAGGGCGCTAATTAAATATACGCCCTTCTCTTAAAATTATTGTTTTTTCTTCACTGGACGTTTCCATCCACTGATATGAGTTTGCTTAACTCGACTGATCACTAATTCGTTTTCATTTACGTTTTTAGTGAGTGTTGTTCCTGCACCAATGGTTGCACCATTAGCAACAGTAACTGGCGCCACTAATTGAGTATCTGAACCAATAAAGACATCATCACCAATAATGGTTTTGAATTTATTCGCCCCATCATAGTTACAAGTGATAGTACCTGCGCCGATATTAACGTTAGCTCCCACTTCTGTATCGCCTAAGTAAGTCAAATGGCCTGCTTTAGAGCCAATACCTAAGCTGGCTTTTTTCATCTCAACAAAGTTACCCACGTGAGCTTTATCAGCTAATTCACTACCTGGGCGAAGACGTGCAAATGGGCCAACTGTACACTCTTGTGCTAAGTTTGCATCCTCGATCACCGTATATGGGCTAATAATAGAATTATCACCAATCACACAGTTTTTTAGAACACAACCTGTACCAATTTCAACGTTATTTCCCAACGTCACATTACCTTCAATGATAACGTTGGTATCAATCACCACATCTTTACCATGAGTTAATGTTCCACGTAAATCAAAGCGCGCAGGATCAAGCAACATAACACCTTCTAATAATAAGCGCTCTGCTTGTTCTGTTTGGTAAATACGCTCTAATGCAGCCAGTTGTAGACGGTTATTTACGCCTTCCATTTCACTATGGCGACGAGGATGAGCCGTTTCAATTTTACGACCTTCTTTATGCGCTAACGCGATAATATCAGTAATGTAATACTCTTTTTGTGCATTGTTATTATCGAGCTTACCTAACCAACGTTTTAAATCACCACCATTAGCCACTAAAATGCCAGTGTTGATTTCATTAATTTTGAGTTGTTCTTCAGAAGCATCTTTTTGTTCGATGATGCCAGTTACTTCACCATTTTCACGAACAATACGACCATAGCCAGTTGGATTATCTAAAATAACCGTTAATAAACCAATACCGCCTTCTGGTTTAACTTCAATTAAACGTTCTAATGTTTCTTTGGTTATAAGAGGAACATCACCATAAAGCATCAGGATATCTTCATCATCAGCAAAGAAAGGCGCGGCTTGCTGCATTGCGTGACCCGTTCCTAGTTGCTCTGCTTGTAGTACCCAATTAACAGGTTGTGAACCTAATTTTTCTTTCATTAGCTCACCACCATGTCCATAGACAAGGTGTGTTTGTTGAGCACCTAATGACTTAGCAGTATCAATCACATGTTGAACCATGGATTTACCCGCAAGTTTATGAAGAACTTTAGGTAACTGTGAATACATGCGGGTGCCTTTTCCCGCAGCAAGAATAACAACGCTTTTAGCTGAATTAGACATAATTAACCCGATAACTCCCGTAAAGAATGGCAAGTAAACCTGTTTATGCTAAATAATACTACATATTTCGTCACACAAAATATTTCATGACGCAAAAAAGCCAGTTAGCTAAGAACCAACTGGCTTTTTTATTCATAGACTGCCTATTTACATCAACGTCGAGTCAGTTCGATTACACGTAGTTTTGCAATCGCTTTGGCTAATTCTGCTGATGCTTGAGCATAATCAACATCACCATGAGAGGATTGAATGTGTTCTTCAGCTTTACGCTTAGATTCCAACGCTTTCGCTTCATCCAAATCACGACCACGGATAGCTGTATCTGCCAGTACAATGACGCCAGTCGGCTGAACTTCGAGAATACCACCTGAAAGGTAGATAACCTCTTCTTCGCCCGATGTTTTTACGACACGTACCATGCCCGGTTTTATGGCAGTTAATAACGGGGTATGCTGCGGATAAATACCGAGCTCACCTTCGCTACCAGTTACCTGAATTCGTTTGACTTCGCCGTCATATAACTGCTTTTCAGCGCTGACAACTTTCAGGTGGAACGATGTATCGGCCATATCAACCTCCCGTCAGCCGTATTAAAGCTTCTTAGCTTTTTCTACTGCTTCTTCGATAGTACCAACCATATAGAACGCCTGCTCTGGCAGGTGGTCATAATCACCGTTCAGAATACCTTTAAAGCCACGGATAGTGTCTTTCAGGGAAACGAACTTACCTGGTGATCCGGTAAATACTTCAGCAACGAAGAATGGCTGTGACAGGAAGCGCTGGATCTTACGCGCACGCGCAACAACCAGTTTATCTTCTTCTGACAGTTCATCCATACCTAAGATAGCGATGATGTCTTTCAGTTCCTGATAACGTTGCAGGATAGACTGAACACCACGAGCGACATCATAGTGCTCTTGGCCAACTACCAGTGGGTCTAACTGACGACTGGTAGAATCCAGTGGGTCAACCGCAGGGTAGATACCTAATGAAGCAATTTGACGGCTCAGTACAACTGTTGCATCTAAGTGAGCAAACGTTGTTGCTGGTGATGGGTCAGTTAAGTCATCCGCAGGTACGTATACAGCTTGTACAGAGGTGATTGAACCTGTTTTGGTTGAAGTGATACGTTCTTGCAGAACACCCATCTCTTCAGCCAATGTTGGCTGGTAACCTACCGCTGATGGCATACGACCTAACAGTGCTGATACTTCTGTACCGGCTAAGGTGTAACGATAGATGTTATCGACGAATAACAGTACGTCACGGCCTTCATCACGGAATTTTTCAGCCATAGTCAGACCAGTCAGTGCTACACGTAGACGGTTTCCTGGTGGCTCATTCATCTGACCATAAACTAACGATACTTTGTCAAGAACGTTAGAATCTGTCATTTCATGATAGAAGTCGTTACCCTCACGAGTACGCTCACCAACACCGGCAAATACAGAGTAACCTGAGTGCTCGATCGCGATATTACGGATCAATTCCATCATGTTAACTGTTTTACCAACACCCGCACCACCAAACAGACCTACTTTACCACCTTTAGCAAACGGACAGATTAAGTCCATTACTTTGATACCGGTTTCAAGCAGTTCTTGTGAGTTTGATAACTCTTCGTAGGTTGGTGCTTCACGGTGAATTGACCAACGTTCTTCAGTTGCAATATCACCTTTCATATCAATAGGTGTACCCAGAACGTTCATGATACGTCCTAGTGTTGCTTTACCTACTGGTACTTCAATTGGGTGGCCTAAGTTTTCAACTTTTAAGCCACGGCTTAAACCGTCTGATGTACCCATTGCGATACAACGAACGATACCACCGCCTAACTGTTGCTGAACTTCCAGCACCAGTTTTTCTTTACCATTCATAACCTCAAGAGCGTCGTATACTTTAGGGACGCTATCCTGAGGGAATTCGGCGTCCACTACGGCGCCGATTACCTGGACAATCTTTCCAGTAGCCATCTTGAATCCTCTACGTAATTCGTAAACCTAGCTGTTATACCGCGGCTGCACCAGACACAATTTCTGTAAGTTCCTGAGTAATGCTTGCTTGGCGTGCTTTGTTGTACACCAATTGCAGCTCTTTAATCAGGTTACCACCGTTATCTGTAGCGGCTTTCATCGCGACCATTCGGGCGGCCTGCTCACTCGCTAAGTTCTCTACGACGCTCTGGTAAACCTGCGATTCGATATAACGACGCAGTAAAGTATCCAGTAACGCCTTAGGATCAGGTTCGTACAGATAATCCCAAGATTTTTCTTTCAGCTCTTCATCATCACCTGGTGGTAATGGTAAAACCTGAAGAATTTTAGGCTCTTGAGCCATGGTATTGATGAACTTATTTGCCACCACATACAGTTTATCTAAACGACCTTCGTCATAAGCCTGCAACATGATATTGACTGGACCGATAAGGTCTGACAGTTTTGGATCATCGCCCATGCCGGTTACCTGACCAACAACATTTCCGCCCACAGAGCCGAAGAATGAAGCTGCTTTAGAACCCACTAGAGCTAAATCTACCTGTACACCTTTTTCAGACCACTCTTTCATGTCTGCCAGCAGTTTTTTGAACAAGTTAATGTTCAAACCACCACACAAACCACGGTCGGTCGAAACAACCAGGTACCCGACACGTTTAACTTCACGCTCTTCGAGGTATGGATGTTTGTATTCCAGATTCCCTAACGCAAGGTGACCAATCACACTGCGCATGGTTTCTGCATAAGGACGGCTGGCTGCCATGCGTTCCTGCGTTTTACGCATTTTCGACGCGGCGACCATCTCCATCGCTTTAGTGATCTTCTGTGTGTTTTGCACACTGGCGATCTTCGAACGTATCTCTTTTGCGCCGGCCATTTCTGCTTCTCCTCATGAACCAGACGGCCTAATGTTTAACTATTAGGCCGAATAGTTATTACCAGGACTGAGTCGCTTTGAAGTTTTCTAGCACGCCTTTCAGCTTCGCTTCGATTTCTTCGTTATAAGTACCGGTCTGGTTGATTTCTTTCAATAAATCAGCATGTTCACGAGAGGCATAAGCTAATAAAGCCGCTTCAAATGGCACAACTTTTGAAATTTCAACATCTTCCAGATAACCACGTTCTGCGGCATACAGTGCTAAAGACTGTTGTGCAACAGACATTGGTTCGTACTGTTTCTGTTTCAGCAATTCAGTCACTTTCTGACCGTGGTTCAATTGTTTACGGGTAGCATCATCCAGATCTGAAGCGAACTGTGAGAATGCTGCCAGCTCACGATACTGCGCAAGTGCAGTACGAATACCACCAGAAAGTTTCTTCATGATCTTAGTCTGAGCTGCACCACCTACACGAGATACGGAGATCCCTGGGTTAACAGCTGGACGGATACCTGCGTTAAACAGGTTAGATTCTAAGAAGATCTGACCATCGGTAATAGAGATTACGTTCGTAGGAACGAATGCAGAAACGTCCCCTGCTTGCGTTTCGATAATTGGCAACGCAGTCAGAGAGCCGGTTTTACCTTTAACTTCACCATTAGTGAATGCTTCTACGTACTCAGCATTAACGCGAGCAGCACGCTCAAGTAAACGGGAGTGCAAGTAGAAAACGTCACCAGGATATGCTTCACGTCCAGGTGGACGACGAAGTAATAGTGAAATTTGACGGTATGCGACAGCCTGTTTAGACAGGTCATCATAAATAATCAGGGCATCTTCACCACGGTCACGGAAGTATTCACCCATTGCGCAACCTGAATAAGGAGCGAGGTATTGCAGTGCTGCTGATTCTGATGCAGAAGCAACAACAACAATGGTGTTTTCTAACGCGCCATGTTCTTCTAATTTACGAACAACGTTCGAAATAGTAGAGGCTTTCTGACCGATAGCGACATAAATACATTTAATGCCAGAGTCGCGTTGATTGATAATCGCATCGACAGCCAGAGCAGTTTTACCTGTTTGACGGTCACCGATGATCAATTCACGCTGACCACGACCGATTGGGATCATGGCATCGACTGATTTGTAACCTGTTTGTACAGGCTGATCAACAGATTGACGGTCGATAACACCAGGAGCAATCATCTCAACAGGTGAGAATCCATCATGCTCTACGGCACCTTTACCATCAATCGGCTCACCCAGTGTGTTTACCACACGGCCAAGCAGACCACGCCCAACAGGTACTTCCAGAATACGACCTGTACATTTAACTTTCATGCCTTCTGCTAAGTCAGCATAAGGCCCCATCACAACCGCACCAACAGAGTCGCGCTCTAAGTTCAGTGCGATAGCGAAACGGTTACCCGGCAGTGCGATCATCTCACCCTGCATAACTTCGGCTAAACCGTGGATACGAATGATACCGTCACTGACGGAAACAATCGTACCTTCATTGTGAGCTTCACTCACTACATTGAACTGAGCAATGCGCTGCTTGATCAGTTCGCTGATTTCAGTGGAATTCAGTTGCATATGCTCCAGTCCCCTTAAGACTGCAAGACGTCAGTTAATCGCTCTAAACGGCCACGAATACTGCCATCGATGACGAGGTCACCGGCGCGTATAATCATGCCTGCGATAACAGACTTATCAATTTTGCAATTCAGCTTCACTTTGCGTGATAGACGATTTTCCATCGCTGCAGAAATGTTAGCTAGCTGCTGTTTAGTTAGCTCAATGGCAGAAGTTACTTCAACGTCAACCGTTGACTCTAGTACTGCGCGCAATTGAATAAATTGGCTCAATACTTCAGGCAACGTTGATAAACGGCCATTCTCAGCCATAACACGAATTAAATTCTGAGCATGTTCATCTAATTGATCGCCACAAAGGTCAGCGAAGATGTTAGCCAGTTTTTCTGATGCTAAAGAACCAGAAAGTAATTCGGTTACCTGCTCATTGCGTGCTACTTCAGCGGTGAACGCCAGCATAACCTGCCATTTATCGACAGCCTGGTTTTCCACAGCAAAGTCAAAAGCTGCTTTGGCGTAGGGGCGAGCTACAGTTGCTATTTCAGACATGCCCCTCCCTCCTTACAGTTCAGCGACCAGTTTATCAACGATGTCGCTATTAGCAGCTTCATCCACGGAACGTTCAATAATTTTCTCGGCACCTGCGATAGCCAGCATTGCGACTTGTTTACGAAGTTCTTCACGAGCACGTTTACGCTCTGCATCCAGTTCGGATTGAGCTTGTGCAACGATCTTACTACGTTCTTGCTCTGCTTCTGCTTTAGCTTCTTCAATCATTTGAGTGCGTTGTTTATTCGCTGATTCAATGATTGCTTGTGCTTCTGCTTTTGCTTTCGCTAGCTGATCGCCTGCATCGGCTTTCGCTAAATCTAAGTCCTTTTTAGCACGTTCTGCAGATGATAAACCGTCAGCAATTTCTTTTTGACGTTTTTCAATGGCCGCCATAATTGGTGGCCATACGAATTTCATGCAGAACAAAACAAACAGGACAAATGCGACGGCCTGGCCGAGGATTGTTGCATTTAAATTCACAGCACAATACCTCTTTTTTGGTTATAAACTAACTTGATGCTTTTACTGCTCATTACCATCATTAGGCAACAGCAAACATCACGTAAAGGCCCAGACCCACAGCAATCATTGGGATGGCGTCAACCAGACCCATAACGATAAAGAACTGTGTACGCAGAAGAGGGATCAGATCAGGCTGACGAGCAGCACCTTCTAAAAATTTGCCTCCGAGGATTCCGATACCGATTGCAGCACCGATTGCAGCTAAACCCATCATAATAGCGGCAGCCATGTACAGCAGATCCATACTCAGGTTTTCCATGACAGTCTCCAGTTTGTTTCAGTTATTTCTTCAAAGAGTTAATAATTAATGTTCTTCAGATGCCATCGACAGATAAACAATCGTTAGAACCATGAAAATAAAGGCTTGTAACGTAATAATCAGTATGTGGAATATCGCCCAAGGAAGGCTTAATAACCACTGTGACCACCACGGTAACAGACCAGCAATAAGAATAAAGATCAGTTCACCTGCATACATGTTACCAAACAGTCGAAGACCGAGTGAAACAGGTTTTGATAGCAGGCTTACCCCTTCCAAGATTAAGTTGACAGGAATAAAAATTGGGTGATTAAAAGGCTGTAAAGTCAGCTCTTTAGTAAACCCTTTTATGCCTTTCATCTTAATGCTATAGAAAAGGATCAGGATAAATACACCAATTGCCATCGAAAGAGTAATACTCACGTCCGCAGTCGGAACGATGCGTAACGCTGGTAACCCTAAGATGTGTTCACCGATATAAGGGATGAAGTCGATTGGTAATAAATCCAGGGCATTCATTAACAGCACCCAAACGAACACAGTCAATGCCAAAGGTGCAATGACCTTGCTCTTTCCGTGATACATATCACGAACGCTGCTATCAACGAAACCGATGATCATTTCTACTGCAGTCTGGAATTTTCCCGGTACGCCACTGGTTGCTCTTACTGCTACTTTTCTAAACAGCCATAGGAATAATGCTCCCATTAATACTGAAAAGAAAAGTGAGTCAATATTTAACACCCAGAATGATGGCGCATTTTCAGCATGGGGATTGACCAACTCGAAAGTACGTAGGTCCAACTGAAGGTTATTCAGGTGGTGACCTATGTAGTCTCTAGTGGTTAATGCTTCTCCTGATGCAGACATGATGCCAATTACCCTTTTGTTGTTAAAAACGCTAACCGTTAATGACGGCTGGTGCAACGACCTGCATAACAAGCACCGCTAAGTAGGTCATGACCAGTGGTGCAAATGCCGCTTTAAACACTCCTAAAGCAACAATCAGCAAGGCTATTGATAATATAACCTTCAACCCTTCACTGAAAGCAAAAAGCCAGTTTATGCGAACTGGAGCTTCTTCTTCATTGACTTTTTGTAAGCGCATTAACAAAAGAAAAGCAATATTGGGTAACCAACATGCCATTCCGCCTAAAAAAGCTGAAAAACTCCAGTCTGTACTCTTTAAGTAGAAACTCGCACTGAGAATAACAAAAGTCATAAACTGCAAAAATAACAGTTTCAGTGCAACTTTCCCGTTGTAGAGGGAGACAGACATGACGTTTGTATTCTCCAGACTAGCTATCGTAAAAGGTATTACTGAATGATGTATCAAACTGTCTTTGCTATAAAGTGTCAAGTGACAAAAACGAGCAAATTATACGGGGCGTGGCAATGAATTCAATCAATAAGTAGCGAAAAAGTGAAGATTAATTTAAATTTCTTACCAAGGTTCCATTTATGAAAAATGATTAAGGACAAAAAGAGTAAAAATAATAGAGCCGAATAAAATAAATAGCGTGATATACATCACAAATATAAAAGTATAAATAAAGCTTATTTCATAAAATATATAACTAAGTTAACAATTAACTTCCCTTTTATGAACAATTTAGTGTCAATTGGAAAAGAATTGACCCATTTTCAATTAAATAAATTCAATATTTTTATAATGCACAGAATTATTAATTTATTTTGGAAATAAAATAAGGAAAACTCAGGCTACAAAGCGAATTAACGCAAAAGATAATAAAATGTTAATTTATTGTTCCATTAAGGTGAAAATTAACACTACCTATAATTCCCCATAAAACAAATGGCGATAACATTGTAAATATTATCGCCAGAGCACAAAAAATGAAAAAAAGATCAATAATGCAGGTAAGTTTTGATTAAATAATCACCAAATGTCTTTGTTCATTCAATTCAGGAATGGATAAACTGATCACTTTCTTAGGTGCTTTTAATCCATTATCAGCAAGTTCATCTAACTCTTCTTGATGAATTTGTCCTTTTAATGCATAAAAATACCCTTGTTCTTCAGCCACCAAATGAGAACACCAAGAAAGCATGTCTTTCATAGATGCAAATGCACGGCTGATAACACCATCAAAAGGTTTCTCAGGTTGGTACTCTTCAACACGATATTGAACCGGCTCGATGTTATGAAGCCCTAACTCATGCTGAACTTGCTTCATAAAGCGAACTCGCTTACCTAAACTATCCAATAAGACAAAGTGATGATCGGGACGCATTATAGCCAAAGGAATACCTGGTAATCCGGGCCCTGTACCTACATCAATAAATCTTTCACCTTCAAGGTATTGGCTAACCACAATACTATCCAATATATGGCGGATTAGCATTTGCTGTGGATCTCTGACGGAGGTCAGGTTATACGCCTTATTCCACTTATCAAGCATCATCACATAACCCGTTAGCTTTTCAGCTTGAATATCTGTTAGCTCAATATTGGCTTGCTTAGCCAGCTTTTTTAGCCGATTAAGTAAGTCACTCATGATGCACTCCTGCGTAATAAGCCTTGTTTTTTTAACCACACTAATAAAATAGAGATAGCAGCAGGTGTTACACCTGAGATCCTTGATGCTTGACCGATAGACGTCGGTTTATGATCGTTAAGTTTAGCAATAACTTCGTTAGATAACCCACTTACTTGCTTGTAGTCGAGATCTATCGGTAATGCCGCGTTTTCGTTACGCTGTTTCTTTTCGATCTCTTCTTGTTGGCGATTAATGTAACCTTCGTATTTAACTTGGATCTCAACTTGTTCTGCCGCTTGTGGTTTTGAACCGTCAATACCAGGTGCAAAACGAGGTATTTTTTTCAGTATCTCGTATGTCACTTCAGGACGACGCAATAGATCTTCACCATTGGCTTCTTTGGATAATGGGGTATTTAGTAATTCATTGATTTCAGAAAGGTTATCTGCTTGAGGATGAACCCAAATATTTCTTAAACGTTGACGTTCTTTTTCAACAAGTTCAACTTTTTCACTAAATTGAGCCCAGCGGTTATCATCAACCATGCCTAATTCTCGAGCAATTTCTGTCAGACGTAAATCTGCGTTATCTTCACGTAGCATCAAGCGATATTCCGCACGAGACGTAAACATACGGTATGGCTCTTTTGTACCAAGAGTACAAAGATCGTCAACTAATACACCAATGTAAGCTTGATCACGACGTGGGAACCAACCTTCTTGATCATAGGCATAACGTGCAGCATTAAGCCCTGCAAGCATACCTTGAGCCGCAGCTTCTTCATAACCCGTTGTACCGTTAATTTGGCCAGCAAAGAATAACCCGTTGATAAATTTACTTTCTAGAGTTTGTTTTAGATCTCTAGGATCGAAGAAGTCATATTCAATGGCATAACCAGGTCTAATGATCTTCGCATTTTCCATACCTTTCATAGAATTTACGATTTGCATTTGAACATCAAAAGGTAAACTTGTTGAAATACCATTTGGGTAAATTTCGTTACTGGTTAAACCTTCAGGCTCTAAAAAGATCTGATGTGAATTACGATCAGCAAATCGCATCACTTTATCTTCAATAGATGGGCAATAACGAGGCCCTATTCCTTCGATGACACCTGCATACATTGGGCTACGATCAAGATTATTACGGATAACGTCGTGGGTTTTTTCGTTAGTGTATGTGATATGGCAAGGCATTTGCTCTGGGTGCTGATCCACATTACCTAAAAACGAAAAAACAGGCATTGGTGTATCACCTAACTGAACTGCCAATTGGCTAAAATCAATAGTTCTAGCATCTATTCGAGGTGGTGTTCCTGTTTTTAAGCGACCAACACGTAAAGGTAATTCGCGTAATCGGTGTGATAGTGAAACTGAAGGTGGATCTCCTGCACGACCACCACTGTAGTTTTCTAAACCAATGTGGATTTTTCCATCAAGGAAAGTTCCTACAGTTAAAACTACTGATTTAGCACGGAATTTTAATCCCATACGAGTAACTGCACCCGTTACTTGGTCATTTTCAACAATCAGATCTTCTACTGGTTGTTGGAAGATCATCAAATTAGGTTGATTTTCAAGTGTGGTACGAACAGCTTGGCGGTAAAGAACACGGTCTGCTTGTGCTCTTGTTGCTCTTACAGCGGGTCCCTTACTTGCGTTAAGGGTTCTAAATTGAATACCGGCATGGTCAATGGCTGTTGCCATTAATCCACCCATGGCATCGATCTCTTTTACCAGATGCCCTTTACCAATCCCACCAATAGCTGGGTTACAAGACATTTGGCCCAAAGTATCAATATTGTGGGTCAGTAATAGGGTTTGACGCCCCATACGAGCTGCAGCCATAGCGGCTTCTGTACCGGCGTGACCACCACCGATGACAATGACGTCAAAGTGTTCTGGATAAAACATGTGTGAACCTTAAATGTTACGAATGCTGAATGTGTTGCATTGGAAAAACGAATTCTACTCAACTTTTTGACAGATACAAGCGAGCTGATCCGCAGGTAATTATTTAAAGATCTTTTTATTTAAAGATCTCTTTATTAGATCTTTTATTAAGGAAGCGATCCTCTGTGGATAAGTGGATTTTCTATTTAAAGATCATAAAAGTGTAAAGGATCATATACTGTGAATGATCCGTGATCTATCTGCTGATAAGCTGGGATCAAAATGACGAGTTATGCACAGGTCATTTCTTGATAGAGGCTTATACAATGGATAACTACGGGTTAACCCCTGCTTTTGAGTAGAGTTATCCACATCTGTTTGCTGTTTTTTTGTGCAAATTAAAGTAGATTTTTCCAAGAAGCTATCCATTCTTCAGCTGGATCTTCCGGAATGTCATACTTTTGAATATCAATTTCGAGACGATCACCAAGGCGAGTAGCCCCTTTTTCTATTAATTTTTGATCCAATGTTCTGATCGCACCACAGAAAGTGTCGTATTCACTACTTCCTATACCGATAGCACCAAAAGAGATATTGCTAAGATCAATAGAGTCTGCCGAAATCTCATCAGCAAAAGGCTGTAGGTTGTCAGGAATATCACCTGCACCATGTGTGGAAGTAACCACCAGCCAGATCCCTTCATTAGAAAGATCATTAAGTGAAGGGCCATGGTGTAAATCAGTCTCAAAACCTTCCTCAGATAAGATCTCTGCAAGGTGTTCTGCGACATATTCAGCACTACCCATGGTACTGCCACTAATTAGAGTGACTTTTTTCATTAATGATCTCCTTATGTTCAAGACGCGCTATTGTACGCTGTGAATCACTTGGGATCTACCTGTGGATAATGTGGTTATAAAAAAAAATAAGAATTTACCCTTATGGCTTGATCGTCCTTATTATCGGGTTTTGCAGAGAGATCAATGTTTCTGTTGATTGAATTTCATCAATCGTCTGAATTTTGTTGATAAGTACGTCTTGTAGTGCTTCTATGCTTTTACACATCACCTTAATAAAAATGCTGTATTGTCCTGTTGTGTAGTACACCTCTACGACTTCATCTAACTTATCTAACTTATCTAATGCTGTATGGTAATCTTTTGCACTCTTTAAAATGATGCCAATAAAGCAACAGACATCAAAACCTAATTGCTTTGCACTGATATCAACACGCGTTCCCGTAATAATTCCTGCTTGCTTCATTTTCTCTACACGAACATGAATTGTGCCCGGGCTTACTTCGAATTTTTTGGCTAATTCAGCGTAAGGTGTTCTCGCATTAGCCATTAATGCGTGAAGTATGTCACGATCGAGATTATCGATCTGATAAATATTGTCCATAAACTCCTCCTGTTTTTAACGATAATACATTTTTATAGCGTTATTTTTAACGATTTAAAACAAGCAAGGCTATTTTTAATGAAGTATATTGAATTTAGTACCTGTTTTGTTGCTTAATCTATATCAGCGAAACACGACATCACCACTAGGGATATAAAAATGGAAAAATCATTCATTCAGACTCAACAGCAAATTAGCTTTGTTAAATCATATTTTTCTCGTCTGCTGGAAAAAGAATTAGGACTGATTGAAGTTCAAGGACCGATCTTAAGTCGCCTTGGTGATGGAACTCAAGATAACTTATCTGGGCATGAGAAGGCGGTACAAGTTAAAGTCAAATCTTTACCAGATTCTACCTTTGAAGTTGTCCATTCATTAGCAAAATGGAAACGTAAAACATTAGGTCGTTTTGGATTTAGTTCTGGTCAGGGGCTTTATACACATATGAAAGCGTTGAGACCAGACGAAGATCGCTTAACTCAGATCCACTCTGTCTATGTTGATCAGTGGGACTGGGAAAAAGTGATGGAAGCTAAGGATCGTACAGTTCCTTATCTTAAGCAGACAGTGGGTAAAATCTATCAGGCAATAAAAGAAACTGAAAAAGCCGTCAGCGAAGAATTTGGTCTGGTACCGTTCCTGCCAGATCAAATTCAATTTATCCACACTGAAGAGTTATTGCGCCGTTATCCTGACCTTGATGCCAAAGGTCGTGAAAAAGCGATTGCGAAAGAATATGGTGCCGTTTTCTTAATTGGTATTGGTGGAAAACTTTCAAGTGGTGAATCTCATGATGTTAGAGCACCTGATTATGATGACTGGACGACACCAAACGAAGATGGATTTGAAGGTTTAAACGGTGACATTTTAGTCTGGAACCCAGTATTACAAGATGCTTTTGAATTGTCATCAATGGGTATCCGTGTCGATCCTGAAACATTAATGCGTCAGTTAACATTAACCGATGATACTAAGCGCCTAGAGCTTGATTGGCACAAAGCATTAATGCATGGCGATATGCCACAAACCATTGGTGGTGGTATTGGCCAATCGCGTTTAGTGATGCTACTTCTGCAAAAAGAGCATATTGGTCAAGTACAGTGTGGTGTGTGGGAAAAAGACACCCGTTTAGCTTTCGCTGATATGCTGTAATTATTGGCGCCAGCGTCGAAGTAAGCGACTTTTTAATCCAGTATCAAAACGCCATATATGGTCAAAGATTTTCATGATACTGGGTTTACCGTAATTGGATAGGGTAACCGCATGGAAGCGATTGTGCTGTTGCTGTTGGCTTTTTTTGATTTTGTTGATTAGGTTTTCGGGTAACCTTTGGGCGACAAAGTCAGAAATAACAACAGCATCAGCATCTTTCCATGCTGGGCTATTTAGTTTTTCTGCAACATCATCCAAACATGCACTTAAATCCGTGCCCCCTCTAAATGATTGATTTAAGAATTTGATAAGATCTTGTAGGCCGTTAGATGAGGATAACTGGTAATGAACCGTTTCCGTTGAAAATAACATCACATGACACGAACGATTGTCTGCAAGCGCTATTTTCATCAATGCTAACCCAAAAGCTTTAGCACACTGTTCATTAAATCCTCCCATTGAACCTGATGTATCAATACATACAATAAAAGGCCCTCTTGGTCTTTCTTCATCATGATGATGAGTTACTGGACGCAATACAGTACGCTCTTGCCAATTATCTCCTTGTAATCGATAGGTATTGAGCTGCTTTTCTACCAGCTTTCTATAAAACTCATACTCAATTTCATTAATACCTAACAAGGCGAGCTCAGCGGGAAGTAAGCGTAAAATATCATCACCGAGCCCAATTCCGTTGACTTGCTCCGGTGTTGTATCCGGCGCTTTTTCAACAATAGTTATAGGTTCAAAAATAACACTCTCTTCAGGGAGAGATTTGGCTGTTTTGCTACGACCTAGTAAACTTGCTAGTTTGTGTAATTCAGGTTGTTGATCGAGAAAATCGCTATAACGCTGAATAATCTTCTCATCGAAAGGGGTTTTTGTTAAAACACCTTTACTCATATCCCATAAACGCCCTGCTGCACGCTCATTTTCAGAGAATGTATTACTTAAACTCCCGCTTAGCGCTAAACGTTCCTGAAGTTCAGCCAGGAGTTGCTCTTGCTCTTGGTCAAATAAGGCTTTGTGTAATGCTGTGACATGGAAAATTAAACTTATCCGCCAGTGTTGGATAAACAACGCTTGCTGAGCAGGAGAAAACGGTTTGTTTGTTTTGATAAGCTGAGAGGCTTCTTCAATAAAAGAGGAATCTAATTTATTTAATTCAGCAAGGATGTGTTCAACTTGCTGATTAAATATCGCATTACCTAATGATTGCGTTTGTTGGTAAAGAGCAAATTCATCAGCAATCATAGTCGGTACTAATGTTTCTTTAACTCTTTGTTGTAGGTTTTTTTTCCATTGATGGATATCTTTAAGTAATGCTTTTTTTAATCTTGGGTGCTTTTCAAAAAAAACAGCTAATTGAGGAGAGGCTAATATAGCAATAATAACTTCTTCGATAAGTTGTCCTTCATTTATAGCTAAAAGCATATCTAATGTTGAAAGTGTCAGCATAATCACATCACTTTATTTGGCTTTTTAATTGAGAGAGTTTTTCATTTAGCTGAACAAAACTTTGCTCGATGGTAATAAGCCAATCATTATCAATAAATAAATTTGGTTGATGATGATTAAATTTTTCTTGTTCACCATAAATTTCTTGAGTCAGATCTTTTAATTTGTCTTGCCACTCTTTGTTATTTTCAATAAGAGGCGTAGGTGCTGTTTCTTGTTGTTGGTAAAGAGAAGTTGTGCGTCGACTTACATCTAAAATTTCTAATACGCCATCTGGACGAATTTGAGCATGAATAGATTGAGGAAAACCAATGCCATTTAAACGTGCAGACAATTCTTCTCCTTTGGATAAGAAGTTTTCTAAGGCTTTGTGTTCAAATGTAATAAAATTAACTTGAATACTATGAATATGCAGAGGTATGTGTAAAAACAGTGTGTATTTATCTGCCTGTATTTTTTCTGGCAGATTAAAATGAACATTACGGCCAAACATTCCACTTTGTTTTTCAAAACGAAAAGCTTGTTGATCTTGTTTGCTTCTCGTTGATTGCATCCACTCAGCCCACAAACTCTCTGTTTTTCTGATCAATTCTAGCTGGTGGTAAGCTTGTTCTGTTAAAAGGCTTTGTAATAATTTATCTAATAATGCAAATGATGCTTGGTCATGCCACAGGCAATCTTTTAATAAAATAAGATCTAATGGTGAAATAGCATTACGGCCATTAAAAAAAGCGCTAGCTTGTAAAAGGCGTACCGCTTTTTTCCAACGTCTATCAGAAACATAAGGAGCTGCATCACTTTTATCTAAAGACTCACGAAGTTGATAAATTAAATCAAATAAGTGGTCATCTAATGTGATTTTTTCTAATTCTGACTGCCAGCGTGAAAATTCTTCTGTGGTAATTTGAAGATGAGACGGAATATGAAAAGAGCCAACTTCTTTATTAACGAGTAAAGCGCGAAAGTTTTTCTTATCTTGAACTTTTGTTAGCCAAATACGAATAAGCATTCGGTCATAAAGCGCTTCAAGGCTACTATCTGAATCAGGTAATTCATTCGAAGCTGAAACTAATAAGCGCATTGGGATGTTGACTTCAGTTTCCCCATTTCTAAATTTACGCTCATTAATCGCCGTTAATAACGTATTAAGAATAGCGGGTCCGGCTTTCCATATTTCATCAAGAAAGACAACTTCAGCATCAGGCAAATATCCCTCAACCAAACGCTGATATTTCCCTTCATCTTTTAAAGCTTGAATAGATAAAGGACCAAAAATTTCTTCAGGTGTTGAAAAACGCGTCATTAAGTATTCAAACGCTTTAGCCTCTTTAAAGGCTTCTTTCATTCTTCTGGCTATTAAACTTTTAGCGATACCTGGAGGGCCAAGTAAGAAAACACTCTCACCACTGAGTGCTGCAAGTAAACAAAGACGGATAGCTGATTGTCGCTCATAAAGCCCAGTTTCAAGATATTGGCTAAGTTGTGAAATCCGCTCTGCAAGTTGCATAAACACTCCTAATAGTGGGTACTTATTTTCATTATTCCCCGAAAATATCAGAAAAGGATTGCTGACATATAGTCAAACATTCTATTAGCACACAAATTGTTTATAACAAAAATCGATTCAGCTTCCTACTGCTTATTTTTGGTTCTTTTTTGTTTTACTAGCGAAACGTTTCGATGGTGATCACGTTTTTTCATTAATGTTGCTGAGATGATCGGTTTAAAATATTGCATGTTATTTATTCAGTGCATTTAGAATTTATTATTGAGAGTAAGGAAAAATCATGGAAGCGAAGAAACTTGTGATTTTAGGTAGTGTTAATGCTGATCATATTCTTAATGTTGCTCATTTTCCGCTTCCTGGTGAAACCATTTCAGGTAACCAATTTCAAATGGTATTTGGTGGTAAAGGAGCTAATCAGGCGGTCGCAGCTGGGCGTTGTGGTGCGAATATTTCTTTTCTTGCTTGTTTAGGAAATGACGATATTGGTAAAAAAGCCAAAGCTCAATTAATGACAGATAACATTGATACCAAGAGTATTGAGTTAATTGACGATGTAGCAACAGGTGTTGCGTTGATTTTCGTTAATCAACAGGGTGAAAATGTTATAGGTATTCATGCTGGTGCTAATGGGCGATTAGATACAAATTACGTTCAGTGCCATGGGAATATTATAAAAGAAGCTGATGCTCTGTTAATGCAATTAGAATCGCCACTTGATTCTGTATTAAAAGCGGCTGAAATAGCGAAACAAGAAAATGTGCAAGTAATACTAAATCCTGCACCTGCTCAAGCATTACCTGATGAGTTGTTATCTCTTGTCGATATTATTACTCCAAATGAAACAGAAACTGAATATCTGACAGGAATTAAAGTCATAGATGATGAAAGTGCTCAACAAGCAGCGGATGTTCTACATCATAAAGGCATTAAAACAGTTCTGATTACATTAGGAAGCCGTGGAGTTTGGGTTAGCGAGCAAAATAGTAAAGGTTGTATTGTTCCTGCATTTAAAGTGAAAGCTGTTGATACTATCGCAGCAGGCGATACATTTAATGGCGCATTAATTACCGCTTTATTAGAGGGGCAATCTATGATGCCAGCGATTAGGTTTGCTCATGCTGCTGCTGCCATTGCTGTTACTCGAGCAGGCGCTCAGCCATCAGTACCTTGGCGTCATGAAGTGGATACTTTTTTAGCATCATCCTTGTAGAGCATTTTTTCTATCTATATATAAAGAAAAAGAGAGCATAAGCTCTCTTTTTAGTTTGAATAAAACTATCAGGCCTTTTTCTTTTTATTCGTTAGGTTATCGCCATCATGTTTATCGAGGAGTAAAAACACGAAGGAGGACAGTAATGTAATAATACCTACCGTAATAAAAGTATAGTGGAAGTTATCAACAGTAGTGCCAACGTTTTCAGTATCAAAATATCCTAAGATAGACGCACTGACAGCAATACCAAAACTAATAGCCAGCTGTTGAGTAACAGCTAAAACACTATTTCCTGAACTTGCATTATTATCTGTTAAGTCAGCCAATGAAATTGTATTCATCGATGTAAATTGTATCGACATGACCACACCTAATAAAAAGAGTGGGATAACAAGATAGTAAATAGACATGTCAGGAGATTGAAGTGAAAATTGAGCGATCATCAAACCAATAATAATAGTGATAGCAAAGAGCGTTCGGCGATAGCTAAATTTCACTAAGATCTTTGTGACAAATGATTTGGCTAAAATAGAGCCCAGAGCCATTGGTGCCAGCATCATACCGGAAACAATTGCAGGGTAGCCAAAGCCAACTTGTAACATAAGTGGCATTAAAAAAGGAATACAGCCAGTTCCTAGCCTTGTTGCAATGTTGCCTGCAATCCCGACAGAGAATGTTCGTGTTTTAAAAATATTTAATGGGATCAGAGGCTGCTGGTGGCGTCTCGCATGATTAATATATAAACCAAGTAGAGAAAAACCACCTAAAATAACGGCTATAGGGATATAGCGAGAGATATTTTTATCACCAAAAAGATCAAGGCTAACGGAAAGCATCACTAAGCCAAAGCCAAAGAAAATAAAACCCAGTAAATCAAATTTGCGTTTTGGCATAGTAAAATTAGGCATATGCTTTATGGCATAGAAAATACCTAATAGGCCAATAGGGATATTTATAATAAATATCCAATGCCAAGAGGCGTAAGTAACTAAAATCCCTCCTAAAAGAGGCCCTACTATGGGGCCTACTAATCCCGGCATAGTGACAAAATTTAGAATGGGTAATAATTCACTACGTGGATAGGCTCTTAATAAAGCAAGGCGTGCAACTGGCATCATCATTGCTCCACCTATTCCTTGTATAATTCGTGAAATAACAAGAAAAGAGAGGTTAGGAGAAAGTGCACATAATAAAGAGCCAGCAGAAAATAAAGAAACCGCAATAATAAAAATTTGGCGAGTTCCAAATCTGTCGGCTAGCCATCCACTAACTGGAATTAATAAAGCCACAGTTAATGTGTAGCTAATAACGGCCGATTGCATGGCGAGAGGTGAGTGATTAAGACTCTTGGCTATATCAGGTAATGCCGTATTAAGAATGGTTGCATCGAGAGCCTGCATAAAAAAAGCCATTGCAGCTATCCAAGGCAACCCAGACATATTTTTGGCGGATTTCAACATGAAGCATATACCGTCTTTGTTCTATATTTTGATTATCGCTTCATTATATACAGAAAACCTTCAATTTTTGTATTAAAACTATTCAATCACTTGTTAATAAGATTAAACAGAGGTCGCGTGCTTTATTTCCATCACCATCAATAATAGCTTGAACTATTTGGTTGTGTGTTTCCGGTTGTACGGTTTCATTACCCACAATAAGATCAAAATACTTTTTATAAGCAGAAAGGAACAAAGAACCAAAAGAAGCAAAAAATGGATTACCACTTGCTTGGTAAATAAGGTAATGAAATTGTGTATCAATATCTAACCAATGTTGTCTGTCAAAATTCTCATCAAGCAACTGCATTTCTTTGCCAAATAAAACAAGAGACTGTTTTTGGCTTTCAGTTGCATTAAATGCAGCTAAATAACAAGCTTGAGGTTCTATGGCTAAACGCACATGATGGAAATAATGGCTGACTTTATTAAATTCACCACTGTCTATCCACCAATTAAGAAGGTCATTATCTAATAAGTTCCAATTTTGCATTGGCGTTACTCGAGTGCCTATTCTTGGGCGTGGTAAAAGCATCCCTTTTGCTGCAAGCATTTTTATTGCTTCTCGAATAACGGTTCTACTGACAGAGAGTAACTCTGCTAATTCTATTTCTCCTGGTAACAAAGATTCAGGTTCGTAATGGCCAGAAAGAATTTGTTTACCCAATTTTTCAGCAACAATATAAGAAAGATTTTTTTGAGAAGCTGAACGTTGTTCGCTAAATTGCATAATAAAGGTTACCTATACCATAATTTATCTTCTATCTTACGTGAGTCAGCTATAGAAAGCTGTTTGGATTTTACTCTATCAGCATAGAAATAGAGCGTTTTTCCGTGTTTTGTTGAAAAAAAAAGCGAACGGAAAATTATTTTAAAAAAACACTTGCGCTAATCCGAGATCTCCCTATAATGCGCATCCACTGACCGACGATGAGCTGACAACAGCCACGAAGGACAGCGAAGGGAAAAGAAAAAAGTTTGAAAAAACTCTTGACTCTTCAGAGGAATAACGTAATATACGCCTCCTCGCAACAACGCAGAAGACCGGAAACGGCAGCGAATGTTGCACTGCTCTTTAACAAATTATCAGACAATCTGTGTGGGCACTCGCAGAGACGATATCTTCTAAAATATTAGATGTATCAAGTCTTGAAGAGTGAACAACAAAAGTAAATTCATTTATGAATAGCTAAGTTTTCGATTTCTTTGAGCATCAAACACTTTTAATTGAAGAGTTTGATCATGGCTCAGATTGAACGCTGGCGGCAGGCCTAACACATGCAAGTCGAGCGGTAACAGGAGAAAGCTTGCTTTCTTGCTGACGAGCGGCGGACGGGTGAGTAATGTATGGGGATCTGCCCGATAGAGGGGGATAACTACTGGAAACGGTGGCTAATACCGCATGACGTCTACGGACCAAAGCAGGGGCTCTTCGGACCTTGCGCTATCGGATGAACCCATATGGGATTAGCTAGTAGGTGAGGTAATGGCTCACCTAGGCGACGATCTCTAGCTGGTCTGAGAGGATGATCAGCCACACTGGGACTGAGACACGGCCCAGACTCCTACGGGAGGCAGCAGTGGGGAATATTGCACAATGGGCGCAAGCCTGATGCAGCCATGCCGCGTGTATGAAGAAGGCCTTAGGGTTGTAAAGTACTTTCAGCGGGGAGGAAGGTGATAAAGTTAATACCTTTATCAATTGACGTTACCCGCAGAAGAAGCACCGGCTAACTCCGTGCCAGCAGCCGCGGTAATACGGAGGGTGCAAGCGTTAATCGGAATTACTGGGCGTAAAGCGCACGCAGGCGGTCAATTAAGTCAGATGTGAAAGCCCCGAGCTTAACTTGGGAATTGCATCTGAAACTGGTTGGCTAGAGTCTTGTAGAGGGGGGTAGAATTCCATGTGTAGCGGTGAAATGCGTAGAGATGTGGAGGAATACCGGTGGCGAAGGCGGCCCCCTGGACAAAGACTGACGCTCAGGTGCGAAAGCGTGGGGAGCAAACAGGATTAGATACCCTGGTAGTCCACGCTGTAAACGATGTCGATTTAGAGGTTGTGGTCTTGAACCGTGGCTTCTGGAGCTAACGCGTTAAATCGACCGCCTGGGGAGTACGGCCGCAAGGTTAAAACTCAAATGAATTGACGGGGGCCCGCACAAGCGGTGGAGCATGTGGTTTAATTCGATGCAACGCGAAGAACCTTACCTACTCTTGACATCCAGAGAATCCTTTAGAGATAGAGGAGTGCCTTCGGGAACTCTGAGACAGGTGCTGCATGGCTGTCGTCAGCTCGTGTTGTGAAATGTTGGGTTAAGTCCCGCAACGAGCGCAACCCTTATCCTTTGTTGCCAGCGCGTGATGGCGGGAACTCAAAGGAGACTGCCGGTGATAAACCGGAGGAAGGTGGGGATGACGTCAAGTCATCATGGCCCTTACGAGTAGGGCTACACACGTGCTACAATGGCAGATACAAAGAGAAGCGACCTCGCGAGAGCAAGCGGAACTCATAAAGTCTGTCGTAGTCCGGATTGGAGTCTGCAACTCGACTCCATGAAGTCGGAATCGCTAGTAATCGTAGATCAGAATGCTACGGTGAATACGTTCCCGGGCCTTGTACACACCGCCCGTCACACCATGGGAGTGGGTTGCAAAAGAAGTAGGTAGCTTAACCTTCGGGAGGGCGCTTACCACTTTGTGATTCATGACTGGGGTGAAGTCGTAACAAGGTAACCGTAGGGGAACCTGCGGTTGGATCACCTCCTTACCTAA
>NZ_JAABLX010000011.1:0-33126 GCF_009915245.1 Proteus sp. G2669 | reverse complement strand
AGGATTATATCAATGAGTGTGAATATTGAAGCCTTAGTACGGCGATTAGGGGATACCTATGATGAACTTTATGATGATGGGTTAATTCCTTATAAAACTAAACCACGAGGCAATTCGGGTGATATCACCTTAAAGTTACGGATGAGCAAAGAATATGTTTTTTTATCATTTAAAAACCCATTAAAAACGCTCTCTCAAATTACACTGACATTAATCCCTGATAATATGAAAAACGGTTGGGTATTCCCCAATAAAATCCCGTTTGGGTTAGAACAGGTTATGACCGACCAATGGCTTTATCAACATATAGGTAATCCAATTAAGCGAACGCCTGAGAGGTATATTTTAAAAAGTTTTTTTTTAGGAAAAACAGAAGTATTCACATTAAAAGAAATGACCAGTTCAAATCAAAAAGTCGCTTTAATAGCAAGTTTTCATCCTACTATGAAAAATTTTGTTCAAGAAATTACCTTTGAATTATTAGAAGATTTAGAAGCACGTTGGAAGCCCGATCACTACAAATAATCCCTTTTATGTTAAACGGGCGAGTTAGTTAGCGAACTAAAAAGTGGTAACGACACCCTTCTTTTCCTCTTTTTCTTTTTTTCTGACTTTAAATTATCTTTTTATGACATTTTTATTAAAAATGTATTTTTTCGCTTGATTCTTACCCTAAAAGCACCAGATAATCGTTTGCGTCAAATTCTCTCACTTAATCCACACGAAAAACCAAACGTTTGCTTTTGACTCCCTCTTAAGATTTTTATCGGTAAGAGGTTATTTTAATTGATACGTAATCGTTTTCGTTTTTTGGAGAGTGAACCGTTTTTATGTCAGAGGAATGTAATGTCTGCTAATCAATCAGCAACCACAGGTAAACTGGATAGCTATTTTAAACTTACAGCTCGCGGTACAACTGTTCGCAAAGAAATGATCGCCGGTTTGACGACATTTTTGGCGATGGTGTATTCCGTGATTGTTGTTCCTAGCATGTTAGGGCAAGCCGGTTTTCCACATACAGCGGTTTTTATCGCAACCTGTTTAGTCGCGGGATTGGGCTCTCTTCTAATGGGATTGTGGGCAAATCTTCCTATGGCAATTGGTTGTGCTATTTCATTAACAGCATTTACCGCTTTCAGCTTGGTCTTAGGACAAAACATCTCTGTACCTGTTGCTTTAGGTGCTGTGTTTTTAATGGGGTGTTTATTCACCGTATTCTCATTAACTGGCATTCGCACTTGGATATTAAAAAATATTCCGACAGGTATTGCTCATGGCGCAGGAATAGGGATAGGGCTATTTCTACTTTTAATCGCAGCAAACAGTGTTGGATTAGTGGTGAAAAACCCATTTGATGGTTTACCTGTTGCAATGGGGAAATTCACTTCATTTTCTGTTCTGATGTCACTTGCTGGATTAGCCGCTATTTTCGGATTAGAAAAGCGTAAAGTACCGGGTGGCGTGCTATTAGTGATTGTTGCCATTTCGATTATTGGTCTGATTTTCGATCCTAATGTAAAATACCAAGGTGTTTTTAAAATGCCTCAATTAGGTGAAGAAGGGCTTTCTTTATTATTCGCAATGGATATTAAAGGAGCATTACAACCTTTAGTTTTACCAAGTGTACTTGCATTAGTAATGACTGCGATTTTTGATGCAACTGGAACTATCCGTGCGGTGGCAGGGCAAGCCAATTTATTAGATAAACGCGGACAAATTATTAATGGCGGAAAAGCACTAACTTCTGACTCCGTCAGTAGTATTTTTGCGGGTGTGATTGGTGCAGCCCCAGCTGCAGTTTATGTTGAATCAGCCGCAGGAACCGCCGCTGGTGGTAAAACAGGATTAACCGCAACAGTGGTGGGTATTTTATTTTTACTGATCCTTTTCTTATCGCCTCTCTCTTATTTAGTTCCAGCTTATGCAACGGCACCTGCGTTAATGTATGTAGGTTTATTGATGCTAGGTAATGTCACTAAATTAGATTTCAGTGATTTTGTTGATGCTATGTCTGGCATGGTGTGTGCTGTATTTATTGTTTTAACATGCAATATCGTTACAGGCATTATGTTAGGTTTTGGCTGTTTAGTGATTGGTCGAGTATTTGCTGGCGAGTGGCGTAAACTCAATATTGGTACAGTATTAATTACTATTGCTTTAGTGGCATTTTATGCGGGCGAGTGGGCGATTTAATTCGAATCATCGGTTTTAAAGACAAAAAGCGGAATATATCTATATTCCGCTTTTTTGCTATTTATTTATCTACTTTAATTCGCTATTGTCGAAATTAAGCTTAGTTTTTAAATAATTGGTAGAATATATGCAAGAAATAAAAATACGCCATGGCGAGCCAGACGACGCAACCGCAATTCAACAGTTATATACTCATCCTGATTTATATATTTGTACTTGCCAATTTCCTTACCCTTCTGTGACGATGTGGAAAAAAAGATTACTCGAATTTGCAGAACAAAATATTCCTAATTTTGTAGCAACTATTGATGGTCAAGTTGCGGGGCATTTAGCTCTGATAATTGATAATCATCCTCGTCGTCGCCACATTGTCAGTTTCGGTATTGGTGTTGGTGCAGAGTATTCTGGAAAAGGTGTCGGTAAGTTACTTATCAATACAGCAATTGATTATGCATTCAATTGGTTAGCCGCAACGCGTTTAGAGTTGGAAGTGTATTCAGATAATGAAAAAGGCTTACATTTATATAAAAAATTAGGCTTTGAAGTTGAAGGTATACGCCGTAAAGCGGCGTTTAGAGATGGAAAGTATTGTGATGTCGTCATGATGTCGATGTTAAGAACGATTGAATAATCATGTGAATAAGCGACATTGCTCTAAAAATTAATCGATATTGTCTTTTATTTGTTATTTTTATTTAATTTCTTAATGTTTTACGTTTGTATACGAGTAATTACATCGTTTAGACGGAAAAAGAGAAATAAAAACGTATGCTTTCGATGTTTAATGCCGTTAATAAATAAAGAGTAATGAGAAGTGCGCAATTTGTAGCGTTAGATACGATTAATCTTAATTTTAAATAATTACACATGAGTCTGTGTGGGATCTGTTTAAAATAAGGAAAGGTAAAGAAAGGCATGGCGCATAAATTTTTGCAGGGTGTGTTTTTTTATCATTCAGTAGGGTTTTCTTTTTTAAGGAAAAGATAACAAGTTTTTGGGATAAAAATAGGCATGTAAGGGTAACATGGAAATTTTCTTTACTATTTTGATTTTAATACTGGTGGTTTCAGTTTCGGGGGTTATTACAAAACTAATTCCCTTTCGTGTTCCGTTACCATTAATACAGATTGTGATAGGGGCTTTATTGGCATGGCCTCAATTTGGTTTACATGTCACTTTTGATCCTGAATTATTCCTCGTCCTATTGATCCCTCCTTTGTTGTTTGTTGATGGTTGGAAAACGCCGACACGAGAATTTATTCAAAATGGGCGTGAGATTTTTATTCTTGTGCTTGTTTTAGTGATGGTAACTGTTGTTGGTATTGGTTATTTAATTTATTGGATGATGCCAAGTATCCCTCTGATTTCTGCATTCGCATTAGCGGCGGTGCTTTCGCCAACGGATGCGGTAGCACTTTCTTCCATCGTTGGTAAAGGGCGAATACCTAAGCGAATAATGGGTATTTTAGAGGGTGAAGCATTAATGAATGATGCTTCAGGTCTGGTTGCCTTGAAATTTGCGGTTGCTGTAGCAATGGGCACCATGGTGTTTACTGTGGGGGGCGCGACACTTGAGTTCTTTAAAGTCGCTGTCGGCGGATTATTGGCCGGTATTGGCGTCACCTTGATTTACAGTAAATCTCTGCGATTAATGAGTCGCTGGAGTGGTGATGATCCTGCTACACAAATCGTCTTTATGTTATTGCTACCTTTTGCGTCCTATTTAATTGCAGAGCATATTGGTTTTTCAGGAATTTTAGCTGCTGTTGCTGCAGGTATGACTATCAGTAAATCCGGTGTAATTCGTAATGCACCACTCGCAATGCGTTTACGTGCTGATAGTGTGTGGTCAATGCTTGAATTTGTCTTTAACGGCCTTGTCTTTATTATGCTCGGCTTACAACTTCCGATTATTTGGACAAGCTCTGTTATTCAGGCCGACCTTGATCCAGAAGTCGAAGTGTGGATGTTGTTTGCTGCCGTATTCGTCATCTATTTTGCATTACTTATTTTACGTTTTACATGGTTATGGCTGATGAAAAAAATTAGCCGTATCTTTATGAGAAAACACCCACTTGATTTTGCCAATTATACAACGCGTGAACTGTGGCTTTCGTCATTTGCTGGTGTTCGTGGTGCGATTACTCTAGCAGGTGCGCTCTCTATTCCACTCTTTTTAACTGATGGCAGTACTTTCCCTGGTCGTTATCAAATCATCTTTATCGCAGCGGGTGTTATTTTACTGTCAATCCTTGTCGGTATTATTTCGCTTCCTTTCCTGTTGAAAGGCGTGAAAACTACGGATAAAGAAGCCGATAAAAATGAAGTTCGTTATGCGCGAAAAATTATGGCAGAAGTGGCGATTGTCAGCTTGAATAAAATGGAAGAGCGTTTAGCTGCTAGTACAGAAGAGCAACTTGATGCAGAAGAAATTAATGAAGTTGCTTCCCGGGTAACAGGCTATTTACGACGTCGTACTGCAAACCAAGATGAAATGGTTCATAACATGTTAGAAGAAGATCTTGAAAGACGTTTTCGCCTAACTGCATTACGTGCTGAACGTGGTGAGCTTTACCATTTAAGGGCTACGCGAAAAATCAGTAATGAAACACTCCAATTGTTGCTACATGAATTGGATTTAATGGAAGCACTGTTAGTTGAGAAAGATAGTTAATTATGTGGTTGCTCATTATTACAACACTGTTATGGGCAGCCTCTTTTAGCCTGATCGGCGAGTATCTTGCGGGTCAGGTTGATAGTTGGCTCTCTGTTTTGATCCGTGTTTCTTTAGCGGCTTTGGTCTTTTTACCTTTCTTACGTTGGAAGGGAATTCGTTTTAAGGTGATTTTGCTTTATATGAGTGTGGGAGCTTGCCAACTTGGTATTATGTATCTGTTTGTCTTCCATGCTTATAACTATTTGACCGTCGCAGAATTCTTACTATTTACCGTATTAACACCGCTTTATGTCACGTTAATTTATGATCTATTAGAACGCCAAAAATTACGCTGGGGTTATGCATTCAGCTCCTTATTAGCCGTGTTAGGGGCCGCTATTATTCGTTATGACCATTTAAGTGATGATTTTTGGTATGGATTGTTATTAGTGCAACTTGCTAATATTTTCTTTGCTATCGGTCAGGTGGGTTATAAGCGATTAATGGAAGTACATCCAATTCCACAACATCATGCGTTTTCTTGGTTTTATCTTGGTGCTGTTGCCGTTTCACTGATTGGTGCGTTGTGTTTTGCTGATTGGCAGAAAATGCCAACAACATCGCTACAATGGGGTGTTTTATTCTGGTTAGGAATAGGGGCTTCTGGAATAGGTTATTTCATGTGGAACTATGGTGCCACACAAGTTGATGCTGGAACCTTAGCTATTATGAATAACATGATGATTCCAGCCGGATTATTAGTTAATTTCTCTATTTGGCAACAACATCCAAATTGGCCAAGTTTCATCATAGGCGCGAGCCTGATTGTTGCATCACTTTGGATCCATCGACGCTGGATACACCGACCTGTTTTACAAAAGGAAGATTGTTAACAGCGTGCTGACCTGATAAACGAATAAATTCACGAATTGCCGGTTGATGTTGCTCTCCACTACGGTTGGCTGCATATAACCGGCTCCATAATCCTTCGCCTAATGTTTTTGTCACCACTAATCCTTGTTTTTCAAAATTTTCTACTGCCCAATGAGGTAGAGCTGCGATCCCCATGCCAGCTGCAACCATTTGAATTAACAACAATGTATTATCGACATGTTTAAAATGTGGTGTTATTCCTGCGGGTTGTAAAAAATGGCGCCACACATCAAAACGCTCTCTTTGCACAGGATAAATAAATAAGGTTTCTGCAATTAAATCTTGTGGCTGAATATGTAATCTATTCGCGAGAGGGTGTTCAGGCGATAAAACTAGCTTAACTTCATAGTCAAACAGCGGGGTATAATGTAAACGTGCATCATCTAAAATATCAGAGGTTAGCACTACATCTAATTCACGTTGTAGTAATGCAGGTTGTGGATCAAACGTAACCCCCGAATGGAAATCGACATTGACTTCAGGCCATGTTTGGCGATATTGCTGTAATGCGGGTGTTAACCATTGAATACAACTATGGCATTCAATCGCAATATTTAAATTTGAACTCCCCGGCTCATTACATGCTTCAATCGCTCTGCGTACGATAGGCAGAACTTCTTCGGCTAATTTGACCAACACTTCACCTTGTGAGGTAAAACGCAGTGGTTGGCTTTTACGCACAAAAATTCGATAACCCAGACGATGTTCTAATTCACTAAATTGATGTGAAAGAGCCGACTGTGTTTGATGTAGTTGATTTGCTGCGTTAGCAAGAGATCCAGTGTGCTTTAGTGCCAATATCGTTTTTAAGTGTTTTATTTCTATCATGAGAAACCTTCATGTTGTTGATGAAAAATTTGCGCTTGTGATTTATACACTACCTGTAGATTATGGATGTGTAAACATCTAGACGGCTAAAAACAGGATTTTAATTATGACAATTCGCAATCACACACTGGGTTTCCCTCGTATTGGCTTAGATAGAGAGCTAAAAAAGGCACAAGAAAATTATTGGGCAGGTAAGATTTCACAAAAAGAACTTATTGCAGTGGGTAAAGAACTTCGTGCTCGTCACTGGCAACAACAAGCAGATGCAGGTGTGGAATTATTACCTGTTGGTGATTTTGCTTGGTATGACCAAGTATTAGGAACAAGTTTATTGTTAGGTAACGTGCCACCTCGTCATCGTAATGAAGATGGCTCATTAGATCTTGATACATTATTTAGAGTTGCGCGTGGTAGAGCGCCAACGGGTAAGCCTGCCGCTGCATCTGAAATGACGAAATGGTTTAATACTAACTATCACTATATCGTACCGGAATTCCAACAAGGTCAATCATTTACCTTTGCATGGAAAGAGTTATTAGATGAAGTAGATGAAGCATTAGCTCTTGGTCATAAAATAAAACCAGTGTTACTGGGGCCGGTGACTTATCTTTGGTTAGGCAAAGTGAAAGGGCCTGAATTTGATCGATTAACGCTTTTAAAAGAAATTCTTCCTATCTATCAACAAGTTATTAATGCATTAAAAGAGAAAGGTATTGAGTGGGTACAAATTGATGAGCCTGCATTGGTATTGGATTTACCAATTGAATGGCAAAACGCATACCAAACTGCTTATCAAACATTAGCGGGGCAGGTTAAATTACTGCTGACAACTTATTTTGATGGTATTTCTCATCATCTTGATATTATTAAGAACTTACCTATTAATGGGCTTCATGTTGATCTTTCAGCAGGTCAGGATGATTTGCAACATTTACATCAAACATTACCCAAAGATTGGGTGCTGTCATTAGGTGTTATTAATGGCCGTAATGTTTGGAAAGCTGATTTGAGCACTCGTTATCAGCAAGTCATTGCGCTAAAAGGTAAACGTCCATTATGGATCGGAACTTCATGTTCATTACTGCATAGCCCAATTGATTTAAAGGCAGAAACTAAACTTGATGATGAAGTAAAAAGTTGGTTTGCTTTTGCTGTTCAAAAATGTGAAGAAGTGGCTTTGTTGACTCAGGCACTAAATGCGTCCGAAGGCGAGTATGATGATCAATTGGCACAATACAGTGCCCCAATTCGCCAACGCCAACATTCTACACGTGTGCATAATGCTAAAGTGGCAGCTCGTTTAGAGGCGATTAAAGCGCAAGACAGTGAAAGAAATTCACCTTATACCCAACGTGCAGAAGTTCAACGTGCTCGGTTTAATCTGCCACTATGGCCAACCACGACCATTGGCTCATTTCCTCAAACCACTGAAATTCGTACTGTACGCCTTGATTTCAAAAAAGGAAATATTGATACAGTAGCTTATCGCAAAAACATTAGTGAACATATTAAGCAAGCGATAACGGAGCAAGAAAACCTAGGACTTGATGTATTAGTGCATGGTGAAGCTGAACGTAACGACATGGTGGAGTATTTCGGTGAGCACTTTGATGGCTATGTCTTTACACAGAATGGGTGGGTACAAAGTTATGGCTCACGTTGTGTAAAACCACCAGTGATTATTGGCGATATTAGTCGTCCAAAAGCGATTACTGTGGATTGGGCAACTTACGCACAATCATTAACTGAAAAGCCAGTTAAAGGAATGTTAACAGGGCCAGTGACAATTTTATGTTGGTCGTTCCCTCGTGAAGATGTGACGCGTGAAACCATTGCAAAACAGATTGCGTTAGCACTGCGTGATGAAGTCAATGATTTACAAAAAGCGGGTATAGGTATCATCCAAATAGATGAACCAGCCTTACGTGAAGGATTACCACTGCGTCGTGATGAATGGCAAGCTTATCTTGATTGGGCCGTTGATGCCTTTAAATTAAGTGCCGCTGTCGCTGATGATGAAACGCAAATTCACACGCATATGTGTTATTGCGAGTTTAACGACATCATGGATTCTATTGCAGCACTGGATGCGGATGTGATTACTATCGAAACTTCACGTTCAGATATGGAGCTTTTAGAAGCCTTTGAACACTTTGATTACCCAAATGAAATTGGGCCTGGTGTTTATGATATTCACTCGCCTAACGTGCCAAATGTAGAATGGATTGTGGGATTATTAAGAAAAGCGCAATCACGTATTCCAGCAGAGCGTTTATGGGTGAACCCAGATTGTGGATTAAAAACACGAGGCTGGACTGAAACACGCGCAGCATTAGCGAATATGGTGGAAGCCGCTAAATATTTACGCCAGAACGTATAATAAAATAATTACTTGTTAGCCTGCTATTTTTGAATGGTTACTTTGATAAAAAGTCACATCATTAAAATAGCAGGCTAATTTTATATAAATAAAAAAGAGCATTAATTAAAACTCGGAGCAAATCTTATTATTGATATTCTAGAGAGTTGTTATACTGCGAGAACTCGCTAATTTTATGGATATAATTATTGTGCAAACTAGCATTAAACTTTCGGATAAAGTATTAGATGCTTTTCCAACTCGACCTTTGACATTGGTTCCACTAAGAGGAGATGGTGGACTATTCCGCACCTTATTTTTAGTGGTTGTGATGTTAGCATTGACTGTATTTAGTGCATATCAAATCCCTAATATTCTTTATGATTATAAAATCAGTGAGAATGCGGTTCCTATTAATGCTACAGTAAAAGGCTCTTGTCGATCACAACTCTTTGTTTTAACTAACTGTAGTGTTGATTTGCGTTATAAAGGTCATGAGGTTTCACGTAATTTTACCTTTTTAGATTTAGGTTCAAAGGATGTACTTGTTGAACCCGTTGCTGATGCAAATGATCTTAGCAAAATGACCGTTGATGTAGCGATAGATAATATTTGGCTTCGCCTAATTAGTACGGTTATTTTTATCGGCTTATTTGGGATTAGTGTGATCTTTTTTATTTATCGTCAAATATTGACGAGTAAAGTGAGAAAAGCCTTATTATCAGTGGGAACTCAACCGCTAAAATTAATAGCGATCCCAGCAAAAATGGTTGTGAGTAATAAGCAATTTATTGCAACTTATCATCTTAATTTAGACGGTAAAGATATTCGTATTGCTTATTCAGGAAATAAAAAAACACCGCCTATTGTAATTGAAAAAGATGGAAATACTTATGTATTAGCCGTTTATTCGCCACAACAGAATATCCCTTATGCTTTGGATGTGCCTTTAGAGCGTATTCAAGCAACGCCAGAAGAGAAGCAACGTTTTCATGACGCGTTAATTGAAGAAGGTTTGCTGTAATCAATTTTGATTATTAAGAATGTGATGCGTTTTCTCTTATGGGGTATAAGGGAAAACGCATTAAATAAGTACGATTAAAACAGTTTGTTTATTTAACCACCAAAAATCTTCGCTTTTAGAATATCCATCCCCGCACTGACTAAATCTAAATCTTTAGGTACCACACCATCTGGTGTCACTTTATTAATTAATTTAGGGAGATATTGTGCTGCCATTTCAGAGGCTTCAGTTGCACTTAAATTAATCTTTGACGCAAGTTCATTAATAACAGGTGATGAGAAAACAGTTACGATTTGTTCAGCACTGATAGGTAAATTTGTATTTGTACTTATCCAAGATTGGATCAGCTCACTTAAACCCGCTGTATCAAATTGCTTTATTAAGCCTTCAATGCCACCTTGAGACTCAACCCAGTCGAGGACAGTTTTGTATTGATTGATTTTTTCGCCACCCAATAGGCTTGCAATTTGGTTAAATAAGCTCATGTTCACTCCTGTGACAAGGTGTTTGTCACATTAAGATGTTTGTTTTAAGGGCGGGTAGTGTACGCGTTATATTCGTCATACTTCAAGCTTCTCGTCATACTTCAAGTTGTAACATTCACTCACACTAGTCGCCTAGCTACATCTTGAATTATTTAGAGTATATGTTTGCTAGGGTATGTTTATTTGTATTAGTTAACGGCATTTTGAATTATTTAGAGTATATGTGCATCAAGGTATTTGTGTCGTCTATACTGATAAATGAAATGTTTATTTTAGTGAATGATTGAAGTAAGCGAATATTGATAATGTATTCGCTGAAAATGTATTTCGAACGTTATATTTCGTGATGATAATCACAATTTTATGAAATTGTTACTTTGTTTGGCACCTTGTAGGTGATATTGGTCACTAAAAAGGTCTGTAAAGCTGATAAAGTAAGTCTTAATTTAATGATCATTGGTTTTGTCCCATTGAGGAGTCCGATATGTCTGATGTATTTCACTTAGGTTTAACCAAAAATGACCTACAGGGTGCCACTTTAGCAATTGTTCCAGGTGATCCTAAGCGTGTTGAAAAAATTGCAAAATTAATGGATAACCCTGTCCATCTGGCTTCTTTACGTGAATACACGTCATGGCGTGGTGAAATTGATGGCAAAGCTGTCATTGTTTGCTCAACAGGTATCGGTGGTCCATCTACCTCTATCGCAGTTGAAGAATTAGCACAATTAGGTATTCGTACTTTCTTGCGTATTGGTACAACAGGTGCAATTCAAGAACATATCAACGTAGGTGATATTCTTGTGACGACTGCTGCGGTTCGTTTAGATGGCGCAAGCTTACATTTCGCACCAATGGAATTCCCTGCTGTTTCTGATTTTGAATGTATGAATGCACTGTACAAAGCTGCTAAAGACAATGGCTCAACTGTACACGTAGGTGTAACTGCGTCTTCTGATACATTCTATCCAGGACAAGAACGTTACGACACTTATACAGGCCGTGTTGTTCGCCGTTTCAAAGGCTCTATGAAAGAGTGGCAAGAAATGGGTGTAATGAACTATGAAATGGAATCTGCAACATTACTAACAATGTGTGCAAGCCAAGGTTTACGTGCAGGTATGGTTGCGGGTGTTATCGTAAACCGTACTCAGCAAGAAATTCCAGATGCAGAATTACTGAAGAAAACAGAAAATAATGCACTTGGTATCGTTATTGAAGCAGCTCGTATTTTAATGAAGTAAGCGTTTTCAATTGAATGCTAAAGCCCTTAATACAAAAGTATTAAGGGCTTTTTTTGTATGGTAATTCATCACGTTAATATGACATGACAACAGAAGATGATTTCTGTTAAGGTCTTTAAGAATTTAACAACATAATAATGAGAAGAGGCGTTATGACTGATATCTTACAAACACATCCTTCGGTATTGCCTTTAGTTGGTGGGATCAACTTTCGTGATTTAGGTGGAAAAAAATTAAGTAATGGTGGTGTTATTAAACCTGGAATGCTCTTTCGCTCAGGATCACTGGATAGATTAACCCATACAGATCAATCTCTTCTCATCGATAGAAATCTTTTTCAAATCATTGATTATCGTGACGCAGGCGAAATTATTGATAAACCAGATCGGGTTTGGGAAGGTGCTCAATATTATCACGCACCTGCAAATCCATTATCAAAAGAAGTCTCCGCTAATCTTGAAAAATTGACACCTGAAATATTAGAGCAATTTGATGCCAAAGCATTTATGTTTCAGCTATATAAATTATTACCTATCAATAATCCCGCATATAAACAACTGGCTACGCTATTAAAGCAACCTGAAAAAGGGGGCGTAGTGCAACATTGTGCAGTAGGTAAAGATAGAACAGGCGTTGGTTCTGCATTAGTTTTGTTTGCATTAGGTGCTTCTTTAGATGTGGTGATGGAAGACTACCTACTGACTAATGAAACATTGGCACCTTATCGTGCTTACCTTCTAGAAGAACATGCCAAGACCATGAGTGAAAATATTGTTGATAAATTTGCTTATGTTTATTCCGTACAAGAAGAATTTCTACAAACGGCGTTAACCAGTATTAATCAGCATTACGGTAATGTGGATACTTGGCTAGAGAAAGATATCGGTTTAGATGCTTCTAGCCGAGATGCCTTACAAAATTATTTTCTTGAATAATAAAGTGATTTATATTCGGTTAATCAGTCTGTTTTATTTCACTTAGGTTAACCGATTTAAGGCCTCTATTTTGACAGTACAAGATATCATTCATACCATCACTCTCTTTGTAAAAGAGCACGAAATTTGGGCTATTCCTATCGTGTTCTTTCTTGCTTTTGGTGAATCACTTGCTTTTATCTCTTTGCTGATCCCCGCAACGGTTATTTTATTGGGATTAGGGGCTTTAATTGGTGAAAGTGGCTTATTTTTTTGGCCGATTTGGCTTGCTGCTGCATTAGGCGCTTTTTTCGGAGATTGGGTCTCATACTGGGTAGGTTTTCACTATAAAGAGGGCGTGAGAAACTTATGGCCAATTTCGCGCTCACCACAAACGCTTGTTAGAGGCCATCAATTTTTTAATCGTTGGGGGATCTGGGGCGTATTTATTGGGCGTTTTTTTGGACCTTTTCGTGCGATTGTTCCATTAGTTGCGGGTATTTGTGCAATGCCACAGCGTTATTTTCAAATTGCTAATTTAACATCAGCCATGATCTGGGCATTTGGTATTTTGGCGCCCGGTGCCTTTGGTTTGCAATGGCTTGCGAAATGGGTGGGATAACTGCGTCCTTTATCGCAAATCAAGTCACGATGTAAATTGTTGCTAGACAATATTACCTATGCGTTTTAACTTAGCCCGCTGGAAAGTAAAAAGGTCACTTTAGTGGATATTCAGTTGTTATATGGGATCATTGGTTTATTAGGCGGTGTGCTCGTCGGTGGTGCGCTTGTTTGGTGGTCTATCCAACAACGTTTAGCTGATAAAGAAGCCATGCTGCGTGAAAACTACACACAGCTTGCCGTTGCCCAAGAAAAATCAGCAATTATCCCTTCTTTACAACAGCATATAGAACAACTAGAGCAAGAATTGCGCGCTCAACGAGAAATTATTACCTCTCAAGAAGCAGAATTAAGAGAAGTAACAACGCGGTGGGAAGAGAGTCGTTTATCTGCTGAAGAAAAACAGCGACTATTAGTCAATAGTGAGCAACGGCTTGCGACACAGTTTGAAAATCTGGCTAATCGTATTTTTGAACAAAGTGGGCGTAAAGCCGAAGAGTTAAATCGACAAGGACTAACGCATTTGCTGTCACCTTTTCGTGAACAATTGGAAAGTTTTCGACGCCAAGTTCAAGATGGTTTTGGGCAAGAAGCCAGAGAGCGACATACCTTAGTTCATGAAATTCGCCAGCTTCAACAATTAAATGTCAAAATGGCACAAGAAGCGGTGAATCTAACAAATGCCTTAAAAGGGGACAATAAAGTCCAAGGTAATTGGGGTGAAACGGTATTAGCGCGTATATTAGAGTCTTCAGGATTACGTGAAGGCCATGAATTTGAAACGCAGGTGAGTATTCGCCATGAAAATGGCGGTCGCTATCAACCTGACGTTATTGTGCACTTACCCCATGGTAGGGATGTCATTATCGACGCTAAAATGTCGCTGGTGGCATATGAAAAGTATTTTAGTAGCCATGATGATAATGAACGTAAACAGGCGCTTTATGCACATGTGAACTCAATTAGAACGCATATTAAAGGATTGAGTGTAAAAGATTATCATAAACTACCGGGTGTTACGTCTTTAGACTATGTTTTGATGTTTATACCCATAGAGCCAGCTTATCTTGTTGCAATTGGTCATTCTCCTGACTTGTTAGAAGAAGCATTGAAAAACAATATAATGTTAGTTGGGCCATCTACTTTACTTGTTGCTTTGCGTACAATAGCTGCATTGTGGCGATATGAATATCAAAGCCAAAATGCGCAAGAAATTGCGGATAGAGCGGCTAAAATGTATGACAAATTAAGACTTTTCGTTGATGATATGCAAGGGCTAGGAAATAGTATTCAAAAAGCGCAGTCTGGCTATTTATTGGCGATGAAAAAACTCTCTGAAGGTCGCGGAAATCTTATCAGTCAAGCGGAAGGCTTTAAATCCCTAGGGGTAGAGATAAAAAAAACGATTGATAATGATCTCATTGAAAAATCGACGTCTGATTGATTTGAAAAATAAAGAGACAAAGATTTCTGAAATAAGACCAGTACTGAATTTACTAAATTTTGATTAATTAGCGGGCAAATAATATGACTCAACAAACTAAGGAAACAACAGATTTTGGTTTCCAAACCGTTGACAAAGATGATAAACAAACCATGGTTGCAAGGGTTTTTCACTCTGTCGCGTCTAAATATGATTTAATGAATGACTTGATGTCTTTCGGGGTTCACCGCATCTGGAAACGTTATACCATTGAAGCAAGTGGTGTAAGACGTAACCAACGAGTTCTTGATCTTGCGGGTGGTACTGGTGATTTAACAGCTAAATTCTCTCGCCTAGTAGGTGAAAATGGAGAAGTTGTTTTAGCTGATATTAATGATTCAATGCTGAAAATGGGGCGTGAGAAGCTACGCGATCACGGTATTGTCGGTAATGTTAACTACGTACAAGCAAATGCTGAAGAGTTACCTTTCCCTGATAACCATTTCGACTGCATCACTATCTCCTTTGGCTTACGTAACGTGACCGATAAAGCGAAAGCATTACGTTCTATGTTTCGTGTATTGAAACCAGGTGGACGTTTGTTGGTGCTGGAGTTCTCTAAACCGGTTCTTGATCCCTTAAGTAAGATTTATGATGCTTACTCTTTCCATATCTTACCTAAAATTGGTCAAGTGATTGTAAATGATGCTGAAAGTTACCGTTATTTAACGGAATCAATTCGTATGCATCCAGACCAAGAAACTTTAAAAGGTATGATGGAAGAAGCGGGATTTGACCAAGTGACCTATACCAACATGACTGGCGGTATAGTTGCTCTACACAAAGGATTTAAATTCTGAGATGGAAAAAGCCACTTTTTCTCATGATATTGCTTCTCAAGTGCTGTATCCGCTGTTAACAGCATCAATGGAGACAGCTCTTAATCATGTTTTATATCAGGAAAATGTGCTTAAACCTGCCCGCAATCGCCTTGCGGGCAAAGTGTTGGCGCTTTCTATCAATGAGTTTCCTCGTTCCATCTACTTAGTCTTTAGCGAACAACAAGTTGATGTATTAAGCCAGTGGGATGATGAAACTGATTGTTTGATAAAAACAAAATTACTCACACTGATTAAGCTTCGTGATCGCCAGAAAATGTCAGAACTGATCAATCGTGGCGATATTACTATTGATGGTGATATGCAGGTTGTTCAAAATTGGTCTGCATTGCTAGATATGGCGCAGTGGGAACCCGCGCAATATTTGGCGCCTTATATTGGTGATATAGCAGCGCAAAGTTTGACTGTTGTTGCAGGAAAGGGCGTTCAGTTATTTTCTTCACTCTTGAGCCACCAAAAAGGTTATTTACGTGATGCGTTAATTGAAGAGTGGAAAACCGCACCTAGTGCATTAGAAACAGTCCATTTTTATGATGAAATAGAACAACTTGCACAGCAAACAGCCGAACTAGAAAAACGGTTAGGCACATTGGAGAAAAAATAATGCTCCTTAGTGAGTTAAAGCGCCTCTATCATATTATTCAGGTATTCTTATCTTATGGGCTTGATGAATTAATTCCTAAACATCGAATTACTTTACCTGCAAGATTAGGATGCCGAGCACTCTTTTGGATCAAAAATAAGCATCCAGAAAAACCATTAGGTGAACGCTTACGACTCGCATTGCAAACATTAGGGCCTGTTTGGATTAAATTAGGTCAAATGTTATCAACTCGACGTGATCTCTTTCCTCCTCAAATTGCTGATCAACTTGCGCTATTGCAAGATAAAGTTGCTCCTTTTGATGGTAAAAAAGCACGACAATATATCGAAAACTCATTCGGTGGCCCTATCGACCAATGGTTTGATGATTTTGATGAAACACCTCTGGCTTCAGCTTCCATTGCTCAGGTTCATACAGCGAAATTAAAAGAAAACGGCAAAGAAGTTGTGCTAAAAGTTATTCGCCCCGATATTCAGCCTGTGATCAAAGCGGATATCCGTTTGATGTATCGCTTGGCAAACCTATTACCATTTTTACCTGATGGTCGTCGTTTACGACCTAAAGAAGTGATCCGCGAATACGAAAAAACATTACTTGATGAGCTAAATTTACTACGCGAAGCTGCTAATGCTATTCAACTTCGTCGTAATTTTGAAAATAGCTCAATGCTTTATATCCCTGAAGTGTATTCAGATTATTGCCATGAAAATGTGATGGTGATGGAACGTATTTATGGTATTCCTGTTTCTGATATTGAAGCGTTGAATGCACAAAAGACGAATATGAAGCTTCTTGCAGAACGTGGTGTAAAAGTCTTTTTTACTCAGGTGTTTAGAGACAGTTTCTTCCATGCGGATATGCATCCTGGTAATGTGTTTATTAGTTATGATCACCCTGAAAATCCATATTATATTGGCATTGATTGCGGTATCGTTGGTTCATTAAATAAAGAAGATAAACGTTATTTAGCTGAAAACTTCTTAGCTTTCTTTAATCGTGATTATCGAAAGGTTGCAGAGTTACATGTTGATTCAGGTTGGGTTCCAGCAGATACCAATGTGGAAGACTTTGAATTTGCAATCCGTACTGTGTGCGAACCAATTTTTGAAAAGCCTCTGTCTGAGATCTCATTTGGTCATGTGTTGCTTAATCTGTTCAATACTGCACGGCGTTTTAATATGGAAGTGCAACCTCAGTTAGTGTTACTTCAAAAAACATTGCTTTATGTTGAAGGGCTTGGACGGCAACTTTATCCACAATTAGATTTATGGAAAACGGCAAAACCTTTCTTAGAAGATTGGTTGCATAGCCAAATTGGTATAACAGCGTTAATGAATGGCATAAAGAGTAAGGCACCTTACTGGATTGAAAAAATGCCAGAGATACCAGAGCTGGTTTATGATAGTCTGAAACAACATAAAAATATGAAGTTAACACTAGACAAATTGACGGAACAAATAAGTTCGCAAAGAGTCAAACAGAGACAGTCTCTATTTTTATTGGGTATAGGTACGACACTGTTTTTATGCGGTAGCCTGTTTTTCGTTTCTGGTTTTAAAACATTATTCAGTGTTTTTATCAGTTTAGGTCTTCTTGCATGGATTTTGGGTTGGTTTAGATCTGGTAATGCACAATAAAAACGCATCAAAGTTTGTCTTTGAGCAAGTTAAAAGATGAATTCGAGATTCCCGAAAATTGAATTCGTTGTATATAATGGGCACTGTTATTAAGTATAACCCCGAAAATAGTTGAGGAACATAAAATGGGCGGTATTAGCATTTGGCAATTACTCATCATCGCTGTCATCGTTGTCTTATTATTTGGTACAAATAAACTGCGCACATTGGGCTCAGATTTAGGTGCATCAGTAAAAGGCTTTAAAAAAGCGATTGGTGACGAAGCTGCAGATAAAGACACCAACAACGCTGAAAAAACAAATAACGACGCAGATTTTGATACTAAAAATTTAGCGCAGAAGACTTCAACAGAAGAGAAGTCTACAACTGAGAGCAAAAACAAAGAGCAGGTGTAAACCGTGTTTGACATTGGTTTTAGTCAGCTGCTATTGGTCATGGTGATTGGTCTTGTTTTTCTGGGGCCAGAACGTTTGCCCGTAGCAGTAAAAACAATTGCTGGCTGGGTAAGAGCGCTACGCTCTTTGGCTGCGAATGTACAAAATGAGCTAACTCAAGAACTGAAGCTTCAAGAACTCCAAGAGAGTTTGAAGAAAGTTGAAGAGAAAGCAAATTTACAAACGCTATCGCCAGAGTTAAAAGCGTCTATGGATGAGTTAAAAGAGGCTGCACAGTCTTTAAAGCAGACTTATCAAGCACCTTCAACGCCAGACTCAACAACAGAGCAGTCTGTAAAAACCGACTCTACGGAACCTTCACCTTCTGATCTTGCTGCGCTTGCTGAAGCTGATGAAGTTAATGATGATGCTAACAGCCATAAACCTGTTGTGGCAGAAAGTGTTACAAAAACAGAAGTTCCTGTTACTAAAACAGTAACGATAGAGAAAAAAATAACTGATCAGGTTAATGGTGAGCATTAAAACATGGCAGTAAATGATACCCAACCGCTGATCAGCCATTTAATAGAACTACGCAAGCGTTTAATGTATAGCTTGGTTTCTGTTTTAGTGGTTTTTTTAGGGCTGGTTTATTTTTCTAACGATATCTATCAATTAGTCTCGGCTCCATTACTCGATAAGTTGCCACAAGGGTCAAATATGAGTGCGACAGATGTTGCCTCTACTTTTTTGACTCCGATTAAATTGACAATCATGGTATCCGTTTTTGCTTCTGTGCCTGTTATCCTTTATCAGGTATGGGCTTTTATCGCACCAGCATTGTATAAACATGAACGCCGCCTGATGTTGCCGTTACTTGTTTCAAGTACGGTATTATTCTATCTCGGCATGGCGTTTGCTTATTTTGTTGTGTTCCCTCTTGCATTTGGCTTCTTTGTTAATACAACCCCAGAAGGGGTTAACTTTATTCCAGATATCAGTAAATATCTCAGCTTCGTGATGACGCTATTTATGGCGTTTGGTGCGGCATTTGAAGTACCTATTGCGATTATCTTACTGTGCTGGAGTGGTGTAACAACTCCAGAAGCATTAAAGAAAAAACGTCCTTATATTCTTGTGGGTGCTTTTGTCGTTGGTATGGTATTGACGCCACCAGATGTTTTCTCTCAAACCTTATTAGCAATACCTATGTACTTACTGTTTGAAATCGGTGTCATGGTATCGCGTTTTTATGTGGGTAACGGTCGAAGAAAAACACCTGAAGAAGCAGCTGAGGAAGCAGAGGCGGAAGCTGAAACAGAACAGCAAAAATAGTTTTAGGAACAAGTTTCCTGAAATCATATGATATTAGCCCAGCAATAGCTGGGTTAATTTTTTCTAGGGAGACTCTTTTTTAAATTCTTTATTACTCACTGATTTTTTCACTTCGCTATTTAATATGTTTAAAAGCAAAATTGAGCGAGCCTCACCATCAGGCTCTTGATATATAGCTTGGATCCCTTGAAAAATACCCTCTGTAATTAATACGCTATCTCCACTATGAGGTACATTTTCTTCGCTATAAGTGAGTGATGAAAGTTGGGGTATTTGTAATGTATCAATCACATCTTGGGGTACGGTGACAGGATATTGCCCAAAGCGAACAAATGAGCTCACTCCACGTGTTGAGTTAATGGTCGTGGTATGGATCACTTCAGGATCAAACTCGATAAAAAGGTAATTAGGAAAAAGAGGCTCGGTTACTGCTGTGCGTTTTCCTCTTACTATTTTTTCTATGGTAACCATCGGTGTGAAACAGCCCACTTGCTGACGTTCTAAGTGTTCGATAGCGCGAGGAATTTGTCCTCGCTTACAATACAGCAAGTGCCATTTTTTCATAATAGAGACAATAAGTTAGTTAATTTTAATTTAAGTGATAATAGCAAATTTATAATTAAGGTAACAGTTATCTATTGGGTTTAAATAAAAATAGCCTAACGCAATTTTATACCGGAAAAAAAACAGAAAAGCTGTGTTCATACGCAATAAAAGAGGTCGTTTTTGTTACTTTCAGTTGGATCTCAGATAGAGGTAACAAGTTGACAAAAAAGTGATGGTAAAAACAAGAAAAAGCTTTCAAGATAATTATCTTAGAATTCTATTCATAATTATAAAGAGGTTCTGTAATGGAAGTTTTTTTATTAAGTAACGGAAAAATTGCCGGGGATCCACGATGGTTAAGTTATGCGAAAGATAATATCGATAGCATGATCAAAAAACGTGGTATTCGTTCTGCTGTATTAATTGCCTATGCTGTTATTCGTTCTGATCATGACCAACGTGCTCGTGATTTATCAGAAGTGTTAGGTATTGAAGTGACTTGTATTGAGCATTTCGATTCAGAAGTTGATGCAATCAATAATGCGGAATGCATTTTAGTTAGCGGTGGTAATACTTGGTTATTAAACCAAATGTTGCATGAAAAAGGATTAGTTGTTCCTATTCAACGTGCTGTCCGTGAACGTAATATTCCTTATATTGGTTGGAGCGCAGGTTGTAACGTTGCAACTCCGACAATTCGTACAACTAATGATATGCCAGTACGTTCCTCTGTTATTATGCCATCGCTCGGCTTATTCCCTGTTCAAATTAACCCACATTACATTGATGCATCTATTAGTGGTCATATGGGTGAGACACGCGATGAGCGTATTGCCGAATTTTGTGCTATTAACCCTGAAGAGATTGTTGTGGCTATCCGTGAAGGAAGTTACTTATATATTCAAGGCGAAGAATTACATTATTACAGCGCTAAAAATGAAGGTTTTAAAATCTTCCAACATGGAAAAACTTTTCCTGAACAGTTTGATACTAAATTACTTTCAGAATGGGTTCCATTCCGTTGTTTATAAGTATAGTAAACGCTATCAAATAAAAAGCATTGCATTTTAGTGAGTTATGCGTTTAGCTTATAGCGTCTCAAAGAGGGCATTGCCCTCTTTTCTTTCACTCACTGGCTCGTAAGATTATGATGAAATACCGCGATTTAAGAGATTTCCTTTCATTATTAGAAGAAAAAGGTGAATTAAAACGTATCACCTTTGAAATAGATCCCTACCTTGAAATGACCGAAATAGCGGACAGAACTTTACGTGCCGGTGGGCCAGCGCTGTTGTTTGAAAATCCCAAAGGGTTTGATATGCCAGTGCTTTGTAACTTATTCGGTACACCAGAGCGTGTGGCAATGGGAATGGGACAAGATGATGTTAAAGCTTTGCATGAAGTCGGCAAATTATTGGCATTTCTAAAAGAACCCGATCCACCGAAAGGCTTTCGTGATCTTTTTGATAAGCTGCCCAAGTTTAAGCAAGTTTTAAATATGCCAACGAAGCGCTTGAGTAAAGCACCTTGTCAGGAAGTAGTTTTAACTGGTGATGATGTTGATTTAACAAAGATCCCAGTTATGCATTGTTGGCCTGAAGATGCAGCACCTTTAATTACTTGGGGGTTAACGGTGACTCGTGGCCCATTTAAAGAGCGTCAAAATCTGGGTATTTATCGCCAGCAAGTGCTGGGTAAAAACAAAGTGATTATGCGTTGGTTATCGCATCGAGGTGGTGCTTTAGATTTTCAAGAATGGTGTCAAAAACATCCAGGTGAACGATTCCCTGTTTCCGTGGCATTAGGGGCAGATCCCGCTACTATTTTAGGTGCTGTAACACCAGTACCTGATACATTATCGGAATACGCTTTCGCAGGCTTATTACGCGGAAATAAATCAGAAGTTGTAAAATGCCTTTCGAATGATCTTGAAGTGCCTGCAAGTGCTGAAATTATTCTTGAAGGCTACATTGAACCGGGCGAGCTTGCGCCAGAAGGACCATATGGCGATCACACAGGATATTATAATGAAATTGATTCTTTCCCTGTGTTTACCATTACGCATTTAACGCGCCGTAAAGATGCGATTTATCACTCCACCTATACAGGGCGCCCACCTGATGAACCCGCAGTATTAGGTGTTGCACTTAATGAAGTGCTTGTTCCGATATTACAAAAACAGTTTCCTGAAATTGTAGATTTTTATTTACCTCCTGAAGGATGTTCTTACCGTTTAGCGGTTGTGACAATGAAGAAACAGTATGCGGGTCATGCTAAACGCGTAATGATGGGAGTTTGGTCTTACTTACGGCAATTTATGTACACCAAATTTGTGATTGTTTGCGATGATGATGTCAATGCAAGAGATTGGAAAGATGTGATTTGGGCAATCACAACCAGAATGGATCCTGCAAGAGATACCATTATGATGGAAAATACGCCTATTGATTATCTCGACTTCGCTTCACCTGTTTCAGGATTAGGATCAAAAATGGGTCTTGATGCAACCAACAAATGGCCGGGTGAGACAGATAGAGAATGGGGTAGACCTATTGTGATGTCTGATGAAATTAAGCAACGAGTCGATACTATTTGGGAACAGCTCGATATTCTTAAATAATAACAGAGGAACAACATGGCAATACTGAATTGTAAAGTCTCACTTGTTGAGCCGATGACAGATACGGTTTATCGGGTAAGGCTATTACCCGATGGCGAATTTGATTTTCAGGCTGGGCAATATCTTTTAGCCGTTATGGATGAACGTGATAAACGTCCTTTTTCTATTGCATCTATACCTGAAAATAAAGACTTTATTGAACTTCATATTGGTGCGTCTGAACTCAATCTTTATGCGATGGCTGTGCTTGATGTGATTTTAGAAAAACAGCAACTCACCATTGATATTCCTCATGGAAATGCATGGTTTAAAAAAGATAGTCAGCGTCCTCTACTATTAATTGCTGGAGGTACGGGATTTTCTTATACCCATTCAATTTTACTGGCAGCATTAGCTGAAAATCCACAGCGACCTATTACAATTTATTGGGGGGGAAGAGAAAGCGTTCACCTCTATGATCTCAATGAATTACAAGAATTATCAGAGTTGTATCCTTCTTTAACCGTTATCCCCGTTGTTGAACAACCAGATGAGACTTGGCGAGGTAGGAAAGGTACGGTATTAACCGCTATAAGCGAAGATTTCGGTGATTTATCAGAATATGATATTTACATTGCAGGGCGTTTTGAAATGGCCAAAATAGCTAGAGAGCGCTTTTGTAATGAACGTAATGCAGATAAGACTCGTTTATTTAGTGATGCATTTGAATTTATTTGATAACGTTTTACCGCGCTATTATCGATTTTGTTTTTAAAACCATAAAAAAAACCCGCCCCTGACGGCGGGAAAATGGTTTCTAACCATGCAATCGAAAAGAATACTTACCTAACGATAAGAACGTGGATATACAAAATATCGCATTAAACACGTTCTATAATCGTTGCAATACCTTGCCCTAATCCAATGCACATTGTGGCTAAGCCAAACTGTGCATCTTTACGTTCCATAATATTGAGTAACGAGGTTGTTATACGTGAACCGGAGCAGCCTAAAGGGTGTCCTAAGGCAATTGCACCACCGTTTAAATTAATCTTGTCATCTAGGCTCTCTAGTAGATTCATTTTCTTCATACAAGCTAATGATTGTGCTGCAAAAGCTTCATTGAGTTCAAAAATATCAATATCACTGAGTGCTAATCCTGCTTTTTTCAATGCAATTTCTGTGGCAGGAACAGGACCATAACCCATAATTGCGGGATCACATCCTGTAACAGCCATAGCACGAATAACAGCTCGAGGTTTTAAATTGTGCTCTTTAGCATAACGTTCACTGGTAATAAACATCGCTGATGCACCATCCGAAACTGCGGATGAATTTCCGGCTGTTACAGAGCCTGTTGCGGGATCAAATACAGGTTTCAGTTGTGCTAAATCATCAAGACTTGGGTTATAACGTATAACTTCATCATTTCTGACATTGATGAAATTACCCGCTGCATCATGACCATTGATAGCCACTATCTCATTATCAAAATAGCCTTGTTGTGTCGCAAGAGCCGATAAATGGTGAGAACGATAAGCAAATTTATCTTGCTCTTCACGTGAAATTTGGAATGATTTAGCTAACATTTCTGCCGTTAAACCCATGGAAAATGAGGCTTTAGCAACAGAAAGATTAAGTGATGGATTAAAATCTGCATTATAAGTCATTGGCACATGACCCATATGTTCAACACCACCAATTAATGCCACTTGGCTATCACCAAGCATAATTTGGCGAGCGCCATCATGTAATGCTTGCATTGATGAACCACATAAGCGATTAACCGTGACCGCCGGCACTTTATGAGGAAGTTCGGCTAATAATGCAGCGTTACGTGCAATATTGAAACCTTGTTCTAAGGTTTGCTGTACGCAACCCCAAATCACATCGCCAATATCATTAGGATTAATATTAGGATTACGTTTTAGTAGTGCTTGCATCAGATGAGCAGAGAGATTTTCTGCTCTAACATGGCGAAAAGCACCACCTTTAGAGCGTCCCATAGGAGTACGAATACCATCAATTATGACAACCTTTTCCATTTCATCTCTCCTTAAGCGAGTTCTCTGATGTTAACATCTACTTTTGTGGGTTTTGGATAATAGGTTTCGTTGTGTTGCGCTTTTTGTTTTAAGCTTTCAGGGATTTGATAAAGTGGCCCTAATGACGCATATTGTTGTGCATCTGCAACAAATTTCGCTGTTCCAATAGTATCGAGGTAACGGAATACACCACCACGGAAAGGAGGGAAGCCTAAGCCATATACTAGTGCGATATCAGCTTCGGCCGGTGAAGCAATGATACCTTCATCTAGACAACGAATAACTTCATTGATCATTGGGATCATCATGCGAGCAATAATCGCGTCTTGACTAAACTCTTGTGCTTTACCCACATTTTGTTGAATGAGTGTTTGAATTTGTTCATCAACGGATTTCTGTTTTTTACCTCTTTTATCAACCGTGTAATTATAGAAACCATGATTATTCTTTTGCCCATATCGCTGTTGTTCATATAACAGTGCAATAGTATCTCGTTCAATTGTTCCCATTCTGTCAGGGAAGCCTTGAGCCATAACAGCTTGAGCATGATTAGCAGTATCAATACCCACAACATCAAGTAAATAAGCTGGACCCATTGGCCAACCAAATACTTTTTCCATCACTTTATCAACAGCAATAAAATCAGCACCGTCTCTTAGCAATAGAGAGAATCCTGCAAAATAAGGAAAGAGGACTCGATTTACAAAGAAGCCAGGGCAATCATTAACAATAATAGGTGTTTTGCCCATTTTGCTTGCATAACTAACAATACGGTTAATGGTCTCTTCACTGGTTTTTTCGCCTTTAATAATTTCCACTAAAGGCATGCGATGGACAGGATTAAAAAAATGCATACCACAGAAATTTTCTGGGCGTTTTAAGGATCTTGCGAGCAATGAGATAGGTATCGTTGAGGTATTGGAAGCAAGGATCGCGTTATCTGCTAATAATGCTTCTGTTTCTGCAAGTACAGCTGCTTTTACTTTTGGATTTTCAACAACGGCTTCAACCACAATATCTACATCGCTGACAGAGGCATAATTTAGTGTTGGTTGAATAGAGGCGAGTGTTTTCGCCATATCAACAGCGGTCATGCGACCTTTTTCTTGGCGTTTTTGTAATAGGCTTAGTGCTTCATTCATACCCAGTTCAAGGGATTTTTGGTTAATATCTTTCATAATAACCGGAATACCTTTTAAGGCTGATTGGTAGGAAATGCCACCGCCCATAATGCCCGCACCTAATACAGCTGCTTGTTTAGGTAATTCTGCATGCCGTTTTTTCGTGATACTTTTGACATACTGATCATTGAGAAAAATGCCGACTAAGGCTTTAGCAACATCAGTGCGCGTGAGTTTGACAAAATTTTCAGTTTCAAGAGCGAGTGCTTCATCTCTATTTAGGAAGGCTGCTTTTTCGATGGTTTTTACTGCGGTGATCGGAGCTGGATAATGAGGGCCAGCTACTTTCATCACCATGCCTTTAGCCACACCAAAAGACATCTTATGTTCAAGTTCTGTCAATCTTAATGGCGTTGTTTTCGGATAACGTGCGGCCTTCCAATCAATCTTACCGTCAATCGCTTGCTCTATTAGAGAAAGTGCACTCTCTTTTAATTTTTCCAGTGGCACAATAGCTTGGATCAACCCATTTTGAAGTGCAGTTTGAGCATCAACATCTTTACCCGCAGTAATAATTTCTAATGCATTATCGACACCAATTAAACGAGGAAGACGTACTGAACCTCCAAAACCGGGCATGATCCCAAGTTTGGTTTCTGGGAGACCAATACGTAAATCAGGGGATGCAATTCGGAAATCGGTTGCAAGTACACATTCGCAGCCGCCACCAAGTGCATAACCATTGATAGCAGAGATGGTGGGAACGGGTAAATCTTCGAGTCGACTAAAGATCTGATTAGAAAAGTGTAGCCACTGAGTCAATTCTTCTTCAGGGGCATCAAATAGGGATAGAAACTCAGTGATGTCAGCACCGACAATAAAGGCAGGTTTTTCAGAACGTAAAATAACACCTTTTAGATCTTGTGTTGCCTCTAATACGGTTAAAGCTTCGCTTAGCATCGCAACTGTTTTGGTATCTAATTTATTAATAGAGCCTTTGGCGTTAAAAACGAGTTCAACAATACCTTGTTTCACCCAATCGACTTGAATATTTTCGCTTTGATAGAGCATTTGTATTCTCCCTAAAAGTATAGACTGGTATGACCAGATAATAAGAGTGTGAATACAATGTTAAATAAATGCAAATAATTGATTAAAAAACTGCAGGAGGGATCACAGTGAAATTATTTAACTCATTGAATTTTATATTGTTGCTTTATTTGATAAAAATAAGTGAAATAAATCGCTAATAATCTATTTTTGTTATGGTGTTAGCCACTAAAAGAGTTGGCGTGTTAAGCTGAATCATTAACAATGAATAAGATAAGGTAATTAATAATGGAAAAATTGCTCTCTCTGTACCAAGAACATATCAAAACTCTACAAAATCGTACTCGTGATGCTTTATCCAGACACCATCTTGATTCCGTATTAATTCATTCTGGTGAGCCTATTCGTATTTTTCTTGATGACAGTGATTATCCTTTTAAAGTTAACGCACACTTTAAAGCATGGGTACCTGTGACTGATGTACCTCATTGCTGGTTATTAGTCGATGGTGTTAATAAACCAAAATTATGGTTTTATTCTCCAGTTGATTATTGGCATAGTGTTGAAGCCCTACCAAATAGCTATTGGACGCATGAAATTGAATTAATTCATCTCAAAAATGTTGATGATATTCAAAAAGAACTTACTCCTTATATTAATAAGAATACTGCTTATATTGGCCCAAATTCGCAACGAGCGGGATCATTAGGTGTGAGTATTGATAATATTAATAATCAATCTCTTCTTAATTATTATCATTACTATCGTGCCTATAAAACAGGTTATGAATTAGCCTGTATGCGTGAAGCGCAGAAAATGGCAGTGAATGGACATATTGCTGCACGCGAAGCTTTCCAAGCGGGATTAAGTGAATTTGATATTAATATGGCGTACTTAATGGCAACAGGTCATCGTGATACCGATGTACCTTATGGGAATATTGTTGCATTAAATGAGCATGCGGCTGTGTTGCATTACACAAAATTAGATCATGAATCACCAGATGAATATCGTAGTTTCCTTATTGATGCTGGCGCAGAATATAATGGTTATGCTGCTGATATAACTCGTACTTATAGTGCAAAAGAAAATCATGAATTTACATCTTTAGTTAAAGATATGAATGATGCACAACAAGCGTTGATCGCAACGATGAAAGCGGGTGTGCGTTACACGGAATATCATGTTCAAATGCATCAACGTATTGCTGGATTACTCAACAAATACGGTATTGTGAAAGGTGTTAGTGAAGAAGAGATGGTGAGTGCTGGCTTAACGACACCATTTTTGCCTCATGGTTTAGGACATGCTTTAGGTCTGCAAGTTCATGATGCCGCTGGGTTTATGCAAGATGATAAAGGAACTCATTTAGCAGCTCCTGCTATGTATCCATTCTTACGTTGTACCCGTATTGTTGAACCAGGCATGGTATTAACAATTGAACCTGGATTTTACTTTATCGATTCTTTATTAGAGCCTTGGAAAGAAGGAAAATACAGCACTCATTTTAATTGGAAGCAAATTGAACACTTCAAACCCTTTGGTGGCATTCGTATTGAAGATAATATTATTATCCACGATAACAAAATTGAAAATATGACTAGAGACTTACACTTAGCCTGATGAAAGCGTATTTGATCCCCGCTGAAACTGTAGAGTTCAGTGAAGAAATAAAGAAAAGCCGTTTTATTACATTTATTGCTCACACTGAGGGTATTGATGCAGCTAAAGCTTATATTCAATCTATCAAAGAGCAATTTCCTGATGCCCGACATCACTGTTGGGCTTTTGTTGCTGGTAGGCCAGATGATTCGCAACAATTAGGATTTTCTGATGATGGTGAACCAACAGGTACTGCGGGAAAACCTATTCTAGCTCCCCTCTTAGGAAGTGGAATGGGGGAAGTAACCGCAGTGGTTGTTCGGTATTTTGGCGGGATCAAATTAGGAACAGGCGGGTTGGTTCGTGCTTATGGTAGTGGTGTTCAGCAGGCATTAAAAATATTATCTACAAAGACAAAAGTGCCACAATTGCGCTTTAATGTGGAGTGTGAATATTCACTTGTTTCATTACTTGAACAAGTCGTTGAACAATATCAAGGGCAAGTGCTCTCAAGTGAATATACTGATAAAGTTACATTTACCCTTTCATTGCCAGCTGTACATAGTGGTGAAGTGGAAATTAAACTACGCGATATGAGTCGTGGCAGTATGCAATTAATCCCATTAGATAAAAATGAATAATCTTTGCTACCAAGGAAATCGCTAAATGCATTTTCGTTCAATAACCCGTATTGTCGGACTGCTCGTTATCTTATTTTCTGTCACGATGATCATTCCTGGTATTGTTGCATTAATATACCGAGATGGTGCCGGACGAGCATTTAGCCAAACATTTATTGTCGCATTAATCATTGGGTTAATGTTGTGGATCCCCAACCGACATAAGAAAAGTGAGCTAAAGCCTAAAGAGGGCTTTCTTATTGTGGTTTTATTTTGGACTGTATTGGGCAGTGTAGGGGCATTACCTTTTATTTTTTCTGAGCAACCACACCTTTCTATTACAGATGCATTTTTTGAATCTTTTTCTGGGCTTACTACGACAGGGGCTACAACCTTAGTAGGGCTAGATTCCTTACCTAAAGCTATTTTGTTTTATCGACAAATGCTTCAATGGTTAGGGGGAATGGGGATCATTGTATTAGCTGTCGCTATTCTTCCTCTTTTAGGTGTTGGGGGAATGCAGCTCTATCGTGCAGAAATGCCGGGGCCATTGAAAGATAATAAAATGCGACCTCGAATTGCAGAAACAGCAAAAGCACTGTGGCTTATTTATGTCTTGCTTACAATCATTTGTGCTTTAGCGTTATGGGTTGCCGGCATGGATGTGTTTGATGCTATTTCTCATAGCTTTTCAACTATTGCAATTGGTGGGTTTTCTACTCACGATGCCAGTATTGGTTATTTTAATAGCCCAACCATTAACATCATTATTGGTGTATTCCTTTTAATTTCCGGTTGTAACTTTGGCTTACACTTTGCTGTATTAACAGGAAGAAGCCTTAATATTTATTGGCGTGATCCTGAATTTCGTATGTTTATCTCAATTCAATTGGGATTAGTCATTATCTGTAGCGGTATTCTTTGGCTTTATTCTGTATATGATTCAGGATGGATAACCATAAACCAGGCCTTTTTCCAAGTTGTCTCTATGGCGACAACTGCTGGTTTTGCAACAGACAGTTTTGCACAATGGCCAGCGTTTCTACCTCTTCTATTATTATGCTCTGCTTTTATTGGTGGGTGTGCAGGATCAACGGGTGGGGGATTGAAAGTCATTCGTATCTTGCTTTTATTCCTACAAGGGAATCGTGAATTAAAACGTCTTGTTCACCCGAATGCAGTTTATACCATCAAACTTGGCCATCGAGCATTACCCGAACGTATTATTGAAGCCGTCTGGGGATTTTTCTCCGCTTATGCTTTGGTATTTATTATTAGCTTAATGTTGTTGATCGCAACGGGGGTTGATGAGTTCTCTGCATTCTCTGCTATTGCAACAACATTAAATAATCTTGGGCCTGGACTAGGTATTGTTGCTGATAACTTTACGACAATGAATCCGGCTGCAAAATGGATACTCGTCGTAACAATGTTATTTGGACGACTAGAAGTTTTCACATTATTAGTGTTATTTACCCCAACGTTTTGGCGTGATTAATCTAATACAAGGAGTGATGTATGAGCGCGCTATTGTTGTATTGTAGTACTGATGGTCAAACTAAAAAAATAATGACACAAATCGCGAATGAATTAAGACAACACGGCTATGAATGTGATGTAAGAGATTTAACCTCTGTTCAGCAGAGTTTAAATTTATCTGCTTATAATAAAGTCTTAGTAGGTGCTTCTATTCGTTATGGTTACTTTAATAAAGCTCTCGATAAATTTATCACTCGTCATCTTGCACAATTGAATAGTATGCCTACCGCATTCTTTGGCGTTAATCTTACTGCCAGAAAAGAGGAAAAGAATACACCTGAGACGAATGCTTATATGCGTAAGTTTCTAGATAAGACCCCATGGAAGCCAACGTTAACGGGTGTATTTGCTGGTGCACTTTTTTATCCTCGCTATAAATGGATTGATAGAGTCATGATCCAGCTAATTATGAAGATGACTAAAGGTGAAACTGATCCTACAAAAGAAATTGAATATACGGATTGGAATAAAGTAAGCGAATTTGCCTCTCATTTTGCCAAAATTGAGTGATATTCCACCTTGGTTGTTGGGTTTTTATACGTCTTGTTGGTGTTTTGAACGAACGGAAAATTATTTTAAAAAAACACTTGCGCTAATCCGAGATCTCCCTATAATGCGCATCCACTGACCGACGATGAGCTGACAACAGCCACGAAGGACAGCGAAGAGAAAAGAAAAAAGTTTGAAAAAACTCTTGACTCTTCAGAGGAATAACGTAATATACGCCTCCTCGCAACAACGCAGAAGACCGGAAACGGCAGCGAATGTTGCACTGCTCTTTAACAAATTATCAGACAATCTGTGTGGGCACTCGCAGAGACGATATCTTCTAAAATATTAGATGTATCAAGTCTTGAAGAGTGAACAACAAAAGTAAATTCATTTATGAATAGCTAAGTTTTCGATTTCTTTGAGCATCAAACACTTTTAATTGAAGAGTTTGATCATGGCTCAGATTGAACGCTGGCGGCAGGCCTAACACATGCAAGTCGAGCGGTAACAGGAGAAAGCTTGCTTTCTTGCTGACGAGCGGCGGACGGGTGAGTAATGTATGGGGATCTGCCCGATAGAGGGGGATAACTACTGGAAACGGTGGCTAATACCGCATGACGTCTACGGACCAAAGCAGGGGCTCTTCGGACCTTGCGCTATCGGATGAACCCATATGGGATTAGCTAGTAGGTGAGGTAATGGCTCACCTAGGCGACGATCTCTAGCTGGTCTGAGAGGATGATCAGCCACACTGGGACTGAGACACGGCCCAGACTCCTACGGGAGGCAGCAGTGGGGAATATTGCACAATGGGCGCAAGCCTGATGCAGCCATGCCGCGTGTATGAAGAAGGCCTTAGGGTTGTAAAGTACTTTCAGCGGGGAGGAAGGTGATAAAGTTAATACCTTTATCAATTGACGTTACCCGCAGAAGAAGCACCGGCTAACTCCGTGCCAGCAGCCGCGGTAATACGGAGGGTGCAAGCGTTAATCGGAATTACTGGGCGTAAAGCGCACGCAGGCGGTCAATTAAGTCAGATGTGAAAGCCCCGAGCTTAACTTGGGAATTGCATCTGAAACTGGTTGGCTAGAGTCTTGTAGAGGGGGGTAGAATTCCATGTGTAGCGGTGAAATGCGTAGAGATGTGGAGGAATACCGGTGGCGAAGGCGGCCCCCTGGACAAAGACTGACGCTCAGGTGCGAAAGCGTGGGGAGCAAACAGGATTAGATACCCTGGTAGTCCACGCTGTAAACGATGTCGATTTAGAGGTTGTGGTCTTGAACCGTGGCTTCTGGAGCTAACGCGTTAAATCGACCGCCTGGGGAGTACGGCCGCAAGGTTAAAACTCAAATGAATTGACGGGGGCCCGCACAAGCGGTGGAGCATGTGGTTTAATTCGATGCAACGCGAAGAACCTTACCTACTCTTGACATCCAGAGAATCCTTTAGAGATAGAGGAGTGCCTTCGGGAACTCTGAGACAGGTGCTGCATGGCTGTCGTCAGCTCGTGTTGTGAAATGTTGGGTTAAGTCCCGCAACGAGCGCAACCCTTATCCTTTGTTGCCAGCGCGTGATGGCGGGAACTCAAAGGAGACTGCCGGTGATAAACCGGAGGAAGGTGGGGATGACGTCAAGTCATCATGGCCCTTACGAGTAGGGCTACACACGTGCTACAATGGCAGATACAAAGAGAAGCGACCTCGCGAGAGCAAGCGGAACTCATAAAGTCTGTCGTAGTCCGGATTGGAGTCTGCAACTCGACTCCATGAAGTCGGAATCGCTAGTAATCGTAGATCAGAATGCTACGGTGAATACGTTCCCGGGCCTTGTACACACCGCCCGTCACACCATGGGAGTGGGTTGCAAAAGAAGTAGGTAGCTTAACCTTCGGGAGGGCGCTTACCACTTTGTGATTCATGACTGGGGTGAAGTCGTAACAAGGTAACCGTAGGGGAACCTGCGGTTGGATCACCTCCTTACCTAA
>NZ_JAABLX010000010.1:0-100718 GCF_009915245.1 Proteus sp. G2669 | reverse complement strand
ACTCAACGTTTAGCACAAGAAGAAGCCCAGCGCCAAGCGGAACTAAAAGCAGAGCAAGAACGTTTAGAAGCGCAACGTGCAGAGCAGGAACGTTTAGCGCAAGAAGCAGAGACTCAACGTTTAGCACAAGAAGAAGCCCAGCGCCAAGCGGAACTAAAAGCAGAGCAAGAACGTTTAGAAGCGCAACGTGCAGAGCAGGAACGTTTAGCGCAAGAAGCCGAAGCTGAACGCCTTGCGCAAGAGGAAGCCCAGCGCCAAGCGGAACTTAAAGCAGAGCAAGAACGTTTAGAAGCGCAACGTGTGGAGCAGGAACGTTTAGCGCAAGAAGAAGAAAACGAACGTCTCGCTATTGCGCAAGCAGAAGCAGAAGATATTGAATCTTTACGCGAAGAAGTGCTTGCAGATAAAGTCGTTGAGCAAGAAAAACCTAAAAAAGAAGGTTTCTTTAGCCGACTGAAAAAAGGCTTGCTAAAAACTCGCCAGAACTTAGGCTCAGGATTTCTTGGTCTATTTCGTGGTAAGAAAATTGATGATGAGCTTTTTGAAGAGTTAGAAGAGCAACTCTTAATTGCTGATGTGGGAATGGAAACCACTACAAAAATTATCACCAGCCTGACCAAACACGCAACACATAAAGATCTTAAAGATGCTGAAGCCCTTTACGGCAAATTACGTGAAGAGATGGGCGAGATCTTAACGAAAGTTGATAAACCATTAAATATTGAAGGTAAAAAACCTTTTGTTATTTTGATGGTCGGAGTTAATGGTGTGGGTAAAACAACCACAATCGGAAAATTAGCGCGACAATACCAAGCTGAAGGTAAATCTGTCATGTTAGCAGCAGGTGACACCTTCCGTGCCGCCGCTGTTGAACAGTTACAAGTTTGGGGTGAGCGCAATAATATTCCTGTTGTCGCACAACATACAGGCGCTGATCCTGCATCTGTGATTTTTGATGCAATTCAATCAGCACAGGCAAAAGGTGTCGATGTTCTTATTGCTGATACCGCAGGACGATTGCAGAATAAATCCCATTTAATGGAAGAGCTGAAAAAAATCGTTCGTGTTATGAAGAAATTAGACGAAGAAGCACCACATGAAGTGATGCTGACGTTAGATGCAAGTACCGGACAAAATGCAGTGAGCCAGGCTAAACTCTTTAATGAAACAGTTGGGCTAACTGGATTAACATTGACTAAACTCGATGGTACAGCAAAAGGGGGGGTTATTTTCTCTATTGCCGATCAGTTTAGTATACCTATCCGTTATATCGGGGTAGGTGAAGGTATTGAAGATCTACGTCCGTTTAAGGCCGACGATTTTATTGAGGCTCTGTTTGCCCGCGAGGAGTAGTTGTAATGATCCGCTTCGAACACGTCAGCAAGGCTTATTTAGGTGGAAGACAAGCATTACAGGGTGTTGATTTCCATCTTCGTCCTGGAGAAATGGCTTTTTTAACGGGTCACTCTGGTGCCGGTAAAAGTACATTGCTTAAGTTAATTTGTGGAATAGAACGTCCTAGTGATGGCGCTATTTGGTTTGCTGGACATGATATTAGCAGACTGAAAAATAGTGAGATCCCTTTTTTGCGTCGTCAAATTGGGATGATCTTCCAAGATCACCATTTATTGATGGACAGAACGGTTTACGACAATGTCTCTCTTCCATTGATTATTGCTGGCGCAAGTGAAGAGGATATTCGACGCAGAGTTTCTGCCGCTTTAGATAAAGTTGGGCTTTTGGATAAAGCTAAAAATTATCCTATCCAACTTTCTGGTGGTGAACAACAGCGTGTAGGTATTGCTCGCGCTGTTGTGAATAAGCCAACGGTTTTACTTGCGGATGAACCAACGGGTAACCTTGATGGTGAGCTTTCAGAAGGCATCATGCGTCTTTTTGAAGAGTTTAATCGTGTTGGTGTTACGGTGTTAATGGCAACACATGATATGTCTTTGATTGAACGCAGAAATTATCGCATTCTTACATTAGGGCAAGGCAGAATGGTGGGAGGACAAAATGGCTAAAGCAAAAAGTTCCCGTAAATCAATGCCAACGCCAGGTGCAAAAACCAAGGCACTAAAAGGGGGAAGACGTGAACAATGGCGTTATGCATGGCGTAATACCATGGCTGACTTTTTGCGCCAACCACTTTCTTCTTTTCTAACGGTAATGGTAGTCGCCATTTCATTAACATTACCTAGCATCTTTTATATTGTGTGGAAAAATGTTTCAACTGCGGCTGAGCAGTGGTATCCCACTCCACAATTAACCGTTTATCTTGATAAATCTCTTGATGATTCATTAGCTGAAGCCACGATCAAAAAAATAGAAGCCCTAGAGAAAGTGAGTGAGGTGAACTATCTTTCACGCCAAGACTCGCTGGTGGAATTCCGTTCTTGGTCCGGCTTTAGCAGTGCGTTAGATATGTTAGAAGAGAATCCTCTGCCTGCGGTAGCAATTGTGACTCCTGTTATGGAGCCAAGTGATCAACAATTGATGGTGAATTTGCGTGATACCGTGGCGAAAATACCCGGCGTTGATGAAGTCAGAATGGATGACAGTTGGTTTGCTCGGCTCTCAACGTTAACTTCATTAGTAGGGCAAATTGCCTTGGTGATTGGTTCATTGATGGTTGTCGCCCTGTTATTGGTGATTGGCAACAGTGTACGCCTCAATATTTTCAGTCGTCGCGATACTATTAATGTTATGAAACTTATTGGTGCAACCGATGGTTTTATTATGCGGCCTTTCTTGAATTGGGGATTAATTCTCGGGTTTATTGGCGCTGTGTTTGCCCTGATTTTTTCTGCTCTATTAGTGTGGAAACTTTCTGATGTGGTAACTCAAGCCGCAACGGTATTTGGGACTTCTTTTTCCATTTCAGGATTAGGATTTGATGAGTCAATTATTCTTATACTCGTAGCGATGACCATCGGTTGGCTTGCTGCATGGCTGACGACAATGCAGCATTTGCGTCAATTTACACCAGAATAATGAATTAGAGCACTTTTATACTTATCTTCTAAATAATGAGATAATGTTTTTTATCAGGCTGGGTTGCGTTAATATCGTCACCCAGCCATTTTATCAACGCCCCGTCTCTGGCATAATAATGCTCGCAATCTTTTCTAGGGACAAGCTAACGATCATGTTTGCTTCTGCATAGAAAAGTACAAAGATATGTAAACATAGATGCGAGATGAACCTTTAATCTTTATGCTGGTCAAATAGTCGTTATGATAAAAACACATCGTAAAAAACCTAACTGACTTCCTATTTAAGCTATATTTATAAGGCTCATCTGTTTTCCCTTACAGTAATAATCTTAATTATTTATTTGATTTTTATGAGGATTTGAATGACAAAAGAAATGCAATCCTTAGCATTGGTTCCGCAAGGCAGCATCGAAGCGTATATACGTGCAGCCAATTCCTATCCGATGTTAACCGCAGAGGAAGAAAAGGAACTCGCTGAACGGCTGCATTACGATGGTGACTTGGATGCAGCAAGAACGCTTATCCTTTCACATCTGCGCTTCGTTATTCATGTTGCTCGCAGCTATTCAGGTTATGGCTTACCACAAGCTGATCTTATCCAAGAAGGTAATATTGGTCTGATGAAAGCGGTGCGCCGTTTTAACCCAGAAGTGGGTGTCCGACTGGTCTCTTTTGCCGTACATTGGATCAAAGCAGAAATTCATGAATATGTGCTACGTAACTGGCGTATCGTGAAAGTCGCAACCACGAAATCTCAACGTAAACTGTTTTTTAATCTGCGAAAAAATAAAAAACGTTTAGGTTGGTTTAATCAAGACGAAGTGGAATTAGTCGCAAGAGAATTGGGCGTGTCAGAAAGTGATGTCCGAGAAATGGAATCACGAATGTCAGCACAAGATATGGCATTTGATATGTCAGCTGATGATAGTGATGACTCACATCCTATTGCTCCAGTACTTTTCTTAGAAGATAAGTCTTCAGACTTTGCCGACGGCATTGAAGAAGATAACTGGGATAATCATGCAACAGATAAACTGACGTCAGCAATTGAAACTCTTGATGAACGTAGCCAAGATATTATTCGTGCCCGTTGGCTAGATGATGATAACAAATCGACATTGCAAGATTTGGCGACAAAATATGGTGTATCTGCCGAGCGTGTTCGCCAATTAGAAAAAAATGCGATGAAGAAATTGCGTTTAGCGATTGAAGATTAATCACATTTCAGATCATGTACACGCTCTCATAAAGTAGAGTATGTTATAAAAGCGATATGAAAATATCGCTTTTTTATTGTCTGGAGAATATAACGTGAAAATAGTTATTGCCCCTGATTCATTTAAAGAAAGCTTAAGTGCGAAAGAAGTTGCAACAGCAATAAAACAAGGTTTTTCACGTTATTTACCCAATGCGCAATATTGTTGTATTCCTATGGCTGATGGCGGCGAAGGAACGGTGACATCGCTGGTGGATGCAACGCAAGGCCATTTTATATCGACACAAGTATGTTCACCTTTAGGTAAACAAGTGACCGCAACTTGGGGGCTTTTAGGGGATAACACCACTGCCGTGATTGAAATGGCACAAGCTTCTGGTCTTCATCTTATTCCCTCATCTCAACGCAATCCCAATTTAACGACCAGTTATGGTACGGGTGAATTAATTAATGCTGCACTTGAAATGGGCGTTAAAAAAATCATATTGGGATTAGGTGGAAGTGCTACAAATGATGCTGGTGCAGGTATGATGCAAGCACTTGGGCTTGGTCTCAAAGATAAGTTTGGTACATCTTTGCCCTTTGGTGGGCTGGCATTAGCACAACTTCACTCTATTGATATCACGACTCTTAACCCTAAACTAAAAAATATTGAAATTGAGCTTGCTTGCGATGTAACAAATCCGTTGTGTGGAGAAAAAGGAGCATCAGCTATTTTTGGTCCTCAAAAAGGAGCGACCAAAGATGATATTGCGCAACTTGATAAAGCCTTACATCATTTTGGTACTTATCTTGAGAAAATGACACAACACAATCTTATTAATATTGCTGGAAGTGGTGCGGCGGGTGGATTGGCGTTACCGTTACTTGCCTTTACGCAAGCAACGCTTTCGCCGGGAGTTGAACTGGTTGCCAAAGCGGTTGAATTAGAGAAATATTTTATTGATGCGGATTTGGTAATAACCGGTGAAGGTCGAATGGATAGCCAATCGGCACAAGGTAAAACGCCAATAGGGGTTGCTCTGCTCGCTAAAAAATATCACCTTCCTGTCATTGCCTTAGTCGGTGGCTATCTACCTGATTATGATGTTGTTCATCAGCAGGGAATTGATGCTGTTTTCTCTATTGTACCGGGTGTTTCTACACTGGATGATGCACTTCATAATGCGCAAAAGAATCTGAGTGAGACGGCTTATAATGTAGCTAGACTTTATACTACTCGTTCTCGTCATACTTCAAGTTGTAGCGTTGTTGACTAATATTCACTTGTCGCCTAGCTACAACTTGAATTATTTAGAATAAGAACGTTATCAAATATTGAGAGCATAAAGATCAGATTGTGGTGATGCACTAAATTGATGATGTGTTAAAAAAGCATGAGCAATATCATACCCGTTTTCTTCCGCTGATAAGCTTATTGCCTGCCAATGGTGAATATCAGGATAGGCAGATAAGCATTGTGTCAGTAAATAATGTCCAACACCGCGACGGCGTGTCACTTCTCTGACCATAAAATCAGAGATAACAGCTTTTTCATCCGATAGTTTAACCCAGCAAGCGGCTAATAATCGTTCGTTAAATCTTGCCACAAAGAGTACATTCTCGTTGTTGATCTCATTTGTTAGAGCTGATTGGTAACGTGTATCTTGCCAAATTTTGCCTAAATCAATATGGTCTTGTTCAGAGAGCTGTGCCAGTTTTTCAATAGTTAATTTCATGAAATATCCTGTTAGTTTGCAGTTTGTTTTTTTTCTTTTAATGAAGACATTAAGGTCTTAATGGTGAAACACAATGCCAAACTCGTTAAGATCACACAAGAATAAAAGACATACTCATAGTTATTGTCAGTCACAAAATAGACCGAAATCATAGGGCCAGCAGCCATTCCACAATAACGAATAAAGTTATAAATCCCCATTGCAGTAGCTCTCATCGAGCCAAAATAACTTGTTAATAATGTAGTGTGCGTTGGCATGGTTAAGCCTAAAGAAAGCCCATATAACACAGTTAAGCCAAGCATGATAGGTAATGAGATTTGCCAAAAGAGTGCAAATAACGTCAACATAGTCAGGTTGATACAAGAGGTAATAATCACACCATATTCAGCGCTAAATAGATGGCAAATTCTACGGTAAAGATAGCTACCTAAGATAAGTGCAATTGACATAGGCATATATAATCCACCTATTTCAGTGCTGTTAAGTTGATAGAGATGAAAGGCAATTAAGGGTAAGAAAACCAGTAGACAAAAATAGTTATAAAACACCATAAAACTCATGACAAATACAGATTTACCCTCAGGTGCCATCAGCACTTGTTGCATTGCTGATAAGCTTTTAAAGGTTTCCTTCTGTTCTGGACGTGTTTCTGGTAAATAAAAGAGATGTGTGGTCAGTAATAGGATACCGATAACAGCCAATAAAATAAAAATGCCTTGATATTGATAATGTTGCGCTAAATATCCACCTAATAAAGGGCCACAAGCTGGTGCTAGTGCTAATAGCATTTGATACGATCCCATTGCTTTTGCGCGATCGTTTCCTTGATAAAGATCGCCAAGAATAGTTGCTGCAACCACGGGAATGGCCGCAATACCGATAGCTTGGATCACACGCCAAAAAATCAATAAGCCAATAGAGTCAGACCAAACACAACCCAATGCACCCACAATAGAAATTGCTAATCCACTGAGTAAAATTGGCTTTCTTCCCCATTTATCGATCAATGAACCATAAAATAGTTGCATAACAGCCATAGCAAAAGTAAATGCAGATACCGTCAGATTAACCAGTGATAGCGTGGTATTAAATTGCTGTTGGATCAAGGGAAGTACAGGGGTATAAATATTTTGTGCTAAAGAGCCTAATAGTGCGCTAAAGCAAACGAGATAAAACAAACTGCGGATTGATAATTTCATTATATTGCCTCTCTTTATCTATTTTGTTTCCGTGGAAACAAAATAGATAATAGCGATATTTTGATTGTTGTAAATACTTTTGGTACTATTTTTTAAATATTTTTTCCAAGGAAACAAAATGACAAAAGAGAATGTAACAACACAAGACTTGCTAAAAGGGTTAAGTGATTTCTTGCATCTTAAAGATGAACATGTCAATGAGGAGCATAAAAAAGTATTAGAAGAGAAGGGATTAGAGAATTATTCACTTACAGAGTTACATGTTATTCATTGTATTGGTGAGGAGAGCATGAGAAATCTGACGACTATTAGTGAATATATGGCGATGACTCGAGGGGCTGTTTCAAAAATTTGTAGCCGCTTACAAAAAAAGGGGGCTATTGAAAAAATAAAGTTGGCAGATAATCAAAAAGAAATATTTTTTATCTTAACTGCTGAGGGAGAGCGTCTTTTTCATGCTCATGAGGTGTTGCATCAACAATCTCAAGCTAAATGGTCTGCGCTATTTGAGCAATATGATCAGCAAGAAAAGCAGGCGATTAAACGCTTTTTTACCGATGTTGTGGATAGTTTTTGTCAGTCGCAATAAATAAACCTGAAAAGAAAACCCCCATATCATGAGATATAGGGGCAAGGTCATTATTTTTTATCTGCAGCGATGCGATTACGGATATTATCAGCACGCTCTTTTGATGGTGGGTGAGAATCAAACATACTTGAATCACCACCACCTAATTTAGCGAGCTTCTCAAAACCTGTAACCAGCCCTGCTGTATTAACGCCACGTTTTGTTAGCAGATCATAAGAGAAATTATCGGCTTCAGTTTCTTGATGTTGTGAGAATTGAGCATTAATTAATTTCTGACCCATTTCAGCTAATTGTGAGCTGCTTAATTGTGCGGCAACGCCACCCGCTGATGCTGCTGCAGTACGTGCTGCAACTGTTGCGTGAGCAACTTGAATTGCTTTACGGGTATGGCCTAAAGCAACATGACCCATTTCGTGACCTAAAACGCCTTCAACTTCGTTATCAGTCATCATGTCCATTAAACCACTATAAACACGAACACAACCGTTAGCCATAGCCCATGCGTTCACATCTTTAGTCATGTAAACTTTGTAATTTACCGGAGTGCCATTAACTTCACTACCTAACGCTTTAGCGATATTATTCAAGCGTTTGGTGTAAGTGCTATTGGCTGGAGCGACTTTATTTTGGGCATCCATCTCTTTACATGCATCATTGGTGAGTGCTTTGATATCATCATCGCTTAATGTTGCAGCTTGGAAAAGTTGGGTTCCTGATTTAGTCAGCATATCGGTATTGAGGTTTTGACAACCAGAGAGTAGTGCTGCTGATACCATCACTGTAGCAAGTAATTTAATTTTCATTTTTTAATTAAGTCCTTTTCTGCTTGGCAGTTTATATAAGTGCAGATCAAATTCGAGCAGAAGAATAACAGTGCTTATCTATTGGTGCAATATAGGCATTTTATGAAAAAAATATTATCTAAATATATGTTTTTTCTTTTCTCAGTAAAAATGTATTATTATTTCTTTCCTTAACATGATGAAAAAACGGATTAATAAATTTAACTTGTTTAAAATTAAGATAATTAATTGGTAGGCTAAGTTTAAAAAGATAAGCTTTGTTGGTTAAATATTATATAAAACATTTAATTGTACTTACTTTAAGTGTAAGTGATGTTGTTTTTTATTTATTTGGAATATTATCAAAATAACACTGCATTTAGTGCGGGTTTTATTTGTTTAATTCTGACAAAGTTTATATTTTTGATATTTATTGCTTTATTTTTAATAAATAGCGATGCTCTACACATCGCTATTCAGATTAAACTGAAAATGAAAAAATGGTATCAATATTTTATGAAACCATTAATTCACTGATGATCATAAAAGGACGATTAATACGTTTTCCTGTTTGCTCATCAAAGAAATGTAGGTTTTCAGGATGAATAGTAAGACCTATTTTGTGGCCAATATTAACACCATGATCGTTCGGTGCGCGAATAACAACGGGTTGTTTTTGTTTATCACAGGTTGTGGCGTAAATTAAAACATCAGCACCTAATGCTTCAATAAATTCAACATCAACATGGAACATAGGATGCTGGCGGCTAATAAGTAAATGTTCAGGGCGTAAACCTAATTTAATTGCTTGATAAGGAAGGTGCTGAGATGAAACAGCAATGTGCCCATCAGCGATTTCAATTACACCATGATTAATGGAAGTGTCTAAAATATTCATTGCAGGAGAACCCATAAAAGTAGCAACAAATACGGAAGCAGGGCTTTCATAAATATCTAACGGTGTACCTACTTGTTCTATATTTCCTTGATTTAGCACCACCAACTTATCGGCTAATGTCATAGCTTCAACTTGATCGTGAGTAACATAGATCGAAGTCGTGGAGAGTTTTCGTTGTAGCTTTTTTATCTCAAGGCGCATTTGTACACGTAATTTTGCATCAAGGTTAGAGAGTGGCTCATCAAATAAAAAGACTTTAGGTTTACGGACAATGGCTCTGCCCATTGCCACACGTTGTCGTTGCCCACCTGATAACTCTTTAGGTTTTCTATCAAGTAAATGACTGATTTCCAGCATTTGAGCTGCATTTGTGACAAGTTCTTCAATCTTTGCTTTTGGTGTTTTTCGATTACGCAAGCCATATGCCATGTTGTTATAAACCGACATATGGGGATAAAGAGCATAGTTTTGAAAAACCATGGCGATATCACGCTCACTGGGTTCGTGTTCATTAACACGCAAATTATCAATAAGTAAATCACCTTGTGTAATGGTTTCTAATCCCGCAATCATTCGCAGTAATGTCGATTTACCACAACCGCTAGGGCCGACTAATACCACCATTTCGCCTTGCTCAATAGAAAGATTTAATTTTGAAATAGCTTGATGACCATTTGGATAACGCTTTTCTAAATCAGTAAGAGTGACGGTTGTCATGTTATTTCTCCGTATCAATAAAGCCTTTTACAAAGGCTCTTTGCATCAGAATGACGATAAAGACAGGAGGCAACATCGCAATTAATGTGGTTGCCATAATTTTATTCCATTCAATAACACCATCGGAAACCGCAACCATCTGTTTAATACCCATCACAATAGTGTAATAGTGGGTATCTGTAGTGATAAGCATTGGCCAAAGATATTGGTTCCAGCCATAAATAAATGTGATAACAAACAAGGCGGCTATATTAGTACGTGAAAGAGGAAGTAAGATGGTGAAAAAGAATCTTATCGGACCCGCGCCATCAATTTTGGCTGCTTCAATAAGCTCTGGGGTGATAGTAAGAAAAAATTGCCGAAATAAAAAAGTAGCAGTAGCGCTGGCAATTAATGGAACGGTTAGTCCTGCATAAGAGTTCAGCATATTAAGGTTAGTAACAACCTCAAATGTTGGCATAATACGAACTTCAACAGGCAGCATTAATGTAAAAAAGATAGTCCAAAAGGCAAGCATACGGCCCGGAAAGCGAAAAAATACAACAGCATAGGCTGATAAAATTGAAATTATTAATTTTCCGATAGTGATCACTAATGCCATGATTAATGAATTCAACAACATACTGTTAATTGAAATCGCACTATTTTGCGTTGTACCCGCTTGTGACAATAGGGTTTTAAAAATACTGAAACCTTCAGTGCCGAACCAAAGAGGCGATCCTGTGGCAAATTCGGTATTTTGATGTGTTGTAGCGACAAGCGCTATCCATACAGGAAATGCGACAGAAAGAATGCCAACAATGAGGATTAAGTGGCAAAAAGCGTGAAATAAAGGTCTGCGTTCAACCATCAGTAAGCCACCTTTTTTTCAACATAACGAAACTGGATCACGGTCAATATCGCGACAATAAACATTAAGATAACGGATTGTGCGGCTGAAGAGCCTAAATCTAATCCTACAAAACCATCGTTATAGACTTTATACACTAATGTTGATGTGCTACTTCCGGGGCCACCCTGTGTCATGGCATGAATAATGGCGAAAGTATCAAAAAAGGCGTAGGCAAAATTCACTACCAGTAAGAAAAAAGTGGTCGGTGAAATAAGCGGAAAGCTTATTGTGATAAAGCGTTTAATAGGCCCACTGCCATCAATAGCGGCTGCTTCTAATAGTGATTTAGGCACAGATTGCAAGGCAGCGAGAAAAAATAAAAAGTTATAACTCACTTGTTTCCATGTCGCAGTTAAAATCACCATCCACATAGCATGATGTGTATTCAGTACGGGATCCCAATTAATGCCTATTTGTTTTAATAATTGGCTTAATACGCCAATCGTAGGATCAAGCATAAATAACCAAAGAAAACCCGCGATAACTGGCGCAATGGCATAGGGTGAAATTAAGATCGTACGATAAAACAGTTTGCCTCGTAAAATTTGCTCAGCAATGCCAGCTAAAACAAGCGCAGATAACATAGAGAGAAAGACAACGCTGATACTAAAAATCAATGTGGTGATTAAACTGTCAAAATAGTAACTATTGCTAAATAAACGCTGAAAGTTTTCGAGACCAACAAACTCGCTACTCAGGCCAAACGCATCTTCTAATTGAAATGACTGAAAGAAAGCTTGCCCAGCAGGCCAAATAAAAAAGATAAGTGTGATAGCCAGTTGAGGAAAAATCAGCGCTAGAGGTAACCATTTTTGTTTAAAATAAATGGATTGAGAAGCCATACAGTATCCAGTAAATCGATAAAAACAGAAGGCGAGCTGTTAAGCTCGCCTGATAAATATGATTATTGAGTACGTTCAAAACGGCGTAATTGCTCATTTCCACGTGTGACAGCATTATCCAATGCAGCTTGAGCACTCTGTTTTCCTGACCATACTTTTTCTAATTCTTCATCAACAATTTCGCGTGTTTGTAAGAAATTACCAAAGCGTAATCCTTTAGAGTTTGCAGTCGGTTCTGAGGTTGTCATTTGTAATATTGCGGTGTCAGCCCCTGGATTTTGCTGATAAAAGCCTTGTTGTTGTGTCAATGCGTAAGCGGCTTTAGTAACAGGAAGATAACCTGTAGCTTGGTGCCAGTCAGCTTGAACTTCAGGACTTGAAAGATAGGTGAAGAATTTGGCGACGCCGTTATATTCTGCATCTGGGCGCCCTGACATAACCCATAACGAAGCTCCACCAATAATGGTATTTGCGGGTTTTTGTACAAGCGTATCGTCATAAGGCAATTGGCTAACACCAATATCAATGCCTTTCATATTCTCTTTAATACCAGCAAAACCGGCGGATGATTCCATCACCATGGCGCACTCTTGGGTATAAAATAGAGGCATTGAATCAGATTGGCGTCCGCCATATTTGAAAATACCTGATTTAGACCAATCTGCCATTTGTTGAATATGAGCAACGAAAGGGGATTTATTAAATAGAAACGTCGTATCTAAGCCATCAAAACCATTATTTTTTGTCGCAATAGGTAAATTATTGCGTGCACCAAAGTTTTCGATTTGTGTCCATGATTGCCATGTGGTGGTAAATCCGCATTTAACACCAGAATCGAGCAGTTTTTGAGATACTGCTTCCATCTCTTTCCATGTCTTTGGTGGCTGCTCTATACCTGCTTTTTTAAAGAGTGTTTTGTTGTAGTAGAGTACAGGTGTTGAACTATTAAAGGGTAATGACATCATTTTGCCGTCGCTAGTGGTGTAATAACCAGTGACAGTTGATAAATAACTATTAGGATCAAAAGGCTCGTTGGTTTTTTCCATTAATTGATAAACAGGATAAATGGCTTTTTTAGCACCCATCATGCTGGCTGTACCGACTTCAAAAACTTGCACAATAGCAGGTTGGTTTTTAGCACGAAACGAAGCTACTGCACTGGTCATAGTTTCAGCATAAGTGCCTTTATAAACAGGCTTTATCTCATATTCAGATTGGCTTGCATTAAAATCAGAAGCGATTTGATTAACTTTCTGACCAAGCGCTCCTCCCATAGCATGCCACCATTCAATTTGTGTTTTTGCGTGTGTAGGTGAAGCAAAGAGTGTCATCGCAACAGCAAGGCCCGTTATTGATTTTATCGACATGCAGTATTTCCTTTTAAATCGAGAGTTAAAGGTGCAATCTAATCTGCGAATTACCCTAAATGTTATTTATGACAAATGGGTGACAATTAAGTGAAGAGTTATTGATGGCATGACTGTCAAATTGCTGTCATAAATGATTGTCATGATGTCGGCACAAATGAAAAGGAGAGATAAATGAAGATAGCTGCTCACCGAGGTTTTTCTGGAAAAGCCCCTGAAAATACACTGGCTGCATTTAAAATGGCGATTGATTTCGGGTGCGAATGGATTGAAACGGACGTGCAATTAACCGTGGATCATGTTCCTGTGCTTATTCATGATAAAACAGTTAATCGTTGCACGAATGGGCAAGGTGCGGTGCGTTTTCATACCTTAGATGATTTACATCGCCTTGATGCAGGAAGTTGGTTTAGTTCACTTTATCAAGGTGAGAAAATTCCTTCTTTAAGACAAGGACTACAGTTAATTAAGCGTTCCGGAACAAAGCTTAATATTGAGCTGAAAACTTGGCCCGACGATGATGTTGAGCGTTTATGTTTAGCGGTTTCTGACATGATAAAAAGTGCAGATATTCCGAATGAGCAAATTCTATTTTCTTCTTTTGATACGCATGCACTTATCGTTATGAAACGATACCTACCTTTTATTCGTAGAGGCCAGTTATGGGATGAGATCCCCGATAATGCGCTAGAAACATTAAAAGCGATTGATGGTTTTAGTGTGCATTGTAATTACAAATACCTTACGCAAGCACAGGCGCAATTGTTAAAACAAGCCGGCTATGAAATTTATTGTTATACCCCGAATGATCCTGAAGAAGTGAAAGACTTTGAGCAATGGGGGGTTGATATGCTAATTACCGATATGCCTGATGTTTATCAACAAGATATTTATGATGTAGCAAAATGAAAAAGTACTAACTATCCCGCTTATTTGTACTGAATAAGGCGTTATTGATCTGTTTGATGACGCCTTTCATCTCCTCTCTTCCTTATTCTATTTACTGAAATTAAATAAGAGAAATATTGAGTAATAGGTGTTTTATTTACATTCTCTGTTATTATCCTGCGCAATTAATGAATAGATATTGTTCAATACGATAATGTTTATCTCATTAAAAAATAAAAATGGGGGAAGTGGTTAGCGATATGGTGACCTTATTAACCCAACCTCTGAGAGTAGAGGTGAATTATTTCTACTTTAATTGCCAATAATATCATTGAGAGTGAAACATGAAAGAACTCGTTGTTGTTGCCATTGGAGGCAATAGTATTATTAAAGACAATGCTAGCCAGTCTATCGCTCATCAAGAACAAGCAGTACAAGAGGTTGCAGCCCATATTAGTGATATGGTGGCTGAAGGGTATAATATTGTTCTTACTCATGGTAATGGTCCACAAGTCGGACTTGATTTACGCCGTGCGGAAGTTGCACATGTACAAGAAGGTTTACCATTAACACCATTAGCCAATTGTGTTGCTGATACACAAGGGGGTATTGGTTATTTAATACAACAAGCGTTAACTAATAAGCTTCGTGTTCAACAAAATAAACAAGCGATCACCCTTATCACACAAGTTGAAGTAGATAAAAACGATCCTAATTTTGTTTCTCCGACAAAACCTATTGGTGCATTTTTCTCTGAACAAGAGATGATGCAATTACAACAAGAAAACCCTCAATGGCATTTTGTTGAAGATTCTGGTCGTGGTTATCGTCGTGTTGTTGCTTCTCCTATTCCACAGCATGTGATTGAATCTAATGCAATTAAATCATTGTCAGAATGTGGCTATGTTGTGATTGCTGTAGGGGGCGGTGGTATTCCGGTCATTAAAAATGAGCAAGGAAATTACCAAAGTGTTGATGCCGTGATTGATAAAGATCTGTCATCAACATTGCTCGCAAAAGAATTACATGCAGATATTCTTATCATCACAACAGGTGTTGAAAAAGTCTGTATTCATTTCGGTAAACCAGAACAAAAAGCATTAGGTGAAACGTCGGTTGAAGAAATGACTCAATATATGCATGAAGGGCATTTCCCTCCGGGCAGTATGCTTCCTAAAATTGAAGCGAGTTTGTCATTTTTAGCTGCTGGTGGAAAAAGAGTGATTATCACAACGCCAGAAAAATTGGTTTCTGCTTTAAAAGGTGAAACAGGAACACATATTGTTGCTTAATCATCTCCATAAGTAATATTTGATTATCTCTTTAATAAGCGCCTTATCTGTTAAAAGTAAGGCGCTTATTTTATCTGTGTATTTTTTATAAATGATTAAATAGAGTGATTGGCGGGATAGGCTTTTGCGTAATGGCGTGGGTTTAATCGTGAAAATAATCCTATCGTAATAATCACTAAAATGGCATGAAACGCCCATGCATAAGTAAAGCTTCCATCAGGTTGGCGCAATAGTACAGCAACCAATGGTCCAAATGCGGCAATAATAAAACCGCCACCTTGCATTAATGCTGATAGTGCACCAGCTTGTGCAGGATCAGGAATATGATCGAGAGCGACAATCATCATCATGGAAAAACATCCTCCTAAGCCACAGCCTAAGAAAATACTCCAAAGATAAGGCGCACTCATGGGGATCGTCATTATTGCGCCAAATCCGATAAATTGGCTTATTAATGTCAGCATCAGCCAAAAACGCCGATCGTGATTTTTAGCCGCTAAAAATGGAATAATTAATGCTGCTGATGCTTGAAAAAGGGAAAGGATAGCGACTAGAGAGCCACTTTGGGCGCCTGGCATTCCTAGCGATTGATAGAAAGGTGCTAGCCATGTCACCACTGAAGCATATCCTGCATTAACACAACCAAACCCTAAGATAAGTAACCCTGTTCTAGGACGCCAGATTAAGGTATTTAGTGATATTTTATTGGCAGAGGTGGCGCTATTTTTAATAGAAAAAAGAATAGCAACAAATGCAAAACCAGCAGGAAGCGCAAACCATGCCAAAGCACTTTGCCAATGGCCATCGGGGGCGGTGAGAATAGGGGAAAGTTGAGCACCTAGTGCGCCTCCCCCCATTAACATGGCGGAATATAACCCCATCATAATAGGTGTTCTATTTCCAAACCATCCTTTAATAATACCAGGAAATACCGCTTGAATATAAGCGACACTTAAACCACAAAAGAGTGCTGTCAGTAATAGTTGATGACCATCAGAAACATAAGCACGAGAAAATGAGCCTATAAGTAGCATCAACATCGCCACTAACAGCCCTTTACGTACTTGGATATAAGATTGTAAAAAAGGAACGATTAATGCACCTATTCCCATTAAAAGCATGGGTAATAGCGTGAGTAATGAGACTTGGCTATAACTCATTCCTGTTGAAGCAATAATATTGTCAATAACAGGGCCTGGGCCAGTTAAGAAGGGGCGTAAGTTTATCCCAACTAAAATAATAGTAAGGACAATCTGCCATGTTTTTTTTCGTGGTAAGGCAGTCATTGTAATTCCCTGATAAACATAAATATTGTCTATTGTATAGACAATATTTGTATAAACAAATGCCTATATTGGTAATTTAAATTTTATTTACAGCGTTTTAATGTGGGGTACGCGCATTGTTAGGAGTGTCAGTAAGGGATATCAAGAAGGTCATTAATGATGGATAAAAAGGCTCATCATAAAATAAGGCAATAAACAGATTTAAAGATGTTTATTGCCTTAATAAAAAAACGAGAGAATAGCTATGTTATGAAAGACAGCTAAATTCACGAATAAGTTGTGCTATTTTTTCTGCACCTTTGTTCGATTGCGTCAATGTAATGGTATAGATTTCACTATTTTTATCAGTAATAACAATCTCTTTAGATATTTTTCCTTTGACAATCACATTCTCAATATCATCGTAAGGAAGATAAAAAGAGTCATATAATTTACTCAGAACGCAGTAAACGCCATCTTCTGTTAAGACAACACCATGATCACCTTTACCAAATACCGTTTCATCAAAATAATAGCGAATATCGTTTTTATTGAATAACGGTTCACCCAATACATTCATCGCTTTTTGATAGAAGTGTATTATTTTTTTATTATCTAAGTCGCTATGATGATAAAAATGTTGGTCTTTATTTGTTTGATATTCAGTCACTTTAGCCAGAGACATATAGGTGACTTCGGATGATGTTTTTGAGGTATTATCTTGCTGTTTAGGCGTAAGGTTTCCCGCAACAGAAGCGGTCACTGCACCAGCTCCTGGCAATATTGAAGTTGTGGTAGTGGTAATTGTTCTGGAAACTTCACGAGTGTAATTGCTGACAATTGTGTCACCACGCACATAACCTGAGACGTTTTGTGTCACTCGAATAGGAGAAGTGGTTGTACTGATCACTGTTCTAAAGGCTGAACGTACTGCTGAAACAATGGTAATAATTAAGATGGCGATAAGAGGGGCAGAGATCCACATTAATGAAAGTTTAAAGAGTTGATCTTTGGTCGATGAGGCTTGTTTTTTTAATCGATTATTGTAGTTAAATGCGACAACAACATAAATAAGACCAGCAATGATACGAGGAATATAATTAATTTCATAACGACTGGCTAATAAATCAATTAAGGGATAAGCCAAGCAAGCATAGAGAATGATACTAAAAATGGCTTCAGGAAAAAGACTTTTTATACTGTCCACGGCCTTGGCAATATTATAAATTATCCAGCCAATCAGGATAATAGGCCCAATAAAAGGAATAATGCTGGCAACAATAATGATCAAAAAGCCTTTTAGTATCCCCCAAACTATCTCTGATGCATGACCTTCAGAAATAAGGAAATAGATAAAATAGGCAACAGATGAAAACATAATAATAGGTAAAGTAAAAAAGGATAACTCCGGCACGATAAAACTAGGTGCCCCTATTAATAGCATGATATAAAAACAGATATTTTTTGATTCATTATTGGAATAGTCAATTTCTGAATTGCTAGACATCATAGTACCTAAAGGGAGAACAATAATGGCGAAGATAATACATGATATTGACTTTTAATAGATACAGTTTAATTACGCATTTTGTAAACCATGATTTAAATAATAAATATTTAATATAAACAAAATATAATTTTTGTTATTTAGGAAGTGTGGGTGAAAAATGTTTCTTAATAGTGTCGTTGAGATAAAATGTGAGATACGACTTTATGTTAATGATTATTATTGTTATATCTTATAAAAAATAATATTGTTTATAACTCACTGATAAAGATAAACATTAACTTTTAGTAAAGGAATGTTTATCTAAATAGAATATTGATACTAGTATTAGAAATAGGTAATTTTACGGTTTAGATCCACCTATATAACTCAATTTCCATTGTTTGATTTGGCTTTTAGGGTTAATTAATGTGAATTCATAGTGTTCAAAATGAGCAAGCACTTTTTTAAACTCAATCGTTGCTTTATCTAAATCCCAAGATTTAGGAAAATAAAAACCATCAAAAGAAATATTTTCTAATTTTGCAATAAACTGATGAATAAATTCATCGAAGCCCGCATAAGTCAGTGCAATTTTACCTGTCCAGTCAATATGAAAAGTATTATTTTTCTGGCGTTGAAAGGTAATTCGATGATTTGTACACTCATCATGACCTAATAAATAAAGACTAAAAGCTGGGACTTCTGCTCTTTCTTCATCCTCATCGGTATCACTATTAATTTGAGGAACAATATCAACATTAAATTGATGATGAATAAAGCTATCAAAATCGAACGGTGTATTTCCTGTGCTGAGTAAAATACCTTGATCGTCAGACCAATAAGTGGAAGAGAGAGTACAGCAGTGATAATTATCCCAAACGATTTGATCTTGCCAGTGTGCAAGACTGGTATATTCTTGTTCATCCTCTGACTCATCATCATCTATATCTGCACAATAATCCTCACCCTCACTTAAATAATAATCAGCACTTCTAAGGTGAAGATCAAACCAAAGTTGCCCATGTTTATCTAATCGTCCAGACCAGGCAAATTCTTTGATTGCATGAGGTTTAGGATAAGCACTATCAATGAAAGTAATGGTATGTGAAGGTGTTGTCATTATTATGGTCTTATTCGTGTCACATTTTTATCACGTAGCTAAAGTGATAAAAATGGACTGAGTTATGATAAAAAGAGGGTAAAGATAAAATACCATAAATTGAGCGATAAAATGGATATCAAATTAGTGAGGATAGAATGTTAACTGCGTTAAATCAGTGGTTACCAATACCTTTATGTCCGATAAATCGAGGTGAAGGTAAGGAGTGGCCACTTATTGATAATCAATACACCTTTCCTCAAGACTATATTGAATTTGTTTCACAATATGGATCAGGACAAATAGCCAATTTTATTACGTTGTTTAATCCATTTAGTGAGGATGACTATCTTAATTTCTTTCAGCAAAAAGAGGCAGTTCTTAAGGATTTTGATTCGTTAATACAGTCTGATCCTGATTATTATACTTTTCATCTGTACCCTAAAAATAATGGGCTGTTACCTATTGGCGAGACAGACAATGGTGACACACTTTTTTGGGTTGTTTCATCTAATGATAGCTGTTTATGGACAATAGCCATTATTCCATCCAGAGCCTCTGAGGTGGAATTTATTGCAGAAAATCTGTCAGGGTTTTTAGAAGGGGTTCTATCAAAACGAATATGTTGCCAGTCATTTCCGGCAGGGTTTCCATCAGAGAATATAACGTTTATTTCAGACAGTTGATGGGTTATTTGCCTATGGGTAATTGAGTTACCAGGTGTGTTGTGGCAAGCCCAGTAAGGATGGAGATGCTAAAGCTAATAAGTGTACCCAACATAACATATTCTGTTAGTTTTTTATCTTGGTCATTTTGTAACTCACCAAATCTAAATATAGATTTGGCTGCTAGTAAAAAACCAATTGCTGCAAATTGGTTTAAAAGAATGAAAGTTAAAATAAGCATTCTTTCCAAATAACCAATAGATTGACCAGCAGAAACGAGCGTTGAGCCTTCCTCTGCGACAGGTGTCCATTTTTTGAGTAACATATAAATAAGGATGGAAATCGGCTTTAAAATAATGATGTAGGCAAGAATAACAATCAAATATTTATAGTTAATGTTTTTAAAACTAAGATCATGGAATATCTGAGTATTTTGATCAATCAATATTATCCATAAAAAGGTAATTACGAATAAATGAAGAGCTTGATCAGTAATAAACCATCTTAAAGAGTTATCAGTATAGGATTTTCCAAGATCAAAAAGATAGTGTGTTATTAATACAGTTACACTGTAAATAAAAATAGAACCAAAACTTATCTCCGTTATTAAAACTAGAATAATAAAGGTTATTCCTCCTTGCAGTAGCGAGTGTAGGTAAAGTTTTTTAGATTTGTAATGTAGAGTATTTCGCGCTTCTATCCATGCTTTAGGTTGTAAATAAAAATCAAAAGCAATATGAGCAATATAGAGAGAAATAAGAAGCGCGAAATTATACATATCAATAAACCTTGTTAATTAAATAATTAAGGTATTGAATATATTCATCTATTAACTGGTAGTGGCTAGCATTTAATAATCTAGTAATATTACTTCTCGATTTTTTTAATTCATCAGCGATAGCATAGTGAGATTTATCTTTATTGACCATGTATTTAAGTAAAACTTGCGCTTGTGCTCGAGTAATTTCTTTGAGTTGTATATTTAAATACTTAGTGACTAAGGTAATATTTTGTTGAAAATCTGAGCTAGATGCCGATATTGTCAAAATTTCACCTTTCATTTTATCGAGTCCTTCGCCAGATAAAATAAAGGCCTCACCAATTGAGGTTCTTACATCATTACGCAATGAGTCAATTTTGCCAATGCCAATACTTTGACGAGCACTGATTTCTAGATTTGACGTTTTTAGTGCTAATTGGATGACAATAGCGACTTTGATAGCATCCCCTGCTTGTAAGCAAACAATCTGGAAAGAATCACCGCGGTATCGATCATATTTAATTGGTAACTGTTCTGAGAGTAATTGAACTGTCTGCTCCAAAGTGTAGAGCATAAGGTCATAGTTTGGGATGGAGATATTTTTAGAATCGATAATATCGCCTGTAATGACACTTACGATGTCTTTATTCATCTTTTGGCTCTTATGGTTTTATAGGATGAGCATCATGTTACCATATTTGGTAACATGTTGCTATGTTACTATATTTGGTAACATGCTCATTAACTTTTATAGAGAAAGTATGAAAAATAAGCAACAAAAAAGCCTTTTCTGGAAAACCAGAAAAGGCTTTTTATAAAAATAGACCTAACTGACTAGGATCAGTTCATGCCGTATTTTTTCAGTTTCTTACGCAGTGTGCCGCGGTTAATGCCCATCATTTGTGCTGCACGCGTTTGGTTGCCACGGGTGTACTGCATTACCATGTCCAACAATGGCTGTTCAACTTCAGCCAATACTAGCTCATATAAGTCATTAACATCTTGACCGTTTAATTGAGCAAAATAGTTCTTCAGTGCTTGTTTAACTGAGTCACGTAAAGGTTTTTGGGTCACCTGATCTTGTGAATTTACGGTGGCAACTGTTAGTACGTCTGAATTTACGCGTTGTTCGAACATAGTTCTGTCAGCTCTTTTATTTATTTACGCAAAAAATTTTCGAAATATGCTTCCAACGCCTCCAGCTGTTCGCTGGCATCCTCTATGGCGTTGAAGGAGCGCCGAAACTGGTCATCAGGGGCATGTTCCTTGAGATACCAAGAGACATGCTTGCGTGCAATGCGAGTTCCTTTGCCTTGACCGTAAAAGTCGTGCAACTCACGCACATGCTTTTGCATTATTTGTTGCACCTCTACAATCGGTAGAGGGGGCAACAGTTCACCTGTGTCCAGATAGTGCTGGATTTCCCGAAAGATCCAGGGTCTTCCCTGAGCAGCGCGACCGATCATCAAAGCATCGGCTCCAGTGTAGTCTAATACTGCTCTGGCTTTTAGCGGGTCTGTTATGTCTCCATTCGCAATAATGGGAATAGAAACATTCTGCTTAACTGTCCGAATGCTGTCGTATTCGGCTTCCCCTTTGAACAAACACTCGCGTGTACGCCCATGAATAGTGAGAGCCTGAATACCACAACGTTCAGCCAATTTGGCAATCTCTACACAGTTACGTTCATCAGGTGACCAGCCAGTACGGATCTTGAGAGTAACAGGTACGTCTACCGCGTTAACCACAGCAGAGAGGATCTCTGCGACAAGGTCGGGATGACGAAGTAGTGCTGAACCCGCTAGCTTTTTATTCACCTTTTTTGCAGGGCAACCCATGTTAATGTCGATAATTTGAGCGCCACTATCTGCGTTTATTTTCGCAGCAGCCGCCATATCAACGGGATCACTTCCTGCAATTTGTACGGAGCGGATCCCCAATTCATCACTATGTACCATTCGTAACCGAGACTTGTCTGTCTGCCAAACCTGAGGATTGGAAGAAAGCATTTCAGAAACTGTCATACCCGCACCCATATCATAGCAAAGCGACCGAAAAGGTCGGTCTGTAACGCCAGCCATGGGAGCCGCGATAAGGCAATTTTTTAACTGATACTGTCCGATTCGCATAGATGAAAAGAGGGCCAAACTGTGACTGCAAGGGCGCGTATATTACGCATTTTTTGCCAGATATGAAAGGACAAAGTTTAACCAAATTGCGAAAAAAAGTTACTTTTTTACACTTGATTTTTTATGAATTGATTATTTAATCAATAAAAACATAATGTTATGTGTTTTTAAAAAATTAAAATTTGATGATGTAGAATTGATAAACAAGTGGAACTAAGTAGAGTTTATCAGGCAAAAATGTGATTAATGCCTGATAAACAATAATTAAGTGAAATTTTAACGCAATGAGATTATCTCATTTTGGTTAATATTTGTTCTATGTTATTTTTTCACACCGGTAATACGACACCACTCTTCTTTCTCTGCAACAGGATCTAAGTTAAATAATCCTTCATAGGCGGCAGCGACACCTTCTGCTTGTGTCGCTAATACACCAGAAAGACCTAGATGCCCACCCTGACGAGGCAGTGTACTGATAACAGGTGCAAGTTCACGTAATGGTCCAGCTAAAATATTTGCCACAACAACATCAGCACTGAGGTTATCAGGCTGGTCTTTTGCAAGATACAGTGTAAGTGCGTCAGATACGCCATTACGTTGTGCATTATCACGGCTTGCTTGGATGGCTTGTGGGTCGATATCAATACCAATTGCTTTAGCTGCGCCTAATTTTAAGGCCGCAATTGCTAAAATCCCAGAACCACAACCAAAGTCGATAACCGTTTTACCTTCTAAATCTAAACCATCAAGCCACTGAAGACATAATGAGGTAGTAGGATGGGTACCCGTACCAAATGCAAGACCTGGGTCTAGCATGACGTTGACGGCATTAGGATCAGGCACTTCACGCCAACTTGGGCAAATCCATAAACGCTCACCAAAGCGCATTGGGTGGAAGTTATCCATCCATTCACGTTCCCAATCTTTATCTTCGAGTTGTTCAATTTTGTGCAGGAAGCCTTGACCGAGTAATGGCGTATTTTCTAACATTGCCACAACGATTTTCATGTCAGTTTCTGCATCATATAAACCGATAACGTCAGTATCACCCCACAGGCGAGTTTCACCCGGTAAAGGTTCAAATATAGGGGTATCGTGACTATCTTGGAAAGTCACTGAAACGGCACCGCTTTCAACTAACTCATCACCAATAGCTTCGGCATTGGCAGCAGTTGCATTAAGTCTTAATTGTATCCAAGGCATAATTAATCTCTTTAAAAACGAATTCACTGTAATGATGTTGATTGTGGCAGAGTATGCTCTCCAAATCGATTAGCAACAAGAAATGCCACTAAGCTCAATAACAGTGAAGGAACAATAGGGTGGAATCCGGCTATTTGGATATTAAATGTCGCAAGAGTGGCATAAAGTGTGGCGCCTGTGATCATGCCTGCAATAGCGCCATAACGGTTCGCTTTTTCCCAATAAAGGCCAAGAACTAGAGGCCATAAGAAAACAGCTTGTAGGCCACCAAAAGCGAGTAAATTAAGCCAAATAATCATTGATGGAGGGTTCCATGCAGCAAACAGCAGTAGCACACCTAAAATCAAGGTCGAAAGGCTCGATAAACGAGAGATACGTTTCTCATTAGTGATCGCATGAGGAGCGATATTGAGATAGAGATCTTTGACTAACGTTGCTGAAGATTGTAACAGTTGCGCATTAATCGTAGACATAATGGCAGCCATAGGTGCTGCAAGGAAAATACCTGCTGCAATAGGTGGTAATACTTCAACCATTAACGTTGGGATAACCTGATCAGGGACAGTCAGATCAGGAATGATGGCCCGACCTAATGCGCCAGCAAAGTGCATTCCAAACATTAATAATGACATCACAATAGTGCCAATAATAATCCCTTTATGCATGGCTTTACTGTCTTTGTAAGAGATACAACGTACTGCAGTATGTGGCAAGCCTATTACACCAAAGCAGACCAGTACCCAGAATGAAGCCATAAAAGGCCCCGTTAGAATGCCATCCGCACCTTGAGGTGAGGTTAATGCCGGATCGATGGTATTGAGTTTTTGTATCGCAATATCTAAACCACCCGCTTTATAGATAATGGCAACCAGTAGGATAAAAGTACCGAGTAGCATTACAAGGCCTTGTAATGCATCGTTTAATACGCTAGCCCTAAATCCACCAATTGCGGTGTACAGTGCAATCGAGATCCCAAAGATAAGTAAGCCAAACTCATAAGGGATGCCGGCTGCGGTTTCTAATAGACGTGCGCCGCCGATAAATTGCACTGTCATGGCGCCGACAAAAGCGACTAATAGACTTAAACTGGAAAACCAAACGAGAAAACGACTTTTGTAACGCGCATATAGCATGTCGTTTAAGGTAACGGCATTATAACGACGCGCTAAAATGGCGAATTTTTTTCCTAATACTCCAAGGGATAGCCAAATTGCGGGAAGTTGGATCATCGAAAGCAATACCCAGCCAATACCATATTTATAGGCAGCACCCGGCCCACCGATAAAGGAGCTCGCACTAACATAAGTGGCAGTGATAGTCATAGCTAACACGAAGCCCCCCATGGAGCGATTACCCAGAAAATATTCGTTAAGAAACTCGCCTTTTTCACGCTTACGATAAGCATAAGCCGACAGCAGAAAGACCAACAGAAGGTAGCCAATCAGTGGCACTATGACCTCAGTTTGCATCGTCATGCTCATCTCCTAACGGCATATCTTTGAAAAAGTAGCGCACCATCAGATAGCACAATAGAAAAAACAAAACAGGTAAGAATAAGCATGAAAGCTCAAACCAAATAGGTAAACCAGTAATGCCTAGTGTGTTATCAGGTAAATAGGCGGTAATTAACCAACCCAACAAATAAATAAAAGTTAAAATTAGGGCCCAAAGGGCTTCTTTGTGGGCCTGAACAAAACGTTTGTCCATCTGTTCTCCCAATCTTAATAGGGTTAAAAATGAATGGGAGGATTGTACGGGAAAGTGCGTGTTGATTCAGTGAAAATTAATCACAAAGTCATGAGGGAATATTAGAAACTGACTATCTTACTGTTTTAAAAGGATTGTTGTTGAGTCTCTATTTAATGGGGCAATAAAAATAGAGATGATTTTTTATATTAATTGAGAAATGAAGTGTTGAAATAATCACCATAAATAGAATGTTTAAGATAATTGAAATAGGAAAAAAGAAGAGCAGACATTGAAATAGATTGATCAAATGTGGTGCTCTTCTTTGTTTTACTCATCTCATTAATTAAAAATTAAAGGGCATTTTTTATTCTTTCTAGGCCTTCTTTGATAATGGTGCGAGGGCAAGCAAGATTAATACGAATATAGTTATCACCATTACTTACAAACATATTTCCACCTTCTAATAAAATGCCTGTTTTATTGGCAAAATAGAGTGAAAGTTGTTGGTTATCGACATTTTCAGGTAAATATTCAGTCAAATTAATCCATGCTAAATAGGTCGAATCAGGTATTTTAAAGTTTGCTTTTGGAAAATGGGCCTGAGTAAATTCTTGTACTAATTTAAAGTTATCATCGAGATAGTTTCTTAGAGCTTTTAACCATTCATCACATTGAGAATAAGCAGCTTTTGTTGCAACTAAACTTAATGGCGAAATAAAGTCATCATAAAGGCGAAGCCATTCTTTTTTTACTTCTTCATTTTTAATAAAGATATGAGACATCAGATTACCTGCAAGATTAAATGTCTTGCTTGGTGCCATACAGGTAACAATTTTCTCATAATGAGGGAAGAGTTTAGCAATAGGTGTGTGTGACACTCCATTACGCAATAAATCACAATGTATTTCATCTGATATCATCCAAATATCATTTTCAACACAGAGTTTTCCCATCTTAATGAGCTCTTCTTCAGTCCACACTTTACCTGTTGGATTTTGAGGATTACATAAAATAAAGAGCTTAATATTAAGTGATTTATCCTTAATTTTGCGTTCCATATCTGCAAAATCAATAGAGTATTCACCGTCTTTTTCTAATAAATCAGAGTAGATCACTTGGCGAGAATTATAGTCTCCCGCTTGTTTAAATGGTGTATAAGAAGGTGTTTGAATAAGGATACTTTCATCTTCTTTTATTAATAAAGGTACTAGGCGGTTTAATGCAGGAATGATACCTGGAGATAATACAATTTCATGCGGATCAATTTCCCAATCGTAATGTCTTTGGCACCAATCTTTAAATATTTGGTAATACTCATCATCATATACTTTGGTATAACCTAATATCTTTCTATCTAGGCGTGCTTTAATGGCCTCAAGAACTTCAGGCGGAGTAGAAAAATCCATATCCGCAACCCACATTCTAATAAACTCATTATCAGCAAAGGCGAATTGTGCATCTTTATCTGCCTTAAAAATATATTGGCGCCAACCATCATAATTTAAAGCATCAGTATCTTTTCTATCTATAATTTCATCAAAGTTATATTTCATGGTAAACCTTTAATACGTCTAATTTAATTAAATAAATTTTAAGAAAGGGGAAATACAAAGCAGAATGCCCGTAAAGATAATCAAATACAGTGATCCACCTTTATAACGATGCAATGAAGGTACTTTGTAAACTAAATAAGCAGGAATAAGACAACCTACAATCCCGAAAATAGGGCTGCAGATTGAAGTGAACATTAATACTGGCAAATTAAGAACAATTGCACCCCATGCAATAATTACAGTAAAAATTACAATACATAATGTGAGGATTTTCTGATTAATTTTTTCTGCGGGAATAATACGAGTAAGAGCATTCATGACTAAGCCTTGCACTGCTTCTTTAAAGCCTAGATAAACGCCAAAGAATGCAGTCATTAAAGCAAATATGTTGAGTGCAACACCAACAGGAGTGACATATTTAGCCGCATCACCTTCAATAAATTGTGCTGCAATTGCTAAGGCCGAAATATTCTGCTCATAGGCTTTAACTGCTTCGTCATGGCCGATAGCAAAGGTAAAAGAAACAGCATAGAAGAAGACAACACAAAATAGTGTACCGAAAGAGATATTCATGGCTCTTAAGGCTTTGTAACGAGCGACTTCAATTGATTTATTTTTAGCTCGATAAGAAATAACCATCGGGCTAAGAGATTGAATAAAGAGAATAGAAGTCAGTGTGAAAGGTAGCGTAATAATGGCGTTTTTAATTAATAGGCTAAAAGGCGGGAAGGTATCGATATTTTTCGACAGATCCCACATGCTTATCATCATGACACCCAGTGCAAATACAACGAGTAATTTAGATAACACCATAAAGCTTGAGATTTTAAATAATAACTCTTCACTTCGTGATGCAATTAAGACGAGAAAAGAGATAAGAATTAAGCCATAAAAAGGGTTTTCTGATAGTAATCCTTCTGTTACGCCAAAGGTGTGTAGGTAAGATGCTGTATCATTAGTCAGTGCTGTTGGATAAGCAAAAATCCAAATCACTAACATTAAGAAGTAAAGTAATCCTAAAAACATTCCCCAGTTTTTACCAAGATAACCTTCGATAACACTTGGATAGTCTTTACATTCTTTAGAATCGGCAAGGGTATTAATAAATAAGCGTTGAAAGAGATACATGGCAGGGTAGCCAATAATAGAAGAGAGTAAAAACACCCATAATCCAATTAAGCCAACTTGCACAGGTAAGAACACAATACCAGCACCAATTGCCATCCCAATACTGATAATAATCCATCCCATATCAGTATTATCGAATCGTGTTAATTTTTTCCATTCTTCTTTTGAGAGAGAGGCCCTATCAACTTTTTGTTCTAATAAGGTCATACATGTGATCCCATGTGAAAGTAAAATTTATAGTATTTGTTTTGTTAAGTTTATTTTTGGAACATGATTTCTAATCATTTTGTATTAGCTGAATAACGATACTTCAAGAATAATTTTAGCAATTAGTGTGATTAATTATTTCTCCATATTGGAAGCTAGACGAACTTATTTATTAATAAAATTCGCTAAAATTGAGTTATAAATTAATTATCTTTGATAAAAATGTTATTTTGATTAATGTCACAGAGGTGCGAATAGAATGGATCTTGACAAAACGGATATGGGGATCCTGAAGCTGTTACAAGAAGAAGGACGACTGAATAATGCTGAAATAGCTAAACGTGTGTTTTTGTCTCCGCCCGCTTGTTGGAAACGATTAAAGGCATTAGAAAAAGGAGTGATCAAGAATTATCGCGCCATCATAGATCCTAAGCACTTAGGGTTTAATTTTTATGCCTTTATGAATATTACGTTAGATTTGCATTCTGAAGATAATATGGCGCACTTTGAACAAGAGATAATGAAGATTGATAATGTGATTTCTTGCCATAATATTTCAGGTCGATATGACTATATGTTGCAATTGGTCGTTAAAGACATGGAAGATTTTCATAACGTTTCCATGATGAAAGTACGAGCAATTGGCAATATCAAAGAAATGAACACCAGTTTTAGCATTCGAGAAATAAAACCCTTTAAAGGGTTTCCTATTAAATAGATGCTTATCAGAAAATCAGCAATAAAAAAGGCATAGTGATTAAACTATGCCTTTTCTGGTTAAGTGAAAAAATTACTTCTCAGCTAAACCTAAACGTTTTTCAAGGTAGTGAATGTTGGTACCACCTTTTTGGAATTGCTCATCATTCATAATGAACTGGTGTAACTCAACATTGGTTTTGATACCGTCAATGATAAGTTCTGCCAACGCATTCTTCATGCGAGAGATCGCGATTTCGCGTGTTTCACCGTAAGTGATCAATTTACCAATCATTGAATCATAGTGAGGTGGAACAGTATAACCTGCGTAAATATGCGATTCCCAACGTACGCCAAATCCACCTGGTGAGTGGAAACGAGTAATAGTTCCCGGGCTTGGCATGAACGTTTTTGGATCTTCTGCGTTGATACGACATTCAATTGCATGACCATGAACATTAACTTGATCTTGCGTTACTGATAAAGGTAAGCCAGATGCAATGCGTAACTGTTCTTTAATTAAGTCGATGCCAGTGATCATTTCTGTTACTGGATGTTCCACCTGAATACGCGTGTTCATCTCAATAAAGTAGAATTCACCATTTTCATACAGGAATTCGAAAGTGCCCGCACCACGATAACCGATTTCAATACATGCGTTCGCACAGCGTTCGCCGATATTTTTACGGATTTCAGGGGTAATACCCGGTGCTGGTGCTTCTTCAACTACTTTTTGGTGACGACGTTGCATTGAGCAATCGCGTTCAGCCAAATAGATAGCATTACCTTGACCATCAGCCATGACTTGAATTTCAATATGGCGTGGGTTTTCAAGGTATTTTTCCATATATACCATGTCGTTGCTAAATGCCGCTTTTGCTTCCGCACGCGTCATTATAATTGATTGTTCCAGATCTTTTTCAGAACGGACAACTCGCATACCGCGTCCACCACCGCCGCCAGAAGCTTTGATGATAACTGGGTAGCCAATACGTTTAGCAATTTCAATATTTTTTGCAGTGTCGTTACCTAAAGGACCGTCTGATCCTGGTACACATGGAACACCTGCTTTTTTCATCGCTTCAATGGCTGAAACCTTGTCACCCATTAGGCGGATGGTTTCAGCTTTTGGGCCGATAAAAATAAAGCCAGAGCGTTCAACTTGCTCTGCAAAATCAGCATTTTCAGACAGGAAACCGTATCCTGGATGAATGGCTTGTGCGCCACTGATCTCAGCCGCTGCAATGATTGCAGGGATATTTAGGTAACTTTTTGCTGAAGCAGCGGGACCAATACAGATAGTCTCGTCTGCCAGCAGAACGTGTTTTAAATCACGGTCTGCTGTGGAGTGAACGGCGACTGCTTTGATCCCAAGCTCTTTACATGCTCTTAGGATACGCAGTGCTATCTCACCACGGTTGGCAATGAGGATTTTTTCTAGCATGGACCTGCCTCGTTATTCGATAACAAAGAGTGGAGCGTCAAACTCAACATTGTCGCCATCTTGGCAAAGGATAGTTTTAACAACACCCGCTTTATCAGATTCAATCTGATTCATCATTTTCATTGCTTCAACGATGCACAGAGTATCGCCGACATTGACTTGCTGACCGACTTCAACAAATTTCTTAGCTTCAGGGCTTGGTGAGCGATAGAACGTTCCGACCATTGGTGAACGAACAACGTGACCACTGATTTCTTGCGTTGGAGTCGCTGCTGGAGTTTCTGGTGCTACTGGCGCAACAGCATTTGCTAACGCAGGTTGAGGTGCCGCTGGTGCCGCAAAATATTGCTGAGGAGCCATTTGACCCTGAAGACCAGTATTACGACTGATACGTACTGACTCTTCACCTTCAGAAATTTCTAGTTCAGAAATGCCAGACTCTTCGACTAGCTCGATCAGTTTTTTAATTTTACGAATATCCATGAGTTGATTCCGTACTCTTTTTTGATGTTTTTTATTAAGACAAACGGCTGACCGCTGCCTGTAAAGCAAATCGATAACCTTCTGCACCTAATCCACAGATTACGCCTGTTGCGATATCAGAGAGATATGAGTGGTGACGGAAAGGCTCCCGACTGTAGACATTGGATAGGTGAATTTCAATAAATGGAATATTCACCCCTAATAATGCATCACGCAGTGCAACACTGGTATGCGTGAAAGCTGCAGGGTTGATTAATATGTAATCGGTATTTCCCCGCGCCGCATGAATTTTATTTATCAGCTCAAATTCAGCATTAGACTGAAAATGGCTAAGTTTCACATTTAATGCCTGAGCATCTGCTGACAAACTTTGAACGATATCATCCAGAGTTAAGTGTCCGTAGGTTTCCGGCTCTCTTGTTCCAAGCAGGTTTAGATTCGGACCATTCAGGAGCAAAATATGAAAATTTTCCGACATTATGCTTCTATCTCCGTCAATTCGTCAACGAAATGACAAAATAACCTGTGCTTTTCGTTTTGTCATCTTTTATTGTATCCAATGTTACGATACATATCACAAAGTCCGACATTATAGACATTTCACAGAAGATAACAGCAAAATACTGGTCTAATCAGGGAAGGAAGGGGGTATTTTGATGAAAAGTTAAACGTTTTTACAAGATTGTAAACGTAAGAAAGCAAAATAAACCGGCGATGAAAAAATAATCATAACATCACGTTATTTATTGATGTCACTAGAAATCTGAACTTCTTTGAGATGAATCGTTAATATATATTAAAAGTGTGATCTGCGTCACAGTTTTATCACCTATTTATATAAAAAGATGCTCATTCTGGCACTAAATGAAGTGAATTAATGCCAGAAATAAGCAGGTAAAACCGACAAATTAGAGTTTTACTAACGTTCTACCAGTCACTTGATTATCCATAATCATTTGAGCATAACGTGGAACTTCATCAAGCGTAATTTCTGTCATTGCTTGTTGATAGAATGTTTCTGGCAGTAATTTTAGTAAACGTTGCCAAACTTGGGCGCGTTTTTCCGCTGGAAAATAAACAGAATCGACACCTTGTAATCGAACATTTCGTAAAATAAAAGGCATCACGGTCGTTGGTAAAGAAAAGCTACCCGCCAACCCACAAGCTGCGACTGTTCCGTTATAGTTTGTTTGCGACAAAATATTAGAAAGAATTTGTCCACCTACAGTATCAATTGCACCCGCCCAGCGTTGTTTATCTAAAGCTCTGCCCGCAGATTCAAACTCTTCGCGAGTGATAATATTTTGGGCGCCAAGTTTGCGTAAATAGTCATGGTTGCTGGCTCTGCCACTTAATGCAGTAACTTGGTAGCCTAAAGCTGTTAGCAAACTAATGGCAGTACTTCCCACACCTCCACTGGCGCCTGTAACTAAAATATCACCACTTTTAGGCGTTACGCCACCTTGTTCTAATGCCATAACACAAAGCATAGCCGTAAAGCCTGCTGTACCAATTATCATGGCATTTTTTAAAGATAGTCCTTCAGGTACAGCAGTGAGCCAATCACCTTTTACACCTGCTTTTTGAGCAAGGCCACCCCAATGATTTTCCCCTACGCCCCAACCCGTTAATAAAACATGTTGACCAATATGAAAACGAGGATCTTCACTGTGATGAACGACACCTGAAAAGTCGATCCCTGGAACCATTGGAAGTTGGCGTAGTATTTTTCCTTTTCCAGTGATCGCTAACCCATCTTTATAATTCAGTGTAGAGTAATGAATGTCGACAATAACTTCATGAATAGGCAATATTTTTTCATCGATATCTTGCACATTGGCATTGAGTTTATCGTCGTGCTGTTCAACTAATAATGCTTTCATCTTGACCCCTTATCGATTTCTATTTGTTTCATGATAAGTGATTTTTTAGATCTCGTCGTGATTGTGCACAATATCTATTGTAATAATGAGACAAATAATCCTTTTTTAGTGTATAAACGGGGGTTCTACGTTTATTGGTACAGAGATTATTCTGAGTTTTATATCTTGGTTATTAGATAACACCGTTAATGTTTGATGATGGGATAAAAATAAGCATTTCCCTTTGTGGTTCGAAATAAAGATAATGCGTTGTTTATGAAGTATTCGAGGTGGATACTTTTATTATTTTTTCAGTCAAGTTTTGTCGGTGAAACACTATTTAATATCAATAGAGTAATTGTGCTTATTCAAATGAATAAATTTTATTTGAACTTGCAGTGATGCTTTTGAGTCACAGTTTGGCAACGAAGTCAGATTTTTCTTTATTGATAGAAGCGTTGTTTGTATTGTTACATAAGTTAAATATGAACAGCGTAGGATTGAAATTATGCGTTAATCGTTCTAATTAGCCCATTTTTATGCAGTTTTTTTCTGCTCCAATTGGGAAAAGTAACGTAGAATATTGTGCCTTTATGATTATTTACGTGTCCACTTTAATCTAAGTAGTGAATCGCGCCTTGTCGCTGCTTATTGTGGTTGATAGAGTAGACGGATTTTTCCGTCCCGGCTTGCAGGATTATCCTTTCGTATGTTTAAAAAATTTCGTGGCATGTTTTCCAACGATTTGTCTATTGACTTGGGTACCGCCAATACCCTCATTTATGTCAAAGGACAGGGTATTGTTCTCGATGAACCCTCCGTCGTCGCTATTCGTCAAGATCGCGCTGGCACATCAAAAAGTGTTGCAGCTGTAGGGCATGAAGCCAAACAGATGTTAGGGCGTACACCTGGGAATATCGCTGCTATCCGTCCAATGAAAGACGGTGTGATTGCTGATTTTTATGTAACCGAAAAAATGCTTCAGCACTTCATAAAACAGGTTCATAACAATAGCTTTATGCGTCCAAGTCCTCGTGTGTTGGTATGTGTGCCTGTTGGAGCAACTCAAGTAGAACGCAGAGCTATTCGTGAATCAGCATTAAGTGCGGGTGCGCGTGAAGTTTTCTTAATTGAAGAACCAATGTCTGCGGCAATCGGTGCCGGCTTACCTGTTTCTGAAGCAACTGGCTCAATGGTTGTGGATATCGGTGGTGGTACAACAGAAGTCGCCGTTATTTCATTAAACGGTGTGGTTTATTCATCTTCTGTCCGTATCGGTGGTGACCGTTTTGATGAGGCTATCATTAATTATGTACGTCGTAACTACGGCTCATTAATTGGTGAAGCAACCGCAGAACGTATCAAACACGATATCGGTTCCGCTTATCCTTCTGATGAAGTTAATGAAATCGAAGTTCGTGGTCGTAACCTTGCAGAAGGTGTACCTCGTAGCTTTACATTAAACTCTAATGAAATCCTTGAAGCATTACAGGAACCATTAACTGGTATCGTTAGTGCCGTTATGGTTGCGTTAGAGCAATGCCCACCAGAGTTGGCGTCTGATATTTCAGAGCGCGGTATGGTATTAACAGGCGGTGGTGCGTTATTACGTAACCTTGATCGTTTATTAATGGAAGAAACGGGTATTCCTGTAATTGTTGCTGAAGATCCACTGACCTGTGTTGCGCGTGGTGGTGGCAAAGCATTAGAAATGATCGATATGCACGGTGGCGATCTGTTTAGCGAAGATTGAGATTAATTCTAACAAGGGAGAATGGATTCCCCCTTGGTGAGAATACTAACGCCTGTTTTTTAATTTCTCCGTGTGAGTGATCTTAGAGTTTATGAAGCCAATTTTTAGTCGGGGCCCTTCCCTGCAACTAAGATTAATAATCGCCGTGGTTGTCGCTATCTCTTTATTGATTGCTGATAACCGTATTGGTGCATTTTCTAAAGTCCGCCAGTATCTTGATACTGCTGTTAGTCCCTTCTATTTTCTTGCAAATGGTCCACGTCGTTTCCTCGATCAAATTTCTGAAACGTTTGCAACGCGTGAGCGTTTACAATTTGAAAACCAAGCTTTAAGAAAAGAGTTGTTAGTTCGCAGTGGAGAAAGCCAACTACTAGAGCAATTTAAGCAAGAGAATGCCCGTTTACGAGAATTACTTGGTTCACCTCTTCGCCAAAATGAACAAATGACAGTCACACAAGTTCTGTCTGGCAATAGTACGCCTTATCGAGATCAAGTGGTTATTGATAAAGGAACTAATGATGGTGTCTATGAAGGACAGCCGGTCATTAGTGATAAAGGTGTTGTAGGTCAAGTCATTGCCGTAAGTGAGCTTACGAGCCGAGTGTTATTAATTTGTGATACCTCTCATGCGTTACCAGTGCAAGTTTTACGTAATGATATTCGCGTAATTGCCTCAGGTGCAGGTTGTGCGGATGATTTATTACTTGAAGCTTTACCCGCTAATATTGATATTCGTGTGGGAGATGTTTTAGTTACGTCAGGTCTTGGAGGGCGTTTCCCTGAGGGGTATCCAGTTGGTGTTGTTGCTTCAGTTAAGGTTGATAATCAACGAGCTTATTCTGTGATTAATGTTCGTCCTTCTGCTGAATTACAGCGTTTACGTTATTTACTTTTATTGTGGAATGCATCAGATAAAACAGGGGAGCCTCCGTTGCCTTCAGAGGTGTATCACGCAGCGAATGAGCGTCTAATGCAATTGATGCCACAAGTTTTACCTAATTATGAGCAAGCAGGGCCTCCACTTCCTCGTTCTATGTCTCAAGAGCCATTAGACAATACGCCAGAGGCAAGTAATGGAACAACTCCGCCAGCCACAACACCTGCTACACCTAGTACAACAAGAAGTAGGTAACCTCGATGAATCCTTATCAAAGTCGTGGGCGTTGGATTGTTTGGCTCTCTTTTCTTATTGCACTTGTTTTGCAGATTATGCCGTGGCCAGAACAATTAGAAGTGTATCGACCTATTTGGCCAATGTTGTTTCTGATTTATTGGATAACCGCGATCCCTCATCGTGTCAGTGTAGGAACTGCATTTGTATTGGGTATGGTTATGGACTTAGTTCAAGGAACAACCTTAGGCGTGAATGCTCTTGCTTATACGTTAGTGAGTTATGTTATTGCTTTTAAATATCAGCTTTTTTGTAATTTAGCGTTATGGCAACAAGCCTTAGTGATAATGTTTAGTGTGGTGGTTGTCGATCTTACTGTATTTTGGGCAGAATTTTTACTTTCACCAGTGACTTTTCACCCTCAAGTATTCTGGAATAGCCCAGTCAGTGGTATTCTTTGGCCATGGCTTTATTTTTTACTTCGCAAAGTCCGTCACCAGTTTTCAGTTCACTAAGTTAATTGGCTTATGGCGGTCTCTTTTGCGTTACCGTCATGAGGACATTATCTGTGACCACGCTTTATCTTGCATCCAGCTCACCAAGAAGACGTGAACTTCTCGCGTTATTAGATGTTGAGTTTAGTATTATCACCCCTGCTATTGATGAAATTTGGCAACAAGGTGAATCACCAGAAGATTATGTCCTTCGTTTGGCAAAAGAAAAATCACAAGAAGGTGTACGACAAGCACCCTATGATTATCCTGTTCTAGGCTCGGATACCATTGTGGTTCATGATGGTCATATTCTTGAAAAACCGCGTGATAAAGCCCATGCAGCACAAATTCTACGTTCACTTTCAGGTGCAACTCATCAAGTGATGACGGCAATTGCTATCTCTAATAAAACACGCACATTGAGCCAATTAGTCGTCACACACGTCACTTTTCGAAAGATGACAGAGAGTGAGATTAGCGCGTATATTGAGTCAGGAGAGCCAATGGATAAAGCTGGTGCTTACGGTATTCAAGGAAAAGGAGGCCGTTTTGTTCAACGGATTGAGGGGAGTTATCATGCTGTTGTCGGATTACCTCTTGTTGAAACCGAAGCATTGATAGCTCAATTTTTGTCTCTAGCTAATGAGAAGGAGATTTCATGACAGCAGAGTTATTAGTGAATGTGACGCCATCTGAAACTCGAGTTGCTTATATTCGTGGAGGCATACTTCAAGAAATTCATGTCGAAAGAGAAGCGAAACGAGGTATCGTCGGAAACATCTACAAAGGTCGGGTAAGTCGCGTATTACCCGGGATGCAAGCTGCATTTATTGACATCGGGCTAGATAAAGCCGCTTTTCTACATGCTTCTGATATTATGCCTCACACTGAATGTATCGCAGGTGAAGAGCAGAAAAAGTTTAATGTTCGTGATATTGCGCAATTAGTCCACCAAGGCCAAGATTTAATTGTACAAGTGGTTAAAGATCCTTTAGGAACAAAAGGCGCTCGCCTGACCACCGATATTACATTGCCTTCCCGTTATTTAGTGTTTATGCCAGGTGCATCTCATGTAGGTGTTTCTCAACGAATTGATAGCGAAGAAGAGCGCGAGCGTTTAAAGCAACTCGTTGAAGAGTATTGCGATGAAAATGGGGGATTTATTATTCGTACAGCCGCCGAAGGTGTTGGCGAGCATGAAATTAAGCAAGATGCCGCTTTTCTTAAACGCTTGTGGAATAAAATTATTGAGCGTAAGAAAAGAAATAAAACCCGCATTCAAATTTATGGTGAATTAGCTTTAGCACAGCGTATTTTACGTGATTTTGCTGGCTCTGAATTAGATAGCATACGTGTTGATTCTAAATTAACTTATAATCAATTACAGGAATTTATTGGTGAATACATTCCTGAATTAACCGCTAAACTTGAATTACACCAAGGGAATCAGCCTATTTTCGATCTCTATGGTGTTGAAAATGAAATTCAACGGGCTTTAGAGCGTAAAGTTGAATTAAAGTCAGGCGGTTACCTCATTATCGATCAAACAGAAGCAATGACGACGATTGATATTAATACGGGGGCTTTTGTTGGTCATCGAAATTTAGAAGAAACCATTTTTAATACTAATATTGAGGCAAGCCAAGCTATTGCTCGTCAATTACGGTTACGTAACTTAGGCGGTATCATTATTATTGATTTTATTGATATGAATAATGATGAACATAAACGCAGAGTATTGGCATCACTTGAACAAGCCTTAAGTAAAGATAGAGTGAAAACGACCATTAATGGTTTTTCTCAACTCGGTTTAGTGGAAATGACACGTAAAAGAACACGAGAAAGCCTTGAGCATGTACTTTGTGATGACTGCCCAACTTGCCAAGGGCGAGGTACGGTAAAATCAGTTGAAACAGTCTGCTATGAAATTTTACGTGAGATAGTGCGTGTACATAAAACGATTGATGCAGATCGATTCTTAGTTTATGCCTCTACGGCGGTTGCTGATGCGTTAAAAGGTGATGAATCCCATGCATTAGCAGAGGTTGAAATTTTCGTGGGTAAGCAAGTAAAAGTGCAAACTGAGCTACTCTATAGTCAGGAGCAATTTGATGTGGTGATGATGTAATGGAGTCGCCTTCCTAATGAATATGATGGCAGAAAGGAGACAAAAATGAAGCGGCTGCCTAAATACCTGTTAGTTATAACAGTTTTTTGCCTCATCGTTTTTGCCTTGGTGTTAAGCGGGTTTCGCTATTTTCTGCCTCGTTTAGATGATTATCGCCCTGAAATAGAAACGTATTTAACAAAACAACTTAATACCCCTGTTTCAATAACGAAAATTAATGGGGAATGGCAGAATTTTGGCCCTGATATTCAAGTCAACGGACTTAATATTAAGAATAAAGATGTAAACGTTAGCGCAGAAAAAGTGACTTTTTCTTTTGATGTGTGGCGTTCATTATTGACCCTCCGTCCTCATTTTCGTGAGCTGACTTTTGATCAATTAGATGTCAATTACCAACGGCCTATTTTTACTGGGCAAAGTGGCGATATTACGCTAACTGCACCTGATGATATTTCTTCACTTTTTCTTGAACAATTCGATCGCTTTAAGCTAGTCAAAAGCCGTTTTATTTTTCTAACCCCGTCAGGTGATACCAGTACATTACATATTCCTGAGTTGATGTGGCTGAATCAAAAAAAACGTCATCGTGCTCAAGGTGAAGTCACCCTTGATACACCGATTAATCACTATGGTGGTTTAAAAGTTCGCCTCGACCTCTATACCACGAATGAAGGCTTAATTGATAATGGTAAGGTGTTTCTTACTGCTGATGATATTGATATTTCACCTTGGCTTAGCCAGTGGGTAAAAAATAATAGTGGTTTAGGTGAAGCTAAAGCAAGCTTATCAAACTGGATTGAAATTACTAAAGGCCGTATTACGGGAAGCCAATTACAAATTCATCAAGGTGAAATGGATTGGCGTAGTGAAGGCACTTCACATGTATTAAATGTTGAAGATTTAATTTTACGCATGAGAAGACAAGAGAATGGCTGGCTTGCTGATATTCCTTATACTCGAAAAATTACTATGGATGGTGAAGAGTGGCCTGATGGTTATTTAGCTGTTCTCTATCAACCGAAAGAAAAACAACATGATGAAGCATGGCGTATTAGAGCTAAAAATATCGAGTTAGATAGGCTGTATTCACTGTTACCATTATTTTCGTTTTTAACTCCTGATTTTGTACGTCAGTGGCAGTATCGCCAATTTTCTGGTGTGGTTAACGATTTTGCCTTAGATCTCACGCCTGAACACTTCGAGCAAAGTGCGATTAATCTCTCTTGGGAAAATGTAGGTTGGAAGCGTTGGCAAGAGATCCCATCAGTGCAACATTTCAGTGGGCAATTAAAAGGGAGCATGCAAAGTGGTGAACTTAACTTTGCCCTAGCTGACAGTGAAATAGATACTGGCGAATTATTTAAAGCACCACTGAATATCGAAAAAGGAAAAGGAACACTCTATTGGCAACATTCTGGGGATAATTTGTCACTTTGGAGCCAAGGATTAGATATTCAAGCAACTTCAGCATGGGTTGCAGGAGATTTTCGTTATGAAAAGCAAGGTGAAGATCAGCAGCTTTCTATTTTATCTGGCGTAAGAGTGACTAATGCCGGAGATGCATGGCGTTATCTGCCAGAAGAGTATGTTGGTAAAGAACTTACTCAATATCTTTCAGATGCGATTATTGCGGGTAATATTGATAATGGAACATTTATCTTCCATGGTGATCCGACAGATTTTCCTTTTGATAATCACAAAGGGTGGTTCCAAGTTTATGCCCCTGTTAAACATGCTACGTTTAAATTTGATAGTGAATGGCCTGCATTATTCGATCTCGATATTAATCTAGATTTTAAAAATGATGGGTTATGGATGTCATCGTCAGAAGCGAAAGTGGGTAAAGCAACTGCTACGAACTTAAGTGCGGTGATTGAGAGCTATCGACAAGAAAAGATCTTAATTAATGCAGATATTCAAGCTACGGGTGATGAGCTGAAAGAGTATTTCTTAGATTCTCAAATGGCGAGTATTGGTCATACACTTGAAGAGCTTAAAGTGGCAGGAAAAATTAATGGCACATTGAAGCTTGATATTCCTTTTGGCGGCGATGATGTTGTTGCATCTGGCGAGATAAATTTAAAAAATAATGATGTCACATTGAATTTTATGGATACCACGTTAAAGGGTGTTAGCGGGCAATTTCGTTACCATAATGACAAACTTGAAAGTGATACATTAACAGCTAATTGGTTTGGTCAGCCACTCGCATTTTCATTTACAAGCCATAATACGGTGGATAATTATCAAGTAGATGTAGGGTTAAAAGGCCAATGGGATATTCAAAAAATTCAGGGCTTGCCTAGCGATATTCAGCAAAAATTTAGTGGTGTATTCCCATGGAATGGCAACGTTAATGTTAAGATCCCCGAAAAAGGTGATGTCGATTATCAAGTTGATTTAACAGGGAATATCAATACATTAAAAAGTAAATTAACAGTACCTGAAACTCTAGATCTAAAAAACTCTTCCCCTATTGTGATTTCAGCAAATGGTAATAGTGAAACCTTGACTGTGAATGCTAACGCTGAAAAACAGTGGAAACTTAATAGCCAATGGGGATTAGGTAAACAACTTCGTTTATTACAAGGTAACCTTGTTTCTTCTACCCTCAAGTTACCGGAGTTAAGCTCACAACAACGTTTAACCATTGCTCTTAAAGAACTAGAAGGAGATAAATGGTTACCGACATTAATTGCCTTTTCATCATTAACACCTTCTGAAAATGCAGTGAGTTTCCCTGATAATGTGCATATCAGTTTGCCCGATTTAAATTTTGCTGGGCAAAAATGGAATAATCCACAAACTGAAATTATGCGAGTTAGTGATGGTGTAAAATTAGCATTTTCAGGAAGTGAATTACGAGGTGATGTATTTATCCCTGAAACATCAGCACCTTGGAAAGTAAATATTAATTATCTCTATTTTAATGGTGCATCCACTTCTCAAGAAGAAAAACCATTAAAAATGGCCAATATTTATGATCCTAATGCATTGAAGTTTTCAGTGAAAAATATTCCTTCTATTGATTTTGAATGCCGGGAGTGTTGGATTAATGGTTTACTCTTAGGGAAAATTGAAGGTTCGTTAAAACAAAATAAAGGTGCTTTATTTTTAACTGGCGGTAAATTGGAAAATAGCAGTGGTGAGCTTCAGGTTAATGGTGTGTGGTCTGAAGGTCTAGACGGAAATAACACGACAAAAATAATCGGTAAGCTGAAAGCTGACGAAATTGATGAATTGGCCGCTTATTTTGGGTATATCGTACCCATTTTACAATCTCCGCTTTCTGCCGATTTTTCATTACAATGGCATGATACACCGTGGAATTTTAATATTGCGAACTTAAATGGTGATATTAAATCTGTTTTAGGCAAAGGACGCATAGAGAAAGTCGATGTAGGACAAGCGGGTAAATTACTACGACTAGTAAGTTTTGATGCACTTTTACGTAAATTGCAGTTTGATTTTAGAGATACTTTCAGTGAGCATTTTGAATATGATTCGATTAAAAGTGAAATTACGATTAATCAAGGTATTATGAATGCAGAGAGAGTTCATGTTGATGGTGTTATTGCTGATATTGCGATAAGTGGGAAAGTGGATTTACTTGAACGTCAAATGGATCTACAGGTTGTAGTCACCCCTGAGATTTCAGCTACAGTCGGTGTTGCCACGGCTTTCGCAATAAACCCAATTGCAGGCGCCGCAGTATTTGCGGCATCAAAGGTTCTGGGGCCACTTTGGAGTAAGATTTCAGTTATCCGTTATCATGTGACCGGAACTATGGAACAACCCAAAATTGACGAAGTACTGCGTCAGCTTAAGGAGAATCAGGCGTTATGAAAAAAGTTAATGTCGCACTTTTGCAACTTTGTAGCGGAAAAAATACAAAAAATAATCTGGCGCAAATCGAGCAACAGATTAAGCAATTACCCGATTCAGTGAAACTGGTATTAACACCTGAAAATGCGTTACTTTTTTCGAACTCTAAAGATTATCATAAACACGCTGAAATTCAGGGGGATGGGCCGTTGCAAAATGCAATTGCTAAAATGGCTCAGCGTTACAAAGTATGGATCTTAGTCGGTTCTATGCCTTTGATTAGTCGAGACTCCCCAGATCAAATTACCAGCAGTAGTTTGGTTTTCGATGATGAAGGCGTTATTCGCGCTCGTTATGATAAAATTCATATGTTTGATGTGAGTATTGATGATGAACAGGGCGAATATAATGAATCTTCTATTTATCAACGTGGTGAGCGCTTAACCGTCGTTGATACTCCCGTTGGGAAATTAGGTTTAACGATCTGTTATGACTTACGCTTCCCTGGTATTTTCCAAGCATTAAGAGAAAAAGGGGCAGAGATAATCTCTGTACCAGCGGCTTTTACCCGTTTAACAGGGAAAGCGCACTGGGAGCCTTTATTACGTGCTCGTGCGATTGAGAATCAGTGTATTATCTTAGCGCCAGCACAAGTGGGTACACATGATACGCGCCGGACTTGGGGTCATACCATGGCGATTGATGGCTGGGGAAAAGTCTTGAAAAAGAATCCTGATGCTGTCAGTGCGCTAACGCTGAATGTTGGTGTCGAAAGTTTACACGGTATGCGTGAACAGATACGGGTCGTGAAACATAACCGTTTTCGCCCGAAACTGACCCACTTAATCAAAAAAGTTAAGGATAAAGAAGAATTATGAGTTTAGCTGTTGTCAGCGAAAGTCTGTTGGAAGCAAACAAACTTAGTTTAGATGATTTAGCATCAACACTAGAGCAGCTTGCACAGCGTCAAATTGATTATGGTGATCTTTATTTTCAGTCAAGTTATCACGAGGCTTGGATCCTCGACGATCAGATTATTAAAGATGGCTCTTACAATATTGATCAAGGTGTTGGCGTTAGAGCAATTTACGGTGAAAAAACCGGTTTTGCTTATGCCGACCAACTAACGCTTAACGCACTTAACCAAAGTGCGCATGCTGCACGAAGTATTGTTCAGGCCAAAGGTAATGGTCATATCCATACTTTAGGTGCTATTCAACATTCTCCGCTATACAGCTTAAATGATCCGCTGCAAAGCCTCTCTCGTGAAGAGAAAATTGCACTCTTGCATGAGGTAGATAAAGCTGCTAGAGCTGAAGACAAACGTGTTAAGCAGGTTAATGCATCATTAACCGGTGTTTATGAGCATGTACTTGTTGCAGCAACCGATGGCACGTTAGCAGCCGATGTACGTCCTTTAGTTCGCCTTTCTGTCAGCGTGCTGGTGGAAGAAGATGGCAAACGTGAACGTGGTGCAAGTGGCGGCGGTGGTCGTTTTGGTTATGACTACTTTTTAATGAAAGTTGATGGCGAAAGCCATGCTGTGACTTACGCGCGTGAAGCGGTGCGGATGGCATTAGTGAATTTATCTGCAATTGCCGCACCGGCTGGAACAATGCCTGTGGTACTAGGTGCAGGATGGCCGGGCGTGTTATTACATGAAGCTGTTGGGCATGGTTTAGAAGGTGATTTCAACCGTCGTGAAACCTCTGTATTTTCAGGTCGTCTTGGTGAAAAAGTGACTTCTGAGCTTTGTACCATAGTTGATGATGGCACAATTGAAGGACGTCGTGGCTCTGTTGCTATTGATGATGAAGGTGTTCCGGGTCAATACAATGTGTTAATCGAAAACGGTATCTTAAAAGGTTATATGCAAGATAAGATGAACGCTCGTTTAATGGGTGTTGCACCAACAGGAAATGGTCGCCGTGAGTCTTATGCACACCTTCCAATGCCTCGTATGACCAATACTTACATGCTAGCGGGTAAATCGTCACCAGAAGAGATTATTGCGAGTGTTGATCGTGGTATTTATGCACCTAATTTTGGTGGCGGTCAGGTTGATATTACATCGGGTAAATTTGTTTTCTCAACTTCTGAAGCTTATTTAATTGAAAACGGAAAGATAACGAAACCGATTAAAGGTGCCACGCTGATTGGTTCAGGTATTGAAGCTATGCAACAAGTCTCAATGGTGGGCAATGATCTTGCGCTAGACAAGGGGGTCGGTGTTTGTGGTAAAGAAGGGCAAAGCCTACCTGTTGGCGTTGGTCAACCAACCTTGAAGCTGGATAAAATCACGGTAGGTGGTACAGCTTAATTATTGCTATCGTTATTTAAGTGTATTTATTAAACTCCATCAATTGATGGAGTTTTTTATCATGAAGGTGCTAATTTATGGGTAAACGTTTATTACCAGTTATTATTGTTATTGCTGTTTTATTTGGTGTTCTTTATAAGGGCTTGCTTCCCGAAAGTGAAACATCAGTATCTTCATCGTCAGTTTCTATTCCAACATCATCTAGCAATAGCACCAATAAGCCGGCACAAATTCCACTGTCTATCGATGAAAAAACGCAAGCTAGCGCAGTGGCTAACTATTTGCAACGTCATCAACAACTACCTGATTTTTATCTCACTAAAAAACAAGCAAGAGAAAAAGGCTGGAATGCAAAAGCAGGTAATTTGTGTGAAGTATTACCAGGAAGGGCTATTGGTGGCGATCGTTTTATGAATCGTGAAAAACAGTTGCCTGAAGAAGCGGGACGCCAGTGGTATGAAGCCGATGTAAATTATCAATGTGGTCATCGAGGTAGTGATAGATTGCTCTATTCGAATGATGGGCTTATTTATGTCACCACAGATCATTATCGTACAATGACAAAGGTTGCCCCTTAATGAAACAGGTTGTTTTTGATTTTAAGATGCTGGCAGATAGAGATGCTTTTTATCGGGATTTTGCATTGCAATTTCAGTTAGATGAGCATTTTGGTAATAACTTAGATGCATTATGGGATGTATTAATGGGAGAAATTGAATTACCCGTAAAAATCATTTTCAAGCATTTGCCTCATCATTCCAGCGATTTTCAGCCTTTAGTTGAGTTGATGCAAGAAGCACAAAATACACTTGGTAAAGACGTATTGAGCTTTCATTGTGAGCATAAAATACACAAAAATAATTTAGAGTAAAAATATGCCCTGAAAATCGCAGTGAGGCTGAATTGACACTGCGTTTTCAGGATGATCAGGTTTTATGCTGATTCTGATAAATCTTTTAGATATTGAAACAGTAAGCGGAATGATTTTGGAGGCTTGTTTGCTTCTTTTTCTTTTTTCGCATTACGGATAAGTGTGCGCAATTGCTGGCGATCTGCCATTGGATAAAGAGCGACGACTTCTTCAATCACTTCATTGCCACCTTCGACAAGGCGAATTCGCAGATCTTCTAATTTATGGAGTACTAAGATCTGTTGGTTGTGGCGGTTTTTTAGTTTATCAAGCGCTTGGCGGATCGGATCTTCATCCACATTGCGCAGTAATTTTCCGATATATTGAATTTGGCGACGGCGCGCTTCACGCTGTACTTTTTGTGCTAATTGAATAGAGGCTAATAATTTCTCATCTAATGGCACACGCTCTAATTCTTGCGCACTTAATTCTACTAATTCAGTACCTAGTTTTTTGAGCGCTTCAGCATCACGTTTAATTTCGCTTTTGCTGACCCAGATAATTTCTTCCTCTTCTTCCTCTTCTGACGAAGTATCGTCAAATTCAGGATTGAGGTAATGCCACTCTTCAGGCTGCTTTGCCATAATAAAAATTCCTGTTGCAGAGTAAGCCGGGAGTGTGATTTGGTGAATGACCAAAAGCCCGACGGGTGATAACATTCATATATCTTCTATTGTAACTGGGAAAATCGCTTGTTGACCACCTGTCAATTGATTTACTTTGCTAAAAATAAGTAAAAAGTGATGTTCTCCTTAGGAAAAATGGTTCTCAATGAATAATTCAGATCAGGTAAAACAGCTTGAAGACGCCGTCTCGCTTGCATTGGAGCTGGCGGAAAAACTGTGTGACAGTGCAGAAGTCGCTATTAATAAATCAACAGGTATTAGTGTTAGTACACGTTATGGTGAAGTTGAAAATGTTGAATTTAACAGTGATGGGGCGTTAGGCATTACGGTTTATCAACAACAACGCAAAGGCAGTGCTTCTTCTACCGATTTAAGTCCTGATGCGATTAAACGTGCAGTACAAGCTGCGGTGGATATTGCGCGTTATACTTCTGTTGATCCTTATGCAGGCCCTGCTGATAAAGAGTTATTAGCATTTGATGCACCTTTCCTTGATCTATACCATCCAACTGATGTGACTGCAGATAAGGCAATAGAGCTGGCTTCAAGAGCAGAAAAAGCGGCGTTAGACAGTGATAGCCGAATTATTAATACCGAAGGGGGCAGTTTTAATAGCCACAGTGGAACTCGTGTATTTGGGAATAGCCTTGGCTTATTAAAAAGCTATTCATCTTCACGCTATTCAATGTCGAGTTGTGTGATTGCTCGTGATGGCGAAGATATGGAGCGCGATTATGCTTATACCATTAGCCGTCGTTTTGATGATTTAGCATCACCTGAATGGGTAGGGCAAGAGTGTGCTCGTCGTACTTTATCTCGCCTTGCACCTCGTAAACTCCCAACCATGAAAGCTCCTGTTATTTTTGCGGCAGATGTTGCGACAGGTATTTTTGGTCATTTGGTTGCGGCAATCAGTGGGAGTATGATTTATCGTGAGTCTTCTTGTTTACTCGATAGTTTAGGTAAGCAAATTTTCCCTCAGTGGCTAAATATTCAAGAGCGTCCTCACTTAATTAGAGGTCTGGCATCAACACCGTTTGATAGCGAAGGTGTGCGTACAACCGATGCCGAAATCATTAAAGATGGCGTATTACAAGAGTGGTTATTAACCTCTTACTCAGCAAGAAAACTGGGTTTAAAAAGTAATGGCCATGCTGGTGGTATCCATAACTGGTATATTCCAGGACAAGGTTTATCGTTTGATGCACTATTAAAAGAGATGGGAACAGGCCTTGTTGTTACTGAATTGATGGGACAAGGCGTCAGTACCGTGACGGGTGATTATTCGCGTGGTGCAAGCGGTTTTTGGGTTGAGAATGGTGAAATTCAGTACCCTGTTAGTGAAGTGACTATTGCTGGTAATCTAAAAGATATGTGGGCTAATATTGCCACTATGGGTGATGATATTGAGATGCGCAGTAATGTTCAGTGTGGATCGTTGTTATTACCAGAAATGAGTATTGCAGGTGAGTAAATTTTAGACACTCCTCACAACCTTTAATCTCAGCCCGCAATGGGCTGAGATATCGCGTTTATCAGTGTGCTTTTCAATTTGAGAAGATAAAAATAAGACGCGAACCTTCAGCTCTACTTAACGGTGTAATTCACCTGCAGCTTCAGGTTGGTATAGAATTTCTAATACTTTAACCTTAGTTTCAAGGCCATTAGGCAGCTTCCAACTGATTTCGTCATCAATTGCTAAACCCAGTAGCGCAGCACCCATTGGTGCCATGACTGAAAGTTCAGTGGTGCTATCTTTTAATGAAGCGGGATACACTAAAGTACGTGTACGTTCTTCATTGTTTTTTAAGTCCATAAAGCGGACTTTGCTGTTCATTGTGACAATGTTAGCAGGGATATCAGCTGGTGTAACAATGTCAGCACGATCTAATTCTTCATTCAAGGCTTCAGCAATAGGGCTATCTGCAAAGGCCGGTTGCTCTAGCAATGAATCTAAACGTTCAGCATCAAGTTCGTTGATGATAATTGTTGGCTTTGTCATACCACACTCCAATTTATTCCAATGCAAAACAACACCCCCACGGGTGAGGTGGGGGTGTTGTTAAACTCATATAAGAGATAATAGGCGGTTCTGTATAAAAAAGAAAGAGACAGTGATCACAGTCTCTTTCGGGTTATTTAGTTAAGAAATGCTAATCTATTGTTTTCTATTACGATTATTCTTCATCAAACCCTGATTCAAATAATGCGATAATAGCATCAATAGCTTCATTTTCATCACTACCTGTCACTTCTATATCAATTTGACTGCCTTGCTCTGAATCTAACATTAGCATAGCAATTACACTATCTGCTTGTGCTTCAACCCCTTCGTTGTTGCGTAAAATGACGGTTGATTGAAATGTTTTCACTAAATCAAACAATTTCATCGCCGGCCTTGCATGCATGCCGAGTCGATTTTTAATCGCAACTTGTCGATATTGGGTCATTTGCGTTTTTCTAGTGTTCTGTGTCGTGATTGTACGTTTTTCCCTCTAGAGCGGAAATAGTCGGCAAGTTGTTCTGCAACATAAACCGAACGGTGTTTACCCCCCGTACAACCAATTGCAACCGTCAAGTAGCTACGGTTATTGGTTTCTAACATCGGCAACCAGAGTTCAAGATAGCTTCTGGTTTGATAAATAAAATTATGAACTTCGGTGTGTCTATCTAAAAATGCCGCAACAGGGCGATCGAGGCCTGTCATCGGGCGCAGCTTAGGGTCCCAATGTGGGTTTGGTAAGAAACGCACATCAAAAACATAATCTGCATCAATAGGAATACCGTGCTTAAAGCCAAAGGATTCAAAGACCATTGTCAGCTCACGTTCACGTTTACCTAATAAACGAGTCCGCAGCATTTCTGCAAGCTCATGGACTGACATCTCAGAGGTGTCAATGATGAGATCAGCACGTGATCGCAATGGCTCAAGCAGATCACTTTCGGTATCAATTGCCATTTCTAATGAAAGGTTTTTGGTCGAAAGTGGGTGCAAGCGTCGTGTATCACTATAACGACGAATTAAAGTATTTCTATCTGCGTCTAAAAATAAGAGTTGTGGAGAATATTCAGCGGGTAAACTTTCCAGCGCTTTTTCGAAGATCTCCGGCGACTCTGGCATATTTCGGACATCAATACTGACTGCGGCAGCAGAAGCATCACGTTCAGCCAGTGTTTTTGCGAGCTCAGGTAAAAGATCAACAGGCAAGTTATCAACACAATAAAATCCCATGTCTTCAAGCGCACGCAAAGCGACTGACTTACCTGAACCAGAGCGTCCGCTGACTATCATCAGCACCATGAGGTAGCTCCCCTATAATTTCCCAGTGATGAATATCATCCCACTGTATGCTATTCGCGTCCCAACAAACCCGTAGGGGTTATTCTGTGATAATCTGATAAAGCTCTTCATCACTTTGTGCGGAGCGTAGTCGGCGACATAAGTTTTTGTCTGCCAACTGTTTTGCAATCAAAGACAGTGTGTGTAAATGTTCCTTGCACTGTGTTGCAGGAACGAGTAATGCGAACAACAAATCGACAGGTTGATTATCAATAGCGTCGAAGGCAATAGGTTCGCTTAGGTGAAGAAACACACCAACTACTTTTTCTGTTTCATCACTTTCAATACGTCCATGAGGGATAGCTAAACCACCCCCAATCCCTGTTGTACCGACTTTTTCACGCGTCAGTAAGGCTTCAAATATCAGTGTTTCGGGTAAATTAAGTGCTTTTGCTGCATTTTCACTGATAATTTCTAACGCGCGCTTTTTACTCGTGCAATGTACATCATTATGTGTACATGCCAGAGAAAGTACGTCGCTAATATTCATCTTTGTATCGTTATTCATTGTCTTATTCACTTAGACCAGCAAACCAGATGCCACAAAGTGACATCTGGTTTTTTGTTACTGATATTGATTAGGCGTTGGCTTGAACCGAGTCATAAACAACGCAGTAACTTCGCCGATTGTATCCCCATTTCGCAATGGGAAATGAATTAATGTTGTCTCAGTTTATCTTTGTGTTTGGTTAATTGACGAGCCAGTTTATCCATTAATCCATCAATTGCTGCGTACATATCTTCTGCTTCAGCAGAGGCATGTAATTCACCGCCATTAACTTGAATGGTCGCTTCAGCGATTTTATTCACTTTCTCGACTTTCAGGATAACCTGAACGTTATTAATTTTGTCAAAGAACTGAGGTAATTTCGCGCTTTTTGCTTTGACGGTATCACGCAGAGCATCAGTTAATTCAATGTTATGACCAGTGATTTGAAGTTCCATAGTGTCTTCCTTCTCAATTATGCTCAAACCAACTCTTTGCGTTGATTTGAAGGCGGGATGGATAATGACTCTCTATATTTCGCAACAGTGCGTCGAGCAACTTGGATACCAAGTTCTGCGAGCATATCAGCCAGTTTACTATCACTAAGTGGTTTCGCTGGATTTTCTGCTGCGATTAGTTTCTTCACTAAAGCCCTGATTGCTGTTGAAGAGGCTTCGCCTCCGCTATCAGTATTCACATGGCTAGAGAAAAAATACTTCAATTCGAAAATTCCTCTTGGGCAATGCAAAAATTTTTGCGTTGTCACTCGAGAAATGGTGGATTCGTGCATTTCAACCTGTTCAGCGATATCCGCTAACACGAGGGGTTTCATATGCTCTTCACCCAATTCGAAAAATGCCTGCTGTGTGTCAACAATGCAATGAGCGACTTTTAATAATGTCTCATTACGGCTTTCTAAACTTTTTATCAGCCATTTGGCTTCTTGTAAATTGTCACGAATAAATTTTCCATCGCTCTCATTTTGAGTTGACTGACCCAATGCAGCATAGGTTTCATTTATACGTAGGCGAGGAATGCTATCTGTATTTAACTCAACTTGCCAGCGTTCACCTGATTTTTTTACCAGTATATCTGGGATAACATACTCTGACTCACTTGTATCAATACTTAATCCAGGTTTAGGATCAAGTGATTGAATTATCTCAATAACCGATTTTAATGTCTCTTCACGTAACTTCGTTTGGCGCATCAATTGGCGAAAGTCGCGATTACCCAATAATTCTAAATGTTGGCTAATGACCAACTGTGTTTCTTTAAGATAAGGGGTATCTGTTGAAAAAGCAGAAAGCTGGATCAAAAGACACTCCTTTAAATCACGCGCTGCAACTCCAATAGGATCAAAGCGTTGAATACGTTTTAATACGGCTTCAACTTCATCAAGCTCTATCTCATCATCGCCCATTCCAAGCAGGATGTCATCTGTTGTAACAGTTAAATATCCTGTTTCATCAACTGCATCGATAATACTTATGGCAATGGCTCTGTCTGTTTCTGTAAACGGAGTGAGATCAGCCTGCCATGTCAGATAATCTTGTAATGAAGCTGTTGTTTCACCTTGATACAGTGGGAGTTCGTCATCCATATAGTCATTACTGGTACCAGAAGGTGTGCCCGCGGTGTAGATTTCTTCCCATTGAGTGTCTAATGGGAGATCGTCAGGCATCTCTTTTTGTTCTAAAGCATCCAGTGTGTCAAACTCTTCAACTTCGTTTTCAGTTGTTGTTTCTGTTGTAGAGTCAGATTGATTTTCTGTATGAGAGGCATCATCTGAAATGGGATCTTGTTGATCGTCGTCTTGTTCGAGAAGAGGGTTGGATTCAAGCGCTTGCTGAATTTCTTGTTGTAATTCAAGCGTCGAAAGTTGCAACAAACGAATAGCCTGTTGTAGCTGTGGCGTCATTGCCAATTGCTGACTGAGACGAAGTTGCAGACTTTGTTTCATAATAATGCGATGAGTCCTTGGCTGTTGTCATCCATGACAGAGTAAAAGTGAATCTAAGATTAAAGGCGGAAGCCTTCACCTAAGTAAACACGTTTAACTTGCTCATTTTCAAGAATTTCTTCTGGTGAACCATGAGCGATAAGGTGACCTTGGCTGACAATATAGGCTCGTTCACACACATCTAATGTTTCACGAACATTATGGTCAGTAATCAGTACACCTAATCCATAATCACGTAGATGCTGGATAATTTTTTTAATATCCAATACTGAAATTGGATCAACACCAGCAAAAGGTTCATCTAATAAAATGAATTTAGGGTTTGCAGCTAACGCGCGTGCAATTTCAACTCGACGGCGTTCACCCCCTGATAATGATTGCCCTAAGCTGTTACGCAAATGGCTTACATTGAACTCTTCTAATAGCTCTTCTGCACGATCTTTTCGCTGCTCTGGTGTTAAATCATGGCGAATTTCTAAAATTCCCATAATGTTGTCATAAACGCTTAGCCGTCTAAAAATAGAGGCTTCTTGAGGTAGATAGCCTATTCCTTTACGCGCACGTTCATGTAACGGTAACAGAGTGATGTCTTCATCATCAATAGTAATACTACCTGCATCACGAGCGACAATGCCGACAACCATATAGAATGTTGTTGTTTTACCGGCACCATTAGGGCCAAGTAAGCCTACAATTTCACCTGAATTAACATTCAGGCTAACATCACCGACAACGGTGCGCCCTTTGTATGCTTTTGCTAAATTTTCAGCTTTTAACAGCGCCATAAAGTGTTACTTACCTTTGTTGTTAGCACCAGTACCTTTCTCTTGCAACTGGGAAGGCAGTAAAACAGTGGTAACTTGTTTACCTTTACCGCTAAATGCTTCCATTTGCTGAGTTGGGACGAGATAAGTGATCTTATCACCAGTGATATTACTGTCTAATTGTTCAAGATAGGCTTTACCCGTTAAGGTCATCAATTCTTTATCCATTTCATAGGTCATCTTGTCGCCACGACCTTTGATAGGTTTGCCATCATCTTGTAACTGATAAAAAGTTACGGGATTACCAAATGCTTCAATGACGATTTTTTTAGAGTCACCACCAGGGCGTGTAACAACGACTTTATCAGCACGAATATCGATAGATCCTTGTTTAATTACAACATTTTGTGTAAATGTCGTGACATTTTTCTCTAGATCAAGCGACTGTTTTTCTGAATTGACAACGATAGGTTGTTGCGTGTCATCTTTAAGCGCCATCGCAGGTACACTTATTGCTAATAATGTACCGATAATCAGTGTATTACGGATTTTTTGATTCATTTGGGATCTCATAATAGGTGTTTACCTTTTCAATCAGCTCTGCGTGTTTCTCGCGCAGATTGCCTCGCATTTTTAAGCCGACTGATTTCAGTCCGACGCCGATAATAGTCACTTCATCATCAGAGGAAACATCCTGTGTATCCAAATTCGCGATAGCGTTATCAGTGCTTATTCTCTGTAGTTGAGAGTCATCCGCTAAGCTATCAATTTGAACATCGCCATAAAGATAGAGCATTTTACTGTTGGTTAGCTTGGCTTTATTGGCGCGCACGGTCCATGTTGCATCCCCTGTCGGCGAATAAGTGGTTAAGACAGGGTTAGTAAACCATGTAAACTTTTGCTGAGCATAGTTTTTGACATCATCAGCAACGAGTTTATATCCAAGTATACCTGTTGGCTCGTAAACAAAAGATATCGATGATTTAGATTGATAAGTTGGTTGACCATCATCAACAACTTCACTATCACCGAATTCAGTGTTGTTAGTATAGTTCCAGCCAATTAGCCCAAGGGCGATAATTGCAAGAATTAAGGTAAACCAGGATTTTAATTTATTCATTCTGTGTCGTTATACGTTAAATCGAAAGACCTTTAGCTTCTTCAAGCCGACCTTGAGCTAAAAGGATTAAATCACATAATTCTCGTACTGCACCACGCCCACCCATAATGCGAGTAACGTAGTCCGCCCGAGGTGTGAGTAATGGATGTGCATCGGCAACCGCGACGGAGAGTCCAACTTTTTCCATTACAGGTAAATCTATCAGGTCGTCACCAATATAGGCAGTTTGTTCATGTTTAAGGTTTAGTGTATCTAACAGTTGTTGATACGCCAAAAGCTTATTATGCTGACCTTGGTAAAGATATGTAATGCCAAGCGTTTTAGCACGATCTTCTAACAGCTTAGATTGACGACCTGTAATGATAGCAACCTCAATGCCTGATGTAAGCAAACAACGAATGCCATACCCATCACGGACATTAAAAGCTTTTAGCTCTTCGCCATTATTGCCCATATAAATGAGTCCGTCCGACATAACACCATCAACGTCACAAATCAGCAATTGGATTTTTTCTGCTTTTTTGATGACTTGCTCGCTTACTGCACCATAACAAGTTTCTATCATTGTATTCATTTTTATCCTTCGAACGTTATGACTAGCTTATACAACACCGGCTTGTAATAGATCATGCATATGTAAAACACCTAACAGGATATCACTATCTTGTTCTGTTACTAACAACGAGGTGATATGTTTTGCTTGCATTAAATTTAGTGCTTCAACGGCTAAACAATCAGGGCGAATACGAATACCTCCTCTTGTCATCACATCAGAGATTTTGGCATTGTTAAGATCAATTCCTAAATCAAATATGCGTCGTAAGTCACCGTCAGTAAAGATACCGTTAATCAACATACTATCATCGCAGATTACCGTCATACCTAATTTTTTACGGGTAATCTCAACAAGTGCTTCGCGTAACGTTGCGTCTTTAGTAACGCGAGGGATATCAGCGTCTTTATTCATTAAGTCACTCACATGAAGGAGTAATTTACGACCTAATGCACCACCAGGATGAGAAAGGGCAAAATCTTCAGCAGTAAAGCCTCGAGCACGTAAAAGTGCGATGGCCAGCGCATCACCCATCACTAATGTTGCTGTTGTACTTGTTGTGGGAGCAAGTCCTAAAGGGCAGGCTTCTTTAGGAACTTTGATACAAAGATGAATATCAGACGCTTTCCCCATTGTACTTTGAGGAGTGCGTGTCATACAAATCAGTGTTATCTGTTTGCGTTTCAGAACCGGAATGAGGGCGAGGATCTCACTGGCTTCACCCGAGTTTGAAATCGCTAGAACAATATCTTTTTCTGTGACCATGCCTAAATCGCCATGACTTGCTTCACCGGGATGAACAAAAAAAGAAGGTGTTCCTGTACTGGCAAATGTTGCAGCAATTTTATGCCCAATATGGCCAGATTTACCCATACCCATCACAATCACTCGACCCTGGCAGTGAAAAATCTTTTCACAGGCAAGCGTAAAATCATCGTTGATATATTGTTCTAGTTCAGCTAACCCATCACGTTCAATATGAAGGACTTTTTTGCCCGCTTGCTGAAAATCAAACTCGGTCATTTTTTTGTACCATTTATTTTAGGTTAAGAGAGAATGTGCAACGCACAACACCGTAATATAAACAATAAAGCAAACTAATAAGAAGATCCCTTTTCCTCGATTAAGGCGCCGTTTCCGCCCTAAGGAAAAGATAGAGAACAATAAACTAGCCACACCAAGTACAGCAAAACTAAAATAAAACGTATTGATATTAAATGTACTTGGTGAAAGTAATGCTGGCATTCCTAACACAAATGTCAGGTTAAAAATATTAGCACCTATAATATTTCCTAACGCTAATTCATTTTCACGTCTTAGCGCTGCAACAATGGTTGTCGCTAATTCAGGTAAGCTTGTTCCAATAGATAGCAAGGTTAAGCCAACAAAAAGGCCACTAAGATGATACTGTTGCATTAGAATAAAGACATTATCTAATATCATTTGAGTCGCAACTGGAATAATCAGTAAGGCAATAACGACCCAAAAAAGAGCAACTGAATTACGAGGATTTGTCTGTAATTCAAAACGGGTTAAGGTTTCTAAAGGTAATACATGGCGCTCTTGTGTAAGTGTTTTATGCATCGTTTTTATCATGAGAAAGATAGATGCAAAACCAATAAAAAAGAGCAAAGTACCTTCTCTCAGCCCTAGGTTTCCACTAGATAAAATAATACCCACAAGCATGATGACGATAATCATCAATGGAAGCTCTTTTTTCAGTACTGCAGATTGTATGTTCATGGGGTAGATCATCGCCCCAATGCCCGCAATAAGAAGAAGATTGGTAAGTGTAGAACCAATAGCAGTACCAATAGCAATGTCAGGTAAATTATGAACCGAGGCATCGGTAGAAACAAAAAGTTCAGGTAATGATGTGCCAGTGCCTACAATTAAAATACCGATAACGGCGGGGGGAATTTTTAACGATTGCGCAAAAACGCTCGCACCATAGACTAATCGGTCTGATGCATAAACAAGTAGCATCAATCCAAAAATTAAAAGAGACAAAGTAATCAACATGCCATCAGTTTTCCGACAATGAGCAAGTAAAGAAAGAAAAAACCAATAAGACAGGGCTGATAAAAAAACATTTTGTCAAAAGGTTTTGCTAATTCACCATATTTTGACTAGCCAAGCACGAAAAGTAAAATTAACCGTGCAATAAATTGCTAAATAGTGGTGATTTCTTTGTAACATAACGAATGACCTGCCAAAATAGCGTAAAAATTTGTTTATGCAGACAGGCTTGAGGATGTTTTATTCATGAACGCACAATCTGACAATCTAATTGAAGTGCGCAATATGAACTTCACTCGTGGTAGTAGGAAGATCTTTTCTGAGATTAACCTTGTTGTACCTAGAGGAAAAGTGACTGCAATTATGGGCCCTTCTGGGATTGGTAAAACAACTTTATTACGCCTTATGGGAGGACAAATTCTTCCTGATAGCGGCGAAATTTGGTTTGATGGCGATAATATTCCGGCGCTATCACGTTCTGCGTTGTATCACGCAAGAAAGAAAATGAGTATGCTTTTTCAGTCTGGTGCCCTTTTTACCGACATGAATGTATTTGAAAATGTAGCCTTTCCACTAAGAGAGCATACAAATTTACCTGAAGCGCTTATACGTACAACGGTGATGATGAAGCTTGAAGCCGTGGGTTTACGTGGTGCTGCAAGTTTAATGCCTTCTGAGTTATCAGGTGGTATGGCTCGAAGAGCCGCATTAGCCAGAGCCATTGCGCTTGATCCCGAATTAATTATGTTTGATGAACCTTTTGTTGGGCAAGATCCTATCACTATGGGCGTACTTGTTAAGCTGATTGATGAGTTAAATCATGCACTCGGAGTGACGTGTGTTGTGGTTTCTCATGATGTACCTGAAGTGTTGAGCATTGCCGATTACGCTTATATTGTTGCGGAGCAAAAAGTTATTGCTCAAGGTAGTGCAAAAGAATTACAGGACAACCCAGATAGGCAAGTCAGACAGTTTTTAGATGGAATTGCTGATGGCCCGGTACCTTTCCGTTTTCCTGCGGGAGATTATCAGGACGACCTATTAGGACGAGGAAATTAGTACGTGGTAAATTTATTAGCTCGTATTGGCGCTAGAGCGTTAGCGATTTTTGCAACATTCGGTAGAGCTGGCATTATGCTCTTTCGTGCATTAGTCGGTAAACCAGAATTCCGTAAACAGTGGCCTCTTTTAATGAAGCAGCTGTATAACGTTGGCGTTCAATCTTTATTAATCATCATGGTGTCTGGTCTATTTATTGGCATGGTGCTGGGATTACAAGGTTATCTTGTACTGACAACATTTAGTGCTGAAGCCAGTCTTGGCATGATGGTGGCTCTCTCTTTGTTACGAGAATTGGGCCCTGTGGTAACCGCATTATTATTTGCAGGCCGAGCAGGTTCTGCATTAACAGCGGAAATTGGTTTAATGAAAGCCACAGAACAAATTTCTAGTTTAGAAATGATGGCAGTCGATCCTTTACGGCGAGTCGTTGCACCCCGCTTTTGGGCCGGTTTAATTAGCATGCCATTGCTTTCACTTATTTTTGTTGCCATCGGTATTTGGGGTGGTGCCATTGTTGGTGTGGATTGGAAAGGGATCGATGAAGGCTTTTTCTGGGCATCTATGCAAGGTGCCGTTGAATGGCGATTAGATTTAGTGAATTGCTTTATTAAGAGTGTCGTTTTTGCCATTACCGTCACTTGGATAGCGCTCTTTAACGGGTATGACGCAATCCCAACATCAGAAGGGATTAGCAGAGCAACAACACGTACTGTTGTTCATTCATCGTTAGCCGTATTGGGTTTAGATTTTGTGCTAACAGCACTGATGTTTGGGAACTAAGTCATGCAAAGTAAAAAAATTGAAGTTTGGGTTGGTCTATTTGTTCTGATTGCGCTAGCCGCTGTGATTTTCTTATGCCTAAAAGTGGCTGATATTAAAGAAATGGGTAATCAACCAACTTATCGCGTTTATGCCAGCTTCGGTAATATTGGTGGGTTAAAAGAACGTTCCCCAGTTAAGATTGGTGGTGTGGTGATTGGTCGTGTTTCTTCTATCACTTTAAAAGAAGAAGATGAAGGGAACTATCGTCCTGAAGTCGCGCTCGATATTCTGAGTATTTATGACCACATTCCAGAAAGTAGCTCACTGTCTATTCGTACATCTGGTTTATTAGGTGAGCAGTTCCTTGCATTGAATTTAGGTTTTTATGATGAAGCATTAGATTCTACTCTGCTTAAAGACGGAGGACGGATCACTAATACTAATTCAGCAATGGTACTAGAGGATCTCATCGGTCAGTTCCTTTATAAAACAGGAGATGGTGATGGCTCAGCAAAATCTGAATCTGAACCGACTGAAGAACATCCAGCATTACCTTAATCATTAATTCTTATAGGATGTATTTATACATTTAATTAAGTAAAGCATCCTATTATTAAAACTTTTTTAGGAGAGCGAAAGTATGTTTAAACGCTTATTGATGGTCGCACTGTTAGTCATTACACCTTTTGCGATGGCTGTAGATAAAACCAATCCATACACACTGATGGAAGATGCCGCACAAAAAACGTTTACTAAATTAAAAAATGAACAGCCTGAAATTCGTAAAAATCCTGAAGTTTTGCGCCAAATTGTTCAACAAGAATTATTGCCATATGTACAAATTAAATATGCAGGTGCATTAGTATTGGGGCCTCATTATCGTACTGCAACACCTGCTCAACGCGATGCATATTTTACTGCATTTGAAGCGTACCTTGCTCAAGTATATGGTCAAGCATTAGCGATGTATGAAGGACAAGAATATCGTATTGAGCCAGCAAAACCGTTCGCAGATAAAACAAACCTCACTATTCGCGTTACCATTATTGATAAAAATGGTCGCCCACCTGTTCGCCTTGATTTCCAATGGCGTAAAAACAGCAAAACAGGCGAATGGCAAGCTTATGACATGATTGCGGAAGGTGTCAGCATGATCACCACAAAACAGAATGAGTGGTCAGATATTTTAAATTCTAAAGGTGTTGATGGTTTAACAAAACAGTTAGAAATTAGTGCAAAAACACCAATCACACTGGATGAGAAAAAATAACATGTCGTCCTCGTTAAATTGGGAAAAAAAGGGCGATATCCTCTTTTTTCAAGGAACGTTAGATCGCGAAACGTTATTACCTGCTTGGCAGCAACGTAAAGCATTATTAACCGATATCAATATTATTGATATTTCGGCATTGAGTCATATCGATTCAACAGGATTGGCGCTTTTTGTTCACCTAAAAGCAGAGATGGAAGCACAACATCGCCAATTTATTATTCAAGGCGTAAGTGAGCGTTTTCAGACTCTTATTACTCTCTATGATCTTGATGAAATTATGAATATTGCCTAATACGGGTTTTAACTAAAAGCAATTAAAACGCCCCCTTCGTGATACTTTTATCATTAAGGGGGTTTTTGATGGTTTAAGAGTAGGGCGGATTCCATTAGGATAGACGACTGATTATTATTTTAACGTTGAGATTGAGCAATTATGGATACAAATGAAATCAAACAAGTATTAATGGACAGCCTGTCTTTAGATGAAGTCATCGTTAACGGTGACGGCAGTCATTTTCAAGTTGTCGTTGTTGGCGCTATGTTTGAGGGAATGAGCAGAGTAAAACAACAACAAACCATTTATGCCCCTTTGATGGAATATATCGCAGATAACCGTATTCACGCTTTGTCTATTAAAGCCTACACACCTGAAGAGTGGAAGAGGGATCGTAAACTTAACGGGCTTTGATTCAGTAGGTATACAGCGTACAGCAAAATAAAAAAGAGAGTTCTACAGATGGATAAATTTAGAGTACAAGGACCAACCTGTTTATCAGGTGAGGTCACTATTTCAGGCGCAAAAAACGCTGCATTACCAATCCTGTTCGCTGCGATCCTTGCCGAAGAGCCAGTAGAATTAACCAATGTTCCTAAGTTAAAAGATATTGATACAACGATTAAATTACTTAATCGCTTAGGAACTAATGTTGAACGTAACGGCTCTGTTTTTGTTGATGCTCGTAATATCAATGAATTCTGTGCACCTTACGAGTTAGTTAAAACCATGCGTGCTTCTATTTGGGCATTAGGGCCGTTAGTTGCTCGCTTTGGTCAAGGTCAGGTTTCTTTACCCGGTGGTTGTGCCATTGGCGCTCGTCCTGTTGATCTTCATATTACAGGTTTAGAGCAATTAGGCGCTGAAATCACGCTTGATGAAGGTTATGTAAAAGCTCGTGTTGATGGGCGATTAAAAGGCGCACATATTGTCATGGATAAAGTGAGCGTGGGTGCCACTATCACTATTATGACTGCAGCAGTGTTAGCCGAAGGTAAAACTATCATTGAGAATGCGGCAAGAGAGCCTGAAATTGAAGATACTGCTAATTTTCTTAATACATTAGGTGCCAAAATCAGCGGTGCAGGTACAGATAGTATTACTATTGAAGGTGTAGAACGCCTTGGTGGTGGTACTTATCAAATTCTCCCTGATCGTATTGAAACGGGTACTTTCTTAGTTGCTGCTGCTGTTTCTCGTGGCCGCGTTGTTTGTCGTAATGCAAAGCCTGATACGTTAGATGCAGTGTTGGCGAAATTACGTGAAGCGGGTGCAGATATAGAAGTTGGTGAAGATTGGATCAGCCTTGATATGCATGGTAAACGTCCTAAAGCGGTAACCTTGCGTACAGCACCGCATCCTGGGTTCCCGACTGATATGCAAGCACAGTTTAGCCTTTTAAACTTAGTTGCTGAAGGCGCAGGAATGATCACAGAAACTATTTTTGAAAATCGTTTTATGCATATTCCTGAGTTAATCCGCATGGGCGCTCATGCTGAAATCGAAAGTAATACGGTGTTATGTCATGGTGTTGAAAAACTTTCAGGCGCACAAGTGATGGCGACAGATTTACGTGCTTCTGCAAGTTTAGTCCTTGCGGGGTGTATCGCTGAAGGTACAACTATTGTGGATCGTATTTATCATATCGATCGTGGGTATGAAAATATTGAAGCTAAATTACAAGGATTAGGGGCGAAAATAGAACGTTTACGCGCTAATGACTAATTTATTTTAGCTAGCCTTTTTTAGCCATTTAAAACCATAGTACATTGTTGTGCTATGGTTTTTTATTGAGTTCAAATTAATTATAAGTTTTTAACTAAATTAACAGCATCGTTATTACTAATATTCTCACGAACATAATTTTTTATCATAACTCTATTTGATACAATAAGAGACGGCCATTTATTTTCCCATGCACGATAAGCATGCCAAGAATATCCTATGGAATAATCTTTAGTCATGTGATCCATTGAATGAGATACCGCTTTAAGATATATATCTTCTAATGGGGTGCTTTTTATTTCAATGATAGTTGCAAGATAGATTAGCCAATTTGCCAAATGAACATATTGTTCCCAAGCACTATTTTCACTCGTTAGTTTTATTTTTTCCTGTATTATTTTCTCTATCATGTTCATGGTTTTTTTATCTGTCACTTTAGCACCAAAGGCAGCTAATGATATTATTATTTCATAAAAACTATTTTCTACTCTTAAGAATTTTTCAGAAAAGCTATGATTTCCATGTAATACTTTTTTTATATTTTTTATTGAGCTTTCAACGGTTTTCTCTACTTCTATTATTTTTGAATTTAGATTTTTAAAAAAAATCATGAATATTTAAATCATCAATAACTCTAATACCATAGCAATGAAAATAGTATTCTTTTAAGTAGGATTCTATTTTCTTTCTAGATACTAAAAACATAGAAGAACCAATAACGTTTTCTCGTGAGAAATTTTTGTACTCATTAATAATTGCTTTTAGGTTAGTATCTCCAAGAGAATAGCCTAATATAACAATTGTATTTTCATAAATCATAGAGCTTATTTTTTTAGAGAAATAAGAGTTGTAGTTTATAAATTTAAAATAATCATCAGAAGTAACAACCATATTACTCGGTGAATCAATAGAACCATGTACGTGATAAATTTTTATTTTTGAAGACGATTTGGGAATTGGTAATCCAGGAGCAAGGGATTGGCAATGATCAATTGAAAGCATATGTTCAATCAATTTATCATAGTTTGTTGTTATTATTCTCAGAGAATTATTTTCCAAGAACTCTTCTATAGGTTCGTTATTTTTAGATAATTTGATATCTTTTATAATTTCTGCAATTTTCTCATGTAAATTTTTATCTCTTTTTTGGTATTCAATATAAATAACTTGAGCCGCCTCCTCTAAACTTAATGGATTTTTCCCATTGTTAGGGAATAAAGATTGTTTTATCTTTTCTAAACCACTCAATTCATCACAGACTTTCTCAAGTAATTCTTGCCAACTAGGTACTTTATTTTTTGTTAATGCCTTTGAAAATCCAGTACCTGTAAACAAACATAGTCGATTAGTCACTGTTGAATAGGCTATTTCATATATTTCATTCATTTTTCTTGCCCCATTTTTTGTAATATAGGTAAGTTAAATCATCTAACTTGAAATTAATAAAATCACTACTATTCATTTTTACCGGTGGTAATTCACTGAATATAAATAAGTAGAGGGGTTGTACTGGTTTAGAAAAAGCGATCTTATCTAATTCTTGACGAGATGTTCTCTTATATTCTGAACTATCGACAAGTCGCTCAGTAATAAAAAATGTTGGCTTACATTTTAAATCACCTGCTCGCATTTCATTATTAAAACGAACAAGGTAATAATTATCTATCCGTTTAATCCATGCCTTACCAAAGTACACTCGTGGCTCATCGATATACTCACTGAGATCTTTTTTATCATTAACATGAATGAAGAAGTCTCTTAAATGAATTCTTCCTTCAGCAGTATTTAGAAAGAAATTTTCTTTATTAATAAAAGCATTAACTAGCCCAGATAAACGCTTTCTTGCATGGCGTGTTTTATTTATATTCTCTTCATCAACATCCTTTCTTTTTAAGCGTTTTTTTATACTATTATCTTCTTCTAAGACAGGTACATCATGAATTTTATTTTTATAAGGAGATGAGAGATCAAGTTCAATAGTATCATCTAAAATAAAAGGGAGTGCTTCAGGATCTTCATGTGCTTTCTTTATTTTACGAAATTCACTTTCTTCACTAATTCCTATTTTGCAGGCATCACTGTGTTCAGAAACAAATTTAAAATAGGGGACCCTTTTACGTAATCGACTAGGTTTATCAAGATTGGCGCATGTTACTTGGGCGTGACAATCAGGTTCAGTACATTCAAAAAGATGTTTTGATGTTATTCTGTTTTCTGAGAATAATTTATCGGCATCTTCTGCTGTGATATCTCTATTTAACTCAAGACTTTTAGCTAATTCTATTTTCATTGAATGCCTCTTTATACTTTATTAAATAATACATATCACAGGATTTCTAAATTTTCTTCTGGTGAGTTTAGATTTGTGCTCTATACGATAATAAATAACTATTTAGGACTATTAACCTATAAGGTAGATAAGAGAAATATAATAATCATGTATTATTTCTTTCATTATAATGTGACATGTTTATTATTTTTTAATGATAATAATCAGATAATTCATAAGGCATTTCTTTCGTGGCAAGATACAGTAAGAAAAATAAACCTATTTTAGAAAAAACGCGATGAGCTGAAAGAAAGGAACAAATATGCAGGTAACAAGGAAACAAGAACGCCTTATTCGCCAAGCACTTGATAAATGGCAGCAATCTGGTGAGATTTCAGAACAAGAACATCAGCAATTAGGAAGTACGTTGCAATGCATTCCCTTTGATTGGAAACGGTTGAGTCGTTACGCGTTTTGGATAGCGATTGCGTGCTTGATTATTGCTGTTGGTAGTATCTTTAGTGATAGCGCATTAGTTTATTATTTAATTGAAATTTTTAGTGTTTCTGAAATTATGCGTGTGATATCTCCAGCACTTATTGCCTGCATACTTTATTTTTGGGGATTTAAACGTCAGCGAAAAGAAACACAATGGCATTACAGTACTGAATTTATTCTCTTTTTAGGTGTGATGTTTACCGCTATTTTTCTTTGGCAACTAGGAGAATTGCTGGATACGGGAAGTGGTCATATTGCCCCTCTCTTTTTAATTGGTTGTGTGATTTATGGTGTGATTGGTTTTATCAGTCGTTCCTCGTTGGTGTGGTTATTTTTCTTACTGATGTTAGGGAATTGGTTTGGCGCTGAAACGGGTTATATGTCAGGTTGGGGCGCTTATTGGTTAGGGATGAACTATCCTATTCGTTTCGTTCTCTTTGGTGCAGTATTATTAGCGGGCTGTTATTTCTTACAAAATGTGTTGGCACACCGTCGTTTATTTACCATGACAAAAATAATGGGACTTACTTATCTCTTTATTGCGTTATGGATAATGTCTATTTTTGGTAATTATGATCCTGATACTTGGTATCGTACTTCAAGTGTGAATTTGTTACCTTGGGCACTGTTATTTGGTGTTGTTTCCGTTATTTGTATCTATATCAGTCTTAAAACCGATGATGGCATGTTAAGAGGCTTTGGCCTGACATTCCTAGGTATTAATCTTTACACTCGTTTTTTTGAATATTTCTGGGATAGCTTACACAGTGCGATTTTCTTCTTTATTTTAGCGATTTCATTGGTTTTAATTGGACGGAAAGCTGAAAAAATTTGGCATGCTGTTGAACATAATTCACTCGCGAGTAAACCGAATAAAAATGAATAAAATTTCGCTTTATTCGTTGTTGTAATAGGAGATTACTTTGATAGAGAAACGCAGTTGTCACCTTCCACTCGAAGTGAGTTGTGTTGCTTGTCATTATCTTGTCTTTAAAGACAAAGATGAGGCCTTTTTTGAGATCTGTCCGGTTTGTGGCTGGCAAAATGATGGTACTAAAGAAGGCGAATATAGCGGTTGTAATCACAGCACGTTAGAAGATTATCGTAATACAGAAAGTTTTCAAGAAAGTTGCTTACAAAGTGCGACATTTTATATGAAATCTCCCTATTAGCGGGTTATAGGGAGATTATGTGTGAGTTACGATTCTGGTTGGTATTCCGAAATAGTCACATCAACATTTAATTCATTACCCTCACGTAATAACGTAACGGGCAATACTGTGCCGGGGCGAGTCTCTGCAATATAGTCCATCATTTCCATGGCAGAAGTTGCAGGAGCATGGTTGATACTAAGAATGATATCACCTGTTTTTATGCCTGCTTTATCTGCTGGACTGTTTGGTGAGATCCGGAAAATACGTAGCCCTTGGATTTGTTTAATATCAGTATTTGACGAGCGAATTCTTGGTAATTCTTTAGCTGTGATACCGATAAAACCACGAATAACACGACCATCACGGATAAGTTTATTCATGATTTTTACAGCCAATTCGGTTGGAATAGCAAAGCCTAAGCCTTCAGCACTTGGGCGATACCCATTGTAGGTTCCTGAGTCAAACGTCATGGTATTAATACCCACAAGTTCGCCCTCTGTATTAATAAGTGCTCCACCTGAGTTGCCTTCATTAATTGAGGCATCTGTTTGTAGAAAATTTTGGTAACGTGTTGGACTTAACCCCACCCGGCCTGTTGCACTAATTATCCCTTGAGTAATGGTTTGCCCAATATTAAATGGGTTACCAATAGCAAGTACAACATCTCCTACATGTGAGATCCGTTTACTATTAATAGGGATCGTCGGAAGTTTCTCTGCATCGATTTTTAAAACGGCTAAATCAGTTAAAGGATCGGAACCAACAAGTAAGCCTTCATAAAGATCACCATTTTGTAATGCAACAATAATCTGATCAGCATTATTAATAACATGTTGATTTGTTAGAATATAACCTCGCCCATCCATAATAACGCCAGCACCTAAAGAGGTCAGTTCGCGACCTTCTTGAGAAAAGCTTCCCATGGTACTGCTATAAACATTGACGACTGCAGGGGCAGCACGACGTACCGCCGTATTGTAGCTAAACGGCGCATTGAGAAAATCACCATTAATAAGGTGTTCAATAAAAATAGGACGAATCGAAGGGACTGCAATCAAAAGAATTGCTGCTGTTAAAAGGCCAATCAGTGTCGATCGCAGTAACTTAGTTAACATAAAAATCCTGTATTTATGTCTGACCGTGAGATTATTTGCGTAGCAGTGATGAGAATAGCATAGTTTAACTTATGAAAGCATCGCTCAGTGCATAATATCCTATTTTAAGCTAATGACTCTTATCAAAAATTAACATAAAAAAAAGCCCTATAATCAATATTACAGGGCTAAGGAAATCAATAAATTAGATAGGTGAAAGCTTACTTCTTAGCGCGGTGTATTACGTAACAGCAGGTAAATTTCATCATTACCACGCTGTATGTTTAATGCAAGAACAGGGGGTTTAGCATCAATGGCTTTACGTAAATCGCCTAATGATGCTATTGGCGTATTATTGATACCAATAATCAGGTCGCCTTTCTGTAAACCAGATGCCGCCGCCGCTGAATCTTTCTCTACAGAATCTACAGCAACAGCTTTGACTTGTTTGTTTAAGTAGTTACTTAATGTGGCGCCTTGTAGTGCAGGAGAGAAGTTATCTGCGCGTGTTGCATCTGCTGATTGTTTCTCTAATGTCACTTTGACATCCATTGGTTTACCTTGACGGATTAAGCCAATCAGAATTTCTTTACCTGGAGGTGTTGTTCCAACCTTAGCTCGTAACTCTGCAAAGCTATTGATACGTTTTCCATCAACAGAAATTAAAACGTCACCCGGTTTAATACCTGCTTTTGCTGCGGATGAATCAGGTAAAACTTCGCTGACAAAAGCACCACGTTGTGCATCAATATTAAAGGATTTCGCCAGATCAGAATTCATTTCTGTGCCACGAATACCTAAAATGCCACGTTTAACTTCGCCATGAGAGATCAGTTGTTGGCTAAGATCTCGTGCCATATTACTTGGGATTGCAAAGCCGATACCGATATTGCCGCCTCCTGGTGCTAAAATAGCGGTGTTAATTCCGATTAACTCACCATTTAAGTTAACTAATGCACCACCAGAGTTACCACGGTTGATAGAAGCATCTGTTTGAATAAAGTTCTCTAAACCCTCAAGATTTAAGCCACTACGGCCTAACGCGGAAATAATACCGGATGTTGCGGTTTGACCTAAACCAAATGGATTACCGACAGCAACAGCAAAGTCACCAACGCGCAGTTGGTCTGAGTCCGCCATTTTTATTGCTGTTAAATTTGTTGGTTTTTCAATTTGCAGTAAGGCGATATCTGTTTGTGGATCGCTACCAATTAATTTGGCGCTAAATTCACGACCATCATTAATTTGTAGTTGAATTTTATCTGCACCATCAACAACGTGGTTATTGGTTAATACATAGCCTTTTTGTGCATCAATAATGACGCCTGAGCCTAAGCCTTCAAAAGGGCGAATACTTTGTTGTTGTGATGGAAAGTTAGGACCAAAGAAAAATTTAAACTCTTCAGGCACTTGTTGGCTTTGTACTCGTGTTCCTGAAACATGCACACTGACAACGGCTGGTAGCACTTTTTCTAACATAGGTGCAAGGCTTGGGAGTTGTTCTCCCGACGGCATAACTGCAGGTAATGCAGCCATGCTGGTTGCTGGGATAGTTGAGAGTGAAAGTCCGACACTCATTGCTAATGCACTAAGTAATAATTTTCTTTTTTTAGTCAACATGAATTAGAGTCTCTTGATACAGTTATCAAAATAAAATTTATTGCTCAAAATGAGCACGATGTCATTAAGACCTGTACTAACAAAGGAAAGTTCATTAAGACATGATGCACTTTGCTTTCTTTTACACGGATTTACAAGACAAAAGCTATCTTTAAAACCATAGCAAATAATTGCCATTTTATGGTATTTAATAGAAAGAAAAACGCCACAATAAATGTGGCGTTTTAGTATTAATTGTCTTTTTTATCTGTAGGTCTGAACAATCCAGATGCCCCTTCGGAATAATCACGAGGTGGCATTTTTATTGGGGATTGATCATTTGCTGCTTCAGATTCACTTAATCGGTAATTAAATGGATTATCTTGAGCTGGCATATCTGGCATGAGCTCATTAGAGCTTTTTGCCATATGTTGGTAAAGCTGACGGTAATCTCTCGCCATGTTATCTAATAGTTCAGCGCTTCTAGCAAAGTGGCTGACAAGCTCATTGCGATAAGTATCCAGTTCTTCTTTTTTTGTATCTAACTCTGCTTTTATAGCATCTTGTTGGCGAAGGGTGCTGTTACCGTAACGCATTGCGAGTGCGCCGATAATAAGACCTACAACTAATCCAATCAGTGCATAAACCCAAACCATGGCAACTCCTTTTCATCTAATAGTGAGGACGATGGATTCTTATAACATCATAACCGCTAAAAGGCATGGGTGGAATAATATCCTTAAGCTTAATATGAAATTCCTGTGTTACGTTGATGTTAAAACAATTCTTAATGCTTATAATAGAGACATTCGACAGACACAACCTAGTATGTCAGAAAATTAAGGATAAGAGGGCATTCATGACTGTTAGTACGCCGTTATCACTTTATGAAGCCGCATTGATGCAAGGTGATTATCAACCTGACGATGTTCAGCGAAAAACTGTTCTCCATCTTCAACAGATATACCATGCATTATTAAAAGAGACTCCACCAGAAAAAAATTCGTTAACACAACGATTGTTCGGGCGAATTCGCACAAAAAAACAGCTTGTTGCACCAGAACGTGGTTTATATATGTGGGGCGGAGTGGGACGAGGTAAAACATGGCTTATGGATATGTTTTATCAAAGTTTACCAACAGAGCGAAAGTTGCGACTCCACTTTCATCGTTTTATGTTACGTGTTCAAGAAGAACTAAAAAGCTTACAAGGACAAGAAGATCCACTAGAAATTATTGCTGATGGCTTTAAAGCACAAACAGATGTACTTTGTTTTGATGAGTTTTTTGTTTCTGATATTACGGATGCCATGATTTTAGGCACGTTATTAGAAGCGTTATTTGCCAGAGGGATCACTCTAGTCGCAACATCGAATATTCCTCCTGACGAGCTTTATCGCAACGGATTACAGCGTTCTCGTTTTTTACCTGCAATAGAACAAATCAAACATCATTGCGACATTTTAAATGTTGATGCAGGTATTGATTATCGTTTAAGAACGTTAACACAAGCACATCTTTTCTTATCCCCATTAAGTGATAAAAACCGTCAAGAAATGGAGAGGGTTTTTTCTCACTTAGTCACCAGTGAACCACAAACCGATGTGACTTTAACCATTAATCATCGGCCGATGAAAGTCAGAAAAGTCGCTAATGGTGTACTGGCAGTTAATTTTGCAACCTTATGTGTGGAAGCGCGTAGCCAGCTTGATTACATCGAGCTTTCTAAGCATTATCATACAGTTCTATTACATGAAATGACGCAAATGAACGCGTTAAATGAAGATGTTGCTCGTCGGTTTTTAGCATTAGTTGATGAATTTTATGAACGTAGAGTGAAACTGATTATTAATGCCGATGTTGAAATGAATGCGATTTACCAAGGTGATTTTTTACAGTTTGAATATCAGCGTTGCCTTTCTCGTTTGCAAGAGATGCAAAGTGAAGAATATTTGGTGCAACCTCATCTTGCTTAATGTTTAATTCTTGAAGAAAGTCATCTTTCATTATGGTAGGATGGCGCAGGTTAAGTTGCTTGATGTTTTTTTATATGAAAATAGAAAGCATTAGGCAGCTTACAAACGCTCTGGAAAGGAACAATTCTTCTCTTCAGGTAGCAAGAATTTATCAGTCAAATCAGAAAAAAGTGCTAAATTCGTTTTTTTCACTGAAATATTGAAAAAGAATTCAATTGTTTTTCAATTATGACTCGATTTTTTTTTCTGACTTCTCTATAATCTTGCGACCCCACGTTGCAGCAAGTTTTTTATTTCCCAAAAAACTCGCATTTTAGAGTCAGCAGTGCTACTCGAAGGGGTAGGTTTGCTGGACACAAGAGTCGTGTGAACCTCAATAGTATTTGAACCGAGCGTTCACCAACGTGTAACTAAACATTGGGTAATTTTCAATAATGAAAACTTTTACAGCTAAACCAGAAACCGTAAAACGCGACTGGTATGTTGTTGATGCAGACGGCAAAACTTTAGGCCGTTTAGCAACTGAAATTGCTAGCCGTTTACGCGGTAAGCACAAAGCGGAATATACTCCGCACGTTGATACTGGTGACTACATCATCGTTTTAAACGCTGAGAAAGTAGCCGTAACTGGTCACAAACGTACTGACAAAGTTTACTACCGTCATACGGGTCACGTAGGTGGTATCAAACAAGCGACTTTCGAAGAGATGATCGCCCGTAGTCCTGAGCGTGTAATCGAAATCGCGGTAAAAGGCATGCTGCCAAAAGGGCCACTGGGTCGTGCGATGTATCGTAAACTGAAAGTTTACGCAGGATCTGAGCACAACCACGCGGCACAACAACCGCAAGTTCTGGACATTTAATCGGGATAATAGGCAATGGCTGATAATCAATACTACGGCACAGGTCGCCGCAAAAGTTCTTCCGCACGTGTCTTCATTAAGCCAGGTAGCGGTAATATCGTAATCAACAAACGTAGCCTAGAAGTTTACTTCGGCCGCGAAACAGCACGTATGGTTGTTCGTCAACCGCTGGAATTAGTTGATATGCTGGGTAAATTAGATTTATACATCACTGTTAAAGGTGGTGGTATCTCTGGTCAAGCTGGCGCGATCCGTCACGGTATCACTCGTGCACTGATGGAATATGATGAGACTCTACGTTCTGATCTGCGTAAAGCTGGTTTCGTTACCCGTGATGCGCGTTCTGTTGAACGTAAGAAAGTGGGTCTGCGTAAAGCACGTCGTCGTCCACAGTTCTCTAAACGTTAATTTGTTATCTTTTAGATATCAATTTGATGTTGAAAACCCGTCTTCACAGGCGGGTTTTTTATTTTTGATTAATTTGTGTTTATTGATAATAAAAACATAATCTTGCTAATGTATTAAGACGATAGTCACGAAAACAGGTGTTATGTAAGATAACCAAACGATTAAAAAACCCATTTTTTGGATATTTAATCTAAATAATTTTATTTTTTAATATTATAATCTTACTTTTAAGGCAATGTGGCATATTATATTGAATTATTTGCATGAGCCCCCCTAAGTAACATGAATTCTGGTAGAATAACGGACTTCGGTGTCTTTCTTTCTCTAATTTCACAATGTTGCCGATGGTGTATCAACAATAGTGTCTGTTATTCATTTTAAAGCAATACCAAAATTATTATCACAATAATGATTGTTGAATGATTATTTTGGTATTACTTGATAATGATATGTGCCGCAAAGACAGGTGAGTTTTTAACTCTGTAGAATAAGATTATCCCGCGATAACACTTTTTATACAGGTAGTTACCCAATGTAGTTAATAACTTAGAGACTTATTTAAGTTAACTGCGTTTGTGTGCTTGTCTTTTAGGAATGGGGAAATGGAAAAGGTATTGTGCCAATTCATTTCTTTAATTGATTAACTTGGAGGTTTTCATGGCTGTCGCTGCCAACAAACGTTCGGTAATGACTTTGTTTTCCGGTCCGACTGATATTTTCAGCCATCAGGTCAGAATTGTCCTAGCGGAGAAAGGTGTCAGTGTTGAAATTGAACAGGTTGAAGCTGGTAATCTTCCACAGGATCTTATCGATCTGAACCCTTACCAAAGTGTGCCGACTTTGGTCGATCGTGAGCTGACTCTGTATGATTCACGTATCATCATGGAATACCTTGATGAGCGCTTCCCTCATCCTCCTTTAATGCCAGTTTATCCAGTTGCTCGTGGTAGCAGCCGTTTAATGATGCATCGCATCGAGCATGATTGGTATTCTCTAATGAACACCATTGAGAAAGGAACAGAACAACAAGCCAATGCAGCTCGCAAACAGTTAGCTGAAGAGCTACTGGCTGTATCGCCTGTGTTTAAAGAATATCCTTACTTTATGAGTGAAGAATTCAGCTTGGTAGATTGCTATTTAGCTCCGCTTCTATGGCGTTTACCAGTATTAGGCGTGGATTTAAGTGGTGCTGGTGCTAAAGATGTACAAATTTATATGCAACGTGTTTTTGAGCGTGATTCTTTCCTCGCCTCATTAACCGAAGCAGAGCGTGAGATGCGCTTACCTTCAAGAGGGTAATAAAGTATGGAGATTATGGATATGTCTCCGCGTCGTCCGCATTTATTACGTGCGCATTATGACTGGATCATTGAAAACGAATTAACACCACATTTAGTTGTTGATGTGAATATTGATGGTGTTCAAGTTCCAATGGAATATGCGCATGACGGTCAAATTGTACTAAATATTTCATCTCGTGCTGTAGATAGCTTAGAGTTAACACCGTATCAGGTTTTATTTAGTGCAAGTTTTGGTGGCATACCTCGTAAAGTGCGAGTGCCTATGGCTGCTATTATGGCTATTTATGCGAGAGAAAACGGTGCGGGAATGATGTTTGAGCCAGAGCCAGCTTATGAATCTGGTGCATCATTACAGTTTGCTGAAGATGAAAGTGAAGAGAATACTTTAACGCCTGTTAATGAAGGCTTATCGCTTGTCACTGATGGTACGGTAGAAACCGATACATCTTCACCGGATGATGATCCTGAGCCACCTCGTCCAACAGGCCGTCCGTCATTACGTGTTGTGAAATAAGAGAGTATCTTATTTGTATGAATGAAAAGCCCAGTTTACTTGAACTGGGCTTTTTTTATGTACAAAAAAAGCACTCTATATTGCTATAGAGCGCTTTATTGAATTGCATTACTGAAAAACTATTTCAGTAGCTCTTCTAAACAGCCTGTGTAAAGATTAACAGCAGTCATTAATTGTTTTTCATCGAAATCAAAGCCTGCTTGGTGGTGACCTGCAGTTCTATCGGCACCAACAACGAAATACAGTGATTTACCACCACAGCGTTGTACACGTTTTGCTAATACAGTCGCATCTTCACTTCCCCCAAATGGGCGAGTAGCAACGGCGGTTAACTCTGCATGTTTACCAACGACTTTGGTCATGACATCAATGAGTTCTTGGTCGTTTGTGAGGTCAACGGCTTCACCCATAATTTCGCTTTCCATTTCTAACTGGAAGCTATGCGCTGCACCTTCAGCCATACGTACTGCATTGGCAGCCATAAAACTGTTGATCTCTTCATTTTCACCGCGAACTTCAATTTGCATTTCAGCATTAGCTGGAGTGACATTACGGCCTTCACCGGCTTTTAATACACCGATGTTGATACGTGACATCCCTTTACCATGGCGAGAAATACCCAGCATTTGTGTTGCTGCGTGGCAAGCGCCAGCTAATGCATTACGACCTAATTCTGGCTCTGCACCTGCGTGAGATGGCGCACCTTTAAAACGGAAGTCATATTTAGTAGTACATAAGAAATGTGTTGGATTAATAACAATTTCACCACTATTTGCGATAAAGCCTAAGTGCGCCCCTAAGAAGTAATCGGCATCATCTGCGATACCACTTTCAGCCATCGCACGAGCACCACGAACACCTTCTTCAGCTGGTTGGAATAAGATTTTAACTTTACCAACAACTTTATCTTTATTTTCAACTAGCCAGTGAGCAACACCTAAACCGATAGAAATGTGTCCATCGTGACCACAGGCGTGCATTTCGCCAGCATGACAAGAAGCAAAGTTCTCGGCATGAGGACGGTGTTTAGCTTCTGTTGCTTCGTTAACACCCACACAGTCGATATCAAAACGCAGAGCTACAGTTGGACCTGCTTTTCCGCTATCAAAGATAGCCACACAACCTGTTAGTTCTTTCATTTCATCAAGTAGAGCTTCATCAACTTTATGCTCTCTTGCAACAGCTAGGCCTTTTTCAACAACTTGACGACGGCGGCCAAAAGCAAACTCTTGATTGATAACGTCTGGGCCAACTTTAACTTCTAAACCTAAGCTACGTAATTCTTTGACAATTTTCGCTGTGGTTAAAAATTCTGACCAACCAATTTCTGGGTATTGGTGAAACTCACGACGCCATTTTATTAATTTTTCTAGTGTAATTGCTGACATATTCATTTCTCCACTTATAACATGAATAACGCAACAGCGATGACGCCGATAATCATACCTGGTGCAGTACGTTTTGCGATTTCCATAGGGTTAACATTTGCAAGGCCAGCACAAACAATCGCTGCACCTGCCAGTGGTGACATTGTACGGCCTAATGCGCCAGATAAAGCCGCAGCCATACCCATGTCTGGGATTTCATAACCAAATTGTGCAGCATGAGGTGTCACTGTTTCGTTGAATGCGAATGCTGCTGCGTCACCAGAACCTGTGATAATACCCATTAAGAATGGCCCTAAAGTACCACCCCAGCGAGCAAATTCAGGAGAGTGAGTCAAGAAGTTGATGAACGCGTCGATTAAACCAGATGCTTTCAGACCTGCTGCGAATACGGCCGCTGCAATGATGATACCTAATACATCACCATAAGCATTACCCATACCTTTAAAGAACTCTTTGGTAATTTGAGCAGGGTTAGTTAATGTGATGAACAGGGAATAGATAGAACCGATTAACATTGCCGCAGGAACAGACAGTTTAAATGTACTGAATGTCTCAAAGAATGGCAGAATTAACAGGATTAATGGAATGAAAGGTGCTGTTGCATATAAATAGTTAGGGCGAACAGCTTCTGGCGTTGCTTGTGCTGATGAAGATGATGCATCACCAGTAGCAGAAGCCATTTTGAACTCTTTTTTCACTAAAGCGACAACGGCCAGTGAAACTGCAGCGATACCACCAGCCATTAAGCTGTATGGGCTATGGCGAGCGATTAAATCAACCACTTCCATATTTGCCATGTTAGCAACGAAGGCGTTATGCGACATACCTGGGCTTAGCATTGAGCCGATGGTACCACATAACACTGCACCACCTGCGATAGCTGGGTGAATACGTGCAGCGATTAATAATGGAATGAGTGTTGCACCTACCGCAGCCGCACAACCTGCTGCTGATGGGATTGCGATATTAATAAAGTATGTTACGACAACAGTGGCTGGAATAAGGAAGAAGCCCAGACGAGTCATTACTTTTGATAAAACATGAACCAGATGCATGTCGCATTTGGTGTATTTCATAACATAAGCAAAACCCATACTCGAACAGATTGCTTGAATTAATGATGAAGACACCATGCGCTCACTAAATGCGGTAAACGCATCTAATGGGGTTAGGCTTAAAATACAGAGTAATAAGCCCGCACCAATTAGCACCATTCGGGTTTCATATTTTTTTATTAGCAAATAGACAGTTACAATAATAACGGCTACTGCTATCAGTTGCATCACCATAGTGATCCCCTAGTTAATTATGACAATACTATTAATTGTGAAAACGAACCTAACATCAATAAATTATATTTTTCTGTAAAGTTATTAGGTGACTCCATTATGAAGTTGGTAGGTTGACAATATTTGATTGTTATCAAATTTAATAGCCGAAATAAAATCTATTTTTTTAGACTGTGATGTTATTAACAAATGCTGTAAAACAATTATCATTAAAAGATGACGGAAAAGTTAAATAAAAAGAGATAAAGTAAAAAATACGAAAACAAATTATATTTACTATAGGTTAAGAGTGTTATTTTGATACAAAAAAGAATATCTATTTTTATCAAAATATTATTCAATAATTTATATTAAATGGTAATGAGAATGATTATTTATGGGATACTTTTATGATCCTTAAATATTATTCATTTATAGTAATAAAACATTAATAAAATTATCCCACTTAAATTAAATGGGATAATTAGCAAGAGAAATTGTTATTTTAAATATCAAAAATAAATGATATTTAATAGGATAAATACTGCAAAATGCCTTCTGCTGCCTCTCTTCCTTCGGCTATTGCTGTTACTACAAGATCAGATCCTCGGACAATATCTCCCCCAGCAAATACTTTAGGATTTGTTGTTTGATTCGGTATTTCTTGGTTGTTTGAAATAACAATTCGTCCTGAAGAGGCATATTCAATATTATTTTCATCTAACCACGGATAATGTGCAGGTTTAAAGCCAAATGCGAGAATAACAGCATCGGCAGGTAATTCATGTTCACTGCCTTCAATAGGAATTAATGTTCTATCATTTTTAGTTTTTATAACACGGATACCAACCACTTTATTTTGATTATCGACTTCAATATCCATAGGTTGGAGATTAAATAAAAATTCACCGCCTTCTTCTTTGGCATTTTTCACTTCACGTTTAGAACCCGGCATATTGCTTTCACCACGGCGATAGACACAGGTAACTTTATTTGCTCCTTGTCGAATGGCTGTACGGACACAATCCATTGCCGTATCACCGCCACCTAATACCACAACATTTTTATCTTTAAGGTCAATATAAGGTGTTTGAGGATCTTCGTTATATCCCATTAAATAACGAGTATTGCCAATTAAATAAGGCAGTGCGCTATAAACACCCTCTGCCTTTTCATTGGAAAAATGACCACTTAGACTGTGATAAGTACCTAATCCAAGAAAAACAGCGTCATATTGCGTAATAAGGGTATCTAGAGTGATATCTTTACCAACTTCAGTATTAAGGCAAAATTCAATCCCCATTTCACTAAATAGCTCACGACGTCGGATCATCAGCGATTTTTCGAGCTTAAACGAAGGGATACCAAATGTAAGTAAGCCACCAATTTCAGGGTGCTTATCATAAACAACAGGTTTCACACCTTGTCTAATAAGGACATCTGCACAGGCAAGACCCGCAGGGCCTGCACCGATAATTGCAACTTTTTTATCTGTCATTGTGATGTGAGAAAGGTTGGGACGCCATCCTTGTGCTAAAGCGGTGTCATTGATGTAACGTTCAATATTACCAATCGTCACGGCACCAAAATCATCATTGAGTGTACAGGCTCCTTCACAAAGCCTATCTTGAGGGCAAACACGACCACAAATTTCAGGCAAACTGTTTGTTTGATGGGAAAGCTCAGCAGCTTCAATAATGCGCCCTTCATTTGCAAGCTTTAACCAGTTGGGGATGTAATTATGAACAGGGCATTTCCATTCACAATATGGATTACCACAGCCTAAACAGCGATCAGCTTGCGCAGAAGCTTGTTGCGGTGAAAAAGCCTCATATATTTCAATAAATTCAATTTTGCGAATAGCTAATGGTTTTTTGGTCGGCTCAATACGATTTAAGTCGATAAACTGATACACATTCTGACTCATAATATTCTCCTATTGTGCCTGAACGCGTAATTCAGCGGATGAACGACGAGGATGACCGAGTAACGCATTGACATCACTGGATTTGGGTTTAACTAATTTAAAGTGTTGTGACCAATATTCCCACTGTGAAAGTAACATTTCACCTTGCTGTGAGCTTGTTAATCTTACATGCTCTGCAATCATGCCTCGTAAATGTTCAGCGAGAATGGCAAAGGATGCTACAGGAAGCAACTCAATAGATGAGGCATTGATCCGTTGTGATAATGTTGAATCTTCATCTAACAGATAGGCAAATCCACCCGTCATTCCTGCACCAAAGTTAATACCAGTTTTGCCCAGAATGCAGACAATGCCACCTGTCATATATTCACAACCGTTATCACCGACACCTTCAACCACGGCAATTGCCCCAGAGTTTCTTACAGCAAAACGCTCACCAGCTAAACCTGATGCATAAAGCTTTCCACCTGTGGCACCATAAAGACAGGTATTACCCATAATCGTGGCATGGTGATTTTTAAAGGCAGAGCCAACAGGGGGAGAAATAACAATACGTCCTCCCGCCATGCCTTTTCCTACATAATCATTGGCATCACCCACTAAGGTTAATTCAACGCCTTGTGCATTCCATACACCAAAGCTTTGACCTGCTGTTCCTGTAAAATGAAGTTTAATCGGGGTTGCAGATAAGCCACTTTCGCCATATTTCTTAGCAATAATGCCAGATAATGTTGCGCCAACAGAACGATCAGTATTACGAATATTAAAATAATAGGTTTGGCTTTTTTGTTGCTCAACGGCTTGAAGGGTTTGAGTAACAATGCGCTGGTTTAATTCGCCCTTATCATAAGTATTATTGTTTTCCTGACAATAAAGCGCATAACCTGATGGTGGCGTTACTGTTTCTAACAGTCCACTTAAAGAGAGCTTTTGCTGTTTACTGCTAACGCCTTCTAGGCATGAAAGCAGATCAGTTCGACCAATTAAATCCGTGATTTTTCTCACACCAAGTAATGCCATTAACTCACGAGTTTCTTGCGCAATAAAACGAAAGTAGTTAATAACGCGTTCAGGCAATCCGTGATAATGGTTACGACGGAGTGTTTCATCTTGGGTTGCAACACCCATTGCGCAATTATTTAAATGACAAATGCGCAAGTATTTGCAGCCTAGTGCCACCATGGGGCCAGTACCAAACCCAAAACTCTCTGCGCCTAAGATCGCCGCTTTAATGATATCTAAACCTGTTTTTAATCCACCATCGACTTGTAAACGAATTTTATGACGTAGATTATTTGCCACTAGCGCTTGTTGTGTTTCAACTAAACCTAATTCCCACGGGCTTCCAGCATATTTTACAGAGGTTAATGGGCTTGCTCCTGTCCCACCGTCATAACCTGCAATAGTGATCAAATCGGCATAAGCTTTGGCAACACCAGTAGCAATGGTGCCAACACCTGGCTCTGAAACCAATTTTACAGAAATCAGCGCCGTTGGATTTATCTGTTTTAAATCAAAAATAAGCTGGGCTAAATCTTCAATTGAGTAGATGTCGTGATGGGGTGGTGGTGATATTAGGGTCACACCAGGTACGGCATAACGCAGTTGCGCAATATAAGGTGTCACTTTATCACCGGGAAGTTGTCCGCCTTCACCTGGTTTTGCTCCTTGTGCCACTTTGATTTGTAAAACATCAGCACTCATTAAATAAGAGGGAGTCACACCAAAGCGGCCAGAAGCAATTTGTTTGATCCGTGATACTTTATTGGTGCCATAACGTGTTGGATCTTCGCCACCTTCTCCAGAATTCGAAAAACCACCTAAGGTATTCATTGCTTGCGCAAGGGCTTCATGCGCTTCTCGGCTTAATGCGCCAATTGACATCGCTGCAGTATCAAAGCGTTTAAATAATTCGGTTTCAGGCTCGACTTCTTCAATTGAGATGGCTGTTGCCTTGTTATTAAGCACTAACATATCGCGCAATGTTGTTATTGGGCGTTGTTGCACAAGGTTTGCATAGTGTTGATAGTCGGTGTATTCCCCACTATTTACAGCTTTCTGTAATGCTTGAACGACATCGGGGTTATAAGCGTGGTATTCCCCTTTATGGGCGTATTTTAATAAACCTCCGGCTTCTAAAGGATAACGAGTTAACCAAGCCCGTTTAGACAGATTAAATAAATCCTGTTCAAAATCACTAAAGTCAGCGCCATTAATCCGATTATCAACACCCGCAAAACAGAGATTAACAACGTTATCGTTTAATCCGACTGCCTCAAAAAGCTGAGAGCAACGGTAAGAGGCAACGGTTGAAATGCCCATTTTAGACATGATTTTATACAGGCCTTTATTTATACCATTACGGTAATTCAGCATCATTTGAGCATAAGAGCCTTGCAGGATTTTTTTATCAACACGTTGAGCTAAAGATTCGTAAGCAAGGTAAGGGTAGATCGCGGTAGCACCAAATCCGAGTAATACAGCGAAATGGTGTGGATCACGGGCACTGGCCGTTTCGACAATAATATTAGCATCACAGCGTAAGTTATTATCTACTAATGCTTTTTGTACTGCACCAACCGCCATAGGCGCAGGAATAGGTAGTCGCTCTTTTGCGATATTCCTATCTGATAAAATCAGTAAAACAGCACCGTTGCGAACTTCCTGTTGTGCTTTTACACATAATTGGTGTAAGGCTGTTTCTAGGTTAGATCCTATTGGTTGATACGTGATATCAAGATGAATTGCGCGGTAATAAGGGCTTTCTTGATTAATAAGTTGTTGAAAATCGCTATAGAGTAAAATAGGGGATTTAAAACTGAGTCGATGAGCTTGGCCCTCAGCTTCACAAAATACATTCATTTCACGTCCAATACATGTTGCCAAAGACATGACATGGGCTTCTCTTAATGGGTCTATTGGTGGATTAGTAACTTGCGCAAATTTCTGTCTAAAGTAGTCATAAATCAGACGTGGACGTTGAGAAAGTACAGCAAATGGCGTGTCATCACCCATTGAACCTGTGGCTTCTTGTCCGTTTTCTGCAAGTACATGCAAAATGTTTTCTAACTCTTCTTGGCTATATGCAAATTGTTTTTGATATGTTGCTAATAATGTGTCATCAAAGGCGCGTTGGCCGGTTGCTTGTTGTTCTGGTAGTGCTTCAAATGGCGTTAAACGTTTAACGTTACGTTCAAGCCACAATTTATAAGGATGACGCCTTTTTAAATCTTCATCGGTTTCAGCTGAATGTAAAATACGGCCATGATGAGTATCGACTACCATTAGTTCACCGGGGCCAACACGTCCTTTTTCTCGTACTTCATCAGGTTGATAATCCCAAATACCAATTTCAGAAGCACAAGTAATGATGTTATCCGTGGTGATCACATAGCGAGCTGGGCGTAAACCGTTTCTATCAAGAGTGCAAGCGGCATAACGACCGTCTGATAACACAATACCGGCAGGACCATCCCAAGGCTCCATGTGCATTGAGTTAAAATCAAAAAACGCTCGTAAATCATCATCCATTTGAGGATTGTTTTGCCACGCAGGAGGAACGAGTAACCGCATAGCACGAACAATATCCATACCTCCATTGAGAAAAAGCTCTAGCATATTGTCGAGTGAACTTGAATCTGAGCCACTTTCATTCACAAAAGGAGCTGCACTTTGTAGATCAGGGATCAGCGGGGTATGAAATTTATAGGCGCGGGCTCTGGCCCATTGGCGATTACCTGTGATGGTATTAATTTCACCGTTATGTGCTAAATAACGAAAGGGTTGGGCGAGTGGCCATCTTGGTGTGGTATTAGTGGAAAAGCGCTGGTGGAATAAACAAATTGAAGATTCCATGCGTAGATCAGCCAGATCGGTAAAAAAACGCGGTAAATCGATGGCCATACAAAGGCCTTTATAAACCGTCACCAAATTGGAGAGGCTACAAATATAAAAATCACTGTCAGTGATACGCTTTTCAATTCGTCTACGGGCAACAAAGAGTCGTCTTTCAATATCACTTATCCGCCAGCCTGCGGGAGCATTAACAAAGACTTGTTCGATTAAAGGAAGTGAAGAAAGAGCGATGCTGCCTAGAATATCTGTGTTGATAGGAACTTTACGCCAGCCAACAATTGAAAGTGTTTCACGTTGTAGTTCTTCTTCGACGATAAGACGGCATTGTGTGGCAATATTGGGATCTTGGCTTAAAAATAGCATTCCTACGGCGTAATTTTTTGCTAAATGCCAGCCCTTTTCTTGTGCAACTAATTGGAAAAAACGCTCTGGTTTTTGTAAGAGTAATCCGCAACCATCGCCGGTTTTACCATCAGAAAGAATAGCGCCACGATGTTGCATTCTGGCGAGACCATGTATGGCATTTCTGACAATCTTATGGCTGGCTTGCCCTTCAATATGCGCGATCAATCCAAACCCACAATTGTCTTTTTCCTGTGTCTTTTGATAGAGCATTTTTTGCTTCCTACTTAGTTTGCTGGGCACCTCAAAAAAGAGCGCAAAAGGAACGTTTTGGCTCAAAGTATGTAGGTAAATTTATGGGTACTCAGTCGGGTGATGTTGTGTTTGCCTAGCTTGGTGTGTTTTTTATATTGCTATGCAATGCCTTTTCAACTTATCGATAAATAAAAATCAGGTCAATGTGTAGGGATATTTGACTGAGATAAAATAGATAAGGAAATTTTTATTTTAAAATATTGATTAATAAATAAATTATTCTATTTTAAAATAGTAAGGGAGTGATTTTTTAATGTGAGCTATATCACTTTATTTGAGCGATTTAGCTTTATCTCATCCTTTAATGATAAAAACGGGTAGTGAGTTATTCTAATGAATATATTGATTTTGGAATTTTATTGTTTTTATACATTTTGTATAAAAAAAGACAAATTGAATTTTTTCTAATAAGGTCTATTTATCGTTGCTATCTCTGTCGTTTATGTTACTTGGTTTTGTATTATTTTTATGAATGCATATATCTTGGATAGGCACGTTGAGAGAAAATAAACAGTTAAATCAAATAAAATAATGAAAAATAGCCTCTCTTAATTAGATTTCTGAATGTTCGCCACTGCGCCAATTCATTTTTGGGTTATCATTCCATAGATTCAATATATTGGAGTTTTCAATGAAATTGCTCAAAGGGCTTGCCCAATACTATGTTGACTTAATGATGAGGCTAGGGCTTATCCGCTTCTCATTGTTGTTAGCTTCCGCATTAGTTGTTTTAGCGATGGTTGTTCAAATGGCGGTAACATTCTTGCTTGCAGGTGATGTTACCAGTATTGACCTTGTTCGCTCTATTTTCTTTGGGTTGATTATTACGCCTTGGGCTGTCTATTTTCTTTCAGTTGTCGTTGAACAACTAGAAGAATCACGACGTCGTTTATCTCGTATGGTAGATAAACTTGGTGTAATGCGACAGCGTGATTTAGAGCTTAATTCTCAATTAAAAGAGAATATTGAGCAATTAAACTTGGAAATTCAAGAGCGTGAAAAAGTTGAAAAAGCGCACCTTGAACTTTTGGAAAAACTCAAAAGTGAAATGAAGCGTCGTGAGTTGACGCAAATAGAACTGGAACAACAATCTTCACTGCTACGTTCATTCCTTGATGCCTCTCCTGACTTAGTTTATTACCGAAATGAAGATAATGAATTTTCAGGATGTAACCGCGCAACAGAATTACTGACAGGTAAAAGTGAGAAGCAACTTATCGGTTTAACACCTCTTGATGTGTATGACGAAGATATTGCGATAAAAGTGATGGAAACTGATGAGAAAGTTTTCCGTCACAATGTCTCACTTACCTATGAGCAGTGGCTAGTTTACCCTGATGGGCGAAAAGCCTGTTTTGAATTACGTAAAGTGCCGTTTTATGACCGTATTGGCAAGCGTCATGGTTTAATGGGCTTTGGATGTGACATTACAGAGCGTAAGCGCTATCAAGACGCGTTAGAGAACGCTAGCCGTGATAAAACCACCTTTATCTCAACAATCAGCCATGAATTGCGTACACCGCTTAATGGCATTGTTGGGTTAAGCCGTATTTTATTGGATACCGAACTTTCACCAGAGCAACTCAATTACTTAAAAACGATCCATGTGAGTGCGATTACGTTGGGTAATATTTTCAATGACGTGATTGAAATGGATAAGATTGAACGTAGAAAAATTCAACTAGATAACCAACCAATCGATTTTACTGAATTTATTTCTGATTTAGAAAACCTTTCAGGATTGTTAGTACAGCCAAAAGGATTGAAATTCACACTCGAAGCGGAAGAAACCTTACCGCATAAGATAACTTCTGACGGAACTCGATTACGTCAGATCTTGTGGAATCTCATCGGTAATGCTGTGAAATTTACGCAAGAAGGTGAAATCAAAGTTCGTATTTGGCAAGAAGCCTCTGATAAGTTGTTCTTTGAAGTCAAAGACAGTGGCATCGGTATCCCTAAAAGTGAGCTTGAGAAGATTTTTGCCATGTACTATCAAGTCAATGATAGCGAAGGTGGACGCTCTGCAACGGGAACGGGGATTGGACTTGCTGTTTCAAAACGCCTAGCACAGCATATGGGCGGTGATATTCATGTAGAGAGTGAGTTAGGTAAGGGATCTGTCTTCACGCTCTCTATCGTTGCTCCTGCGATTGAAGAGCATCTTGATATTGAGAATGATGATGAGTTCTTATTGCCAGCGTTAAATATTCTACTTGTTGAAGATATTGAGCTTAACGTTATTGTTGCCTGTTCAGTTTTAGAGAAATTAGGTAATACCGTTGATGTAGCAATGACCGGGCAAGAAGCTTTATCGATGTTTAAGCCTGATGAATATGACTTAGTGCTATTAGACATTCAATTACCTGATATGACAGGCTTTGATATTTCAAGAAAATTACGTCAAGAATTCGACAGTAATGAACTTCCGCCATTGATTGCGTTAACTGCAAATGTTTTGAAAGATAAAAAAGAGTATTTAGATGCGGGAATGAACGACGTATTGAGTAAACCACTTTCTGTAGATGCTCTTACTGCAATTATCAACAAATTCTGGGGAGATGGTGCGGTTTCTGTGCCATGTAATGAGCCATCGGAATTGTTGAATAAAAATGAAGAGTTATTAGATATAGACATGCTGAATCAATACATCGAACTTGTCGGACCTCAATTAATCACTGATGGTTTAGATGTTTTTGAAAAGATGATGCCAAGTTATATGTCAGTCCTCGAATCTAATCTGACAGCGCGCGATCAGAAGGGCATCACTGAGGAAGGACATAAAATCAAAGGTGCAGCAGGTTCTATTGGTTTAAAACATTTACAGCAACTCGCTAAACAGATCCAATCACCGGAATTACCTGCTTGGTGGGACAATGTGCAAGAGTGGGTAGATGAATTAGGGAAGGATTGGAGAAAGGATGTGGAAAGTTTAAGAAACTGGTTATCAGGGGCTAGAAAAAAATAACCCCAACCGAAGGTTGGGGTGCGCGAATACTGCGCCAACACCAGGGAAACTTTTCTATCCGCTTTTTTTGATTCTCATTACATAGGCGAATAGGATGAAACTATTCCATACATCATACAAGCAACAAAATAGCAAAGATAAGTTTTTTTGTTACAAGAAACATTTAAATATGTGATGGCGATTGGTGTTTACACCTATAAATGGGTAACTAGTAATCTACTACAAATGGAGAAAGATATGAAATCAATTGCGGTAATTTTAAGTGGCTGTGGTGTGTTTGATGGAAGCGAAATCCATGAATCAGTGCTAACAATGCTTGCTTTAAGCCAAAATAATGCTGAGGTTCATTATTTTTCACCTAATGATTTACAACCAACTGTAATTAATCATATTACAGGTGAAGAAAAATCAGAAAAAAGAAATATGATGGAAGAATCTTCACGTATTTCTCGTGGAAAAATATCCCCTTTATCAGATGCAAAGGCCGAAAACTTTGATGCAGTCATTATTCCTGGTGGTTTTGGTGCTGCGAAGAATTTATGCAACTTTGCCACTAAAGGGAGTGAGTGTGAAATTAACAAAGATCTCTTAAGATTTGTCCAAGCTATGCATCAACAGAAAAAACCATTAGGGTTAATCTGTATTGCTCCCGTTATGTTACCGAAAATGTTAAATGCTCCAGTTAAATTAACAATCGGAAATGATGTTGCGACGGCCAGTGCTATTGAAAAAATGGGGGGCGTCCATATAGATTGCCCTGTTGATGACATTGTTGTTGATGAAGAATATCGAGTAGTAACCACTCCTGCATATATGCTTGCACAGTCTATTGCTCAAGCACAGGTAGGTATTGAGAAATTGGTTAAGAAAGTCCTTGAAATGGCTTAATGTATAGGTGAAAACAGCAGATGACACTGGTGAGAAAGTTAAAGAAACTATTAATTATTCTAATTGCTTTATGGCTGTTAATAGTTGTGCTATTTTCTTTTTTACCAGTGCCTTTTTCTGCTGTTATGATCCAAAGACAAATTTCTGCTTGGAGTGAGTTTGATTTCTCTTATGTGTCTCATTCCACTTGGGTTGGTGAAAAAGAGATAGCACCAGCGATGTATTTAGCGGTTATTGCTTCTGAAGATCAAAATTTCCCCAAACATTGGGGCTTTGATTTTGATGCTATTGAGAAAGTTTTCAAAAAAAATCATAACGGCGGGAAAACATTGCGGGGTGCATCGACAATTTCTCAACAAACGGTCAAAAACCTTTTTTTATGGGATGGCCGTAGTTGGATAAGAAAAGGGCTTGAAGCAGGCATGACGCCTGTTGTTGAACTCATCTGGTCAAAAAAACGTATTTTAACGGTATATCTAAATATTGTTGAGTTTGGTGATGGGATCTTTGGTGTAGAACAGGCCTCCCAACATTATTTTAGAAAGCCTGCTAAACAACTAACTCAACAAGAAGCGGCGCTATTAGCTGCAGTTTTACCTAATCCCCACATCTATCACGTCAATAAACCTTCAGCTTATGTCTTAAAACGGCAACAGTGGATCTTAAATCAAATGCGATTATTAGGTGGAATCACTTTTTTAAAGAAAAATGATTTGTCATAACATTATAACGTTTGAAATATTTTTCTATCTGGCTCTGCAATTTTTTCTGACAATTTCGTTATCGCAGAAGGATCATTAGCCTCTCGAGACTGAATTCGAAATTGTGATGGTGTGATACCGTATTTACGTTTAAAAGCATCGCAAAAATAGGCATTACTACCAAAGCCACAACGATGGCTGATTTGAAAGACAGAATAATTAGAGAATGTTAGATAATTTAAGGCAATCCCCATTCGAACATCTAATAATAATTGGCAAAATGAAACCCCTTCTTTATTTAAATGACGACGCAGTGTTGATGGGGTGGTAAATAGCGTTTTTGCCACATCTTCTAAATGCCATTTTCGTTGTGGATCTTGTGTGATTAAATGCGTAATTGCCTGATTTTTGGGTTCATCATAATTAAATCGGAAGATATTTAATATATCGATGCCTTCTTGATATACCGCCATCAAAATAAAAAACAGACACTGTTGCATAAACATGGTTTCTTGAGAGGGAGAACCATGAGGTAGCGGTAGGCACTGTTTGAGTATGCCAAAGTTGCTTTTTACCACTTCTGGTGTGGATAAATGATAAGCCGGAAGGTGGCTTGTTAGTGGAGAGCTTGATTTAATTAGAGGCTTTAATAAAGAAAAGACAGATTGAAGCTCTGTTTCGCATAAAACGAGGGTATGTAGCTCAATCGATTTATGGGTGAATTGATTAACAATATCACAGGAAACTTGGCTATATTTGGGAATAATAAGAGTCAAATGGGTTGATACATCAATAGTTTGTCCATTGATGCAAATTGTACCTTTTGCGCCACTAACCATCGCTATCATCGGGTTTTCGATGTAAAACGTTTTTAAAGACATTTGGTTAGAGGACAGAATGTGTTTGTATTCCATAATCTCCAATATACCGCAGGCAAGCTAAGCATCAATGTTGCTTAAATGTTTAATGTGAACTCATTTATTGTATAAACGAATAAGTTACATCTAGAATAAATAGAGAGATTATTCTAGTTAAGAATGAGTGCCATCATGCAAAACTGCATGACAGTCGCACAGAATATAATCCCGTTGATGAAAGATGACAATATAGATATACGCTCATTTTCTACATTTATTTTAATCAGTGTTATTTTTTCTAAATAAATTGCTATTTATTTAAAACGCATTTTTCGAAATAAGGTGTAGAATCGCGCGTCACAGACGAAGGGGATTATCCTGTTCTTAGGGTATCACAGTTTGTCTTTTTACCCACACCCTATCCAACATTCATTAGCTTATTTTCTATTTGATTTTGAATGACACAATCTTATGGATAGCGCTGTATGTATTCACGTATTTTCCTGATTTATTGATAATTTTGCCGAGTTGGCAGGAGTGAGTATGTCTGACTTTTCAGGGAAGGGTTGGCTTGCTGAAATCGTTTTACGTTATGAAGTAAAACGCGGAATGACACGTCTTACAGAAAAACGCCATGTCGGCCCACTAATGGTTCAGCGTCCTTTTTATCCTGAGCAAGGTATTGCACACACTTATTTACTCCATCCTCCAGGTGGGGTAGTTGGTGGTGATAAGTTATTGATCAATATTGATGTTCAATCTGAAGCTCATGCATTGCTTACCACGCCTGGTGCAACCAAGTTTTATCGTAGTGCGGGTGGCGTGGCTCATCAAATTCAAACATTAAAGGTCGCCCCGAATGGATTTTTAGAGTGGCTTCCTCAGGAGAATATCTTTTTTCCTGAGGCGCGAGCACATCTAGAAACGCATATTCATATTGCATCGACTGCCAAATTTATTGGTTGGGAAATTCAATGTTTTGGCCGCCCAGTTTTAAATGAATGGTTCGAAAATGGCAGTGTTAAAGGACGTTTTAATTTTTATATTGATGAAAAGCTGACATTAACAGAATCGCTTTTTGTTAATGGTTTACAAAATAAAGCGGCCGCAATGCGCGAATTTCCCATGTTGGGTTCGCTTTATATTTATCCTACATCTGATGAATTAAAAAATCTTATTCAACAATGTGTTGAGGCTTTTTCAGCCTCTTACAACCCTGTTATCGAATATGGTTTAACCGATGTAGACGGTATTTTAGTTTTACGGTTATTAGGTTCACAAACAGAGCCGATGATGGCGTGTTTTGCTCAAGTTTGGCAAACCGTCAGACAACACTGGTTAGGGTATTGCCCAGAGCCACCTCGTATATGGGCGACATAATCGTTAATTTTAGGAGCAGAAATGGAATTAACACCAAGAGAAAAAGATAAATTACTGCTTTTTACAGCGGGCCTTGTTGCTGAAAGACGTTTAGCGAGAGGGCTGAAGCTTAATTATCCTGAAGCGGTTGCATTGATTAGTTGTGCCATTATGGAAGGTGCTCGTGATGGCAAAACCGTTGCCCAGTTAATGAGTGAAGGACGCACTGTTTTAACGGCAGAGCAGGTGATGGAAGGGGTACCAGAAATGATAAAAGATATTCAAGTAGAGTGTACATTCCCTGATGGTACAAAACTTGTTTCTATTCATGATCCTATTGTGTAGGTAACAACATGATACCCGGTGAAATTAGAGTTAACCAAACGTTAGGTGATATTGAGCTTAATGCTGGCCGAGAGACAAAAACAATACAAGTTGCTAATCATGGTGATAGACCTGTACAGGTGGGTTCTCATTATCATTTCTATGAAGTAAATGATGCGTTGAAATTTGAGCGAGAAGGCACATTGGGTTTTCGTTTAAATATTCCAGCAGGTATGGCGGTTCGTTTTGAACCTGGTCAAAGCCGTACAGTTGAATTAGTGGCTTTTGCAGGAAAACGTGAAATTTATGGTTTCCATGGCAAAGTGATGGGTAAATTGGAGAGTGAGAAAAAATGAAAACTATCTCACGTCAAGCTTATGCAGATATGTTTGGCCCAACAACAGGCGATCGTCTGCGATTAGCCGATACAGAGCTTTTTCTTGAAATTGAAAAAGATTTCACCACTTATGGTGAAGAGGTTAAATTTGGTGGTGGTAAAGTTATTCGTGATGGCATAGGGCAAAGCCAAGTTGTCAACGCCGAGTGTGTTGATGTGCTTATCACTAACGCCATAATTTTAGATCATTGGGGTATCGTAAAAGCGGATATCGGTATTAAAGATGGCCGTATTGTAGGTATCGGTAAAGCGGGTAATCCGGATGTACAACCTAATGTGGATATTGTTGTAGGGCCAGCCACAGAAGTGGTTGCGGGTGAAGGTAAAATTGTTACCGCTGGTGGTGTTGATACTCATATTCACTTTATCTGTCCTCAACAAGCACAAGAAGGTTTAGTCTCTGGTGTGACTACTTTTATTGGTGGTGGTACAGGGCCAGTTGCTGGAACGAATGCAACTACAGTAACGCCAGGTATTTGGAACATGCACCGCATGCTAGAAGCCGTTGATGAATTGCCTATCAATGTGGGGTTATTTGGTAAAGGTTGTGTGAGTCAACCTGAAGCGGTTCGCGAGCAAATTGAAGCGGGTGCTATTGGTCTAAAAATTCACGAAGACTGGGGTGCAACGCCAATGGCAATTCACAATTGCCTTAATGTTGCCGATGAAATGGATGTGCAAGTCGCTATTCACTCTGACACCTTAAATGAAGGTGGTTTTTATGAAGAAACAGTAAAAGCGATAGCAGGTCGTGTGATCCATGTTTTCCACACGGAAGGTGCTGGGGGGGGACACGCACCAGATGTGATTAAATCAGTGGGTGAGCCGAATATTTTACCTGCTTCAACAAATCCAACAATGCCTTATACCATTAATACGGTAGATGAACATCTCGACATGTTGATGGTTTGTCATCACCTTGATCCTTCTATTCCTGAAGATGTGGCCTTTGCTGAATCTCGTATTCGTCGTGAAACTATTGCAGCGGAAGATATTTTACATGATATGGGTGCTATTTCTGTTATGTCGTCAGACTCACAGGCAATGGGGCGTGTAGGTGAAGTTATTCTTCGTACTTGGCAATGTGCGCACAAAATGAAATTACAACGCGGCACATTAGAAGGTGACACTGCTGAAAGTGATAACTGTCGCATTAAACGCTATGTGGCGAAATACACTATCAATCCTGCTTTAGCGCATGGTATTGCACATGAAGTGGGTTCTATTGAAAAAGGGAAGTTGGCTGATCTGGTTCTATGGGATCCCGCTTTCTTTGGTGTGAAGCCCGCATTGATCATGAAAGGTGGCATGGTGGCTTATGCACCAATGGGGGATATTAACGCAGCTATTCCAACGCCTCAGCCTGTGCATTATCGCCCAATGTATGCTTGTTTAGGTAAAGCGAAATATCAGACGTCGATGGTCTTTATGTCGAAAGCGGGGATCGACGCAGGTGTACCTGAAAAATTAGGCTTAAAGAGCTTAATTGGTCGTGTCCAAGGTTGTCGTAGCGTGACAAAAGCATCGATGATCCACAATAGCTATGTGCCACATATTGAGCTAGATCCACAAACCTATATTGTGAAAGCCGATGGTGTGCCATTAGTGTGTGAACCTGCGACACAATTACCGATGGCACAACGCTATTTCCTCTTTTGATTAGTGTTTTACCGAGAATGTAGAGAATGAAAAGATTTACTCAACTTATTGATAAACAAAAAGCACTTGAAATAGCAACACCAGAACAACCGGCTCTTACTCTGTGCTTAACGATGGATGAAAGAACCAAAAGCCGTTTAAAAGTCACATTAAGTGATGGGCAAGAAGCTGGGCTATTTTTACCCCGTGGTACGGTGTTAAAAGAGGGAGATATTTTACTGGCAGAAGATAATACGCTAGTCACAATTGAAGCCGCAAAAGAGCAAGTTTCTACGGTATATAGTGAAGATCCACTGTTATTGGCTCGGGTTTGTTATCACTTAGGTAATCGTCATGTTCCATTACAAATTGAAGCTGGCTGGTGTCGCTATTTTCACGATCATGTTTTAGATGATATGGCGAAAGGCCTAGGGGCAAATGTCGTTGTTGGTTTGGAAAAATATCAACCTGAGCCGGGTGCTTATGGTGGATCGTCTGGTGGGCATCATCATCACTCTCATGACGATCACCATCATCATCACTAATTATTTGAATAAGGGAGCCTATTGATGCTTGCAGATCTACGCTTATATCAATTAGTCAGTCCTTCTTTACCTGTGGGATCGTTTACTTATTCTCAAGGGTTAGAGTGGGCAATTGAAAAGGGGTGGGTTTGTTGTCCTCAAACGTTAACGGCTTGGCTAAGTACTCAAATGACAGGCACTTTAGCAACGTTAGAACTCCCTATTTTACGGCGATTACAAGAAAATTTGGCACAAGCCAAAATGAGTGAAGTGAAGCATTGGTGTGATTTTATTGTCGCAAGTCGTGAAACTAAAGAGTTGCGACAAGAAGAGCGCCAACGAGGTATTGCTTTCGCTCGTTTACTTCCTCAATTAGATATTGAGTTAGATGAAACCTTACAAGCCTGTGTAAAACAGACACAACTGATGGCATTTGCGTTAGCTGCTGTGAAATGGAATATTTCCTCTGAAAAATTATGTTGTGCTTACGCTTGGGGTTGGCTTGAAAATACGGTGATGTCAGGAGTAAAACTGATCCCTCTAGGGCAAAGTGCGGGACAGAAAATATTGTTTACATTAGCAGAACAGATCCCTGTGATTGTTGAGCAATCCGCACATTGGCCCATTGAAGATATTGGGAGTTTTACACCTGCACAAATTATTGCCAGTAGTCGTCATGAAACACAATACACTCGACTTTTTCGTTCATGAGAAACCTATATGCAAGAATATAATCAACCACTGCGTATCGGTGTTGGCGGTCCTGTTGGATCAGGCAAGACAGCACTGTTAGAAGTTCTTTGTAAAGCAATGCGTGACACCTATGAAATCGCGGTTGTTACTAACGATATTTATACCCAAGAAGATGCCAAGATATTAACGCGTGCTGAAGCATTAGATGCCGATCGTATTATTGGTGTGGAAACAGGGGGATGTCCTCATACTGCTATCCGTGAAGACGCTTCGATGAATCTTGCCGCTGTTGAAGAATTGGCAATACGTCACAAAAATCTTGATATCGTTTTTGTGGAGAGTGGTGGCGATAACTTGAGTGCTACCTTTAGCCCAGAGCTTGCAGATTTAACCATTTATGTGATTGATGTGGCGGAAGGGGAAAAAATTCCACGTAAAGGTGGCCCAGGTATTACTCATTCTGATCTGCTGGTGATCAATAAGATCGATCTGGCACCTTATGTTGGCGCCTCATTAGAAGTGATGGAAGCTGATACTGCTAGAATGCGTCCTGTAAAGCCCTATGTTTTCACCAACTTAAAAGAAAAAGTAGGCTTGGAAACTATTATTGATTTTATCATCGATAAAGGGATGTTAAGACGCTAACAGCCTATTTTAATGTAATTCGCTTTTAGTTAAGTAAGACACTGCCAATATCGGTTATTATTCACCAAGACCGATACTGGCAGGATAAGACAAAATGATATCAAAACGCGGGATTAATTAAGGTAAGTAAATGCGGTGGTTACTTTAACGACCCCTTTGGTTTCACTGGCTATTTTCGCAACCGCAGCCCCTTCTTGGCGAGTTAAAATACCAAATAAGAACACTTCACCATTTTCAGTGATCACTTTTACTGACGATGATTTGACTGAATCACTGCCTAAAATTTGAGAGCGAACTTTGGTTGTTAACCATGTATCTGATGACGCAGTGCCTAATGTCACTGGTTCGCCTTGGCGGACTTCGTTATAGACGTTATTCACGCCTTCAACTTTACTTGCGACTTGTTTTGCCGTATCAGCAACAGACATATCAGGGCTTTGACCTGTTAATAAGATATTGCCTTGATAAGCAGTCGCCACAATACGTGAATTGCTTTTCTTGATCTGTTCATTTTTATTTAGAGCACCAGAAACACGCGCTTCCAATGTACCATCATCAACTTGTTGCCCTAATGAGCGAGGATCGGTTGCGGTTTTACCTGCAACTGCAGCCGTACCGACAACAGCGGCACCGATGCAACCTTGCAGTAAAAGTGCAGAGCACAGCACTGCGGTGAGAGGAAGCAATTTCATAGTAACTCCTTAGTCATCCTGATGTGGGAATAATGTATTATCAATTAAATCACAGAGACAATTGACTGTTAGCATCTGAACTTCCTGTATTCTGACGGTACGTTGAGAAGGAATACGAATTTCAACGTCTTGAGGGCCTAATAACCCTGCAAGCTCTCCGCCATCATAGCCTGTTAATGCAACAATGGTCATATCTCGTGTTACAGCGGCTTCAACGGCTTTAATAATGCTTCGACTGTTACCGTGTGTCGAAATAGCAAGTAGTACATCTCCAGCTTGTCCTAATGCGCGCACTTGTTTAGCGTAGATCTCATCGTGTTGCTGATTCCCCATAATTGCAGTCATCACCACGCTATCTGTGTTTAACGATAGTGCAGGCAAGCTTGGACGTTCTGTTTCAAAACGATGGATCATGCTTGCGGCAAATCGCTGTGCTGTTGCTGCTGAGCTACCGTTTCCACAGCTTAATATTTTATGGCCGTTTAATAACGATTGAACCATCATCATGGCGGCTCTGGAAATGGCATCAGGTAATGCTTCTGCTGCTGCAATTTGAGTTTGGATACTCTCTGTAAAGCAGACTTTGATTCTATCAAGCACGTTAAGACCTATATAATCTAATTTAACGAATAAATTCCGTATAATCGAGAATGTTTTTTAACCATATTAACTGGCGTTGATTAAATGCACAAACATCAAAGCGACAGTCTGATGTCTCGATACTTTCTTGGCGCTGTGCTAACCAACACTTTGCTGTACGCCATAAACGACGCCGTTTAGGGTAGGTAATGGAGCTTATCGCATCACCAAATAAGGTGTTATATCTAAAGCGAACCTCAACAAATACCCATGTCTTGTTTTCCTGCATAATAAGATCAATTTCTCCGCAGGGATATCGGACATTACGCGCAATAAATATTAATCCTTGTTTGCGTAAGTATTTTAACGCTTTTTGTTCATAGTATAGCCCTAAAAAATAAGGGCTTTTAGAAAAATCATCCATGATTTTCTTCCTTCATTACTCATAAAACAAACCGCCATAAAGGCGGCTTATTTTTATAATAACGGAGTGTATCTATTATTGTGTAACAGGTTCAATTTTACCTTGTTTAAATTGCATCCAAGGAAGTTGTCTATAAACAGTACAGTTGTCTTCAACACGCAATGAGCCTGAAATACCATTAAAACGTAATGTGCCTTTTGTCAGATCATTGTAATTGTTTGCTAATGACCATGCATCAATTCCCATGGCATAAAGACGCATTAATGAGTAATCGTTCGCAAATTTACTGGATGCTTTTTGCATTAACGGCAAATTAGCGCCAGTCATCAATGGAATATCACTAAATTGAATGCCATCCATTTCCATACGGAAATCAGGGCCTGTTCCACCTTGGTTGCTACGTGAACTAACATAAATTGGTGGACGCTTTTGGGTACTGATCGCCATATCGATCATTGGTTTAATTAAAGTCAATTCATCACTGGTAGCAATGATGTAAACCGAATCAATCGCACCACCTACAGATGGAATAGATTGAGAGTCTAATGGCAGAGGTGCATTTTCTGTTGGTAAAACAGGTGTTCCTGTCATACGAATACCGACACCGCGATTAATCGATGCTTTTAAGCTTTCAACAGAACTAAAGGTTTGTTGTAAAACTGTACCACCACCTGTACGTTGCCATTCATCAGCAAAAGTTTGTGCCATTCTTTGACCAAATTTATTATCTGGAACAATAATTAATGGGTTTGCTTTTTGTTGCTGACGTAAATGTTGTGCTGCATTACGAGTTTCATCTTCAGGTGAAAGAGAGAAGAAACAGACTGTCGTTGCAGAAGGGATCGCATCTAACTCATTTAATGCTAATACCGGTAAGCCACTTTGAAGTTCAATGGTTTTCATTACTTCTGGTTTTAGCAGTGGGCCGACAATTAAGTTAGCACCATCTTGTTGTACTTTTTTCAGTAAGACATCAATAGGTTGACTATTGGTATCATAAACAATCACTTGGCGTGTATTTTGCGCAACAGGATCTAAACGCAGTGTAGTGTTACCTGAAAATGCAGAACTCTCTTTTTCTTTATCTTGAGTTGTTTCGGTTTTTTCAGTGGTTTCTTGTGCGGTATCCGTTGTAGGTGTTTCAGTATTTTTGATACCTAATTCTTCTAAAATTGAAGCAAGGCTGTCATCATTTTTAGGCGGTTCTGGTTCAGGCATTGCTTGAGGTTGTGGTAAACCACTTTGCGCATCAAGGAAGCCTTGGCGAATGGCCTCTCCAAATACTTTAGCTTGCCCTGTTAAAGGTAACAATAATGCGATTTGGCTACTTGCACTAACAGAAGGCTGTGAAAGACGTAATAATGATACAGGGAGTGTTAATGCTGCTGGGTTACGAGGATAGCGAGTTTGCCATTCTCTCACGGCTGTTGATAACTTATCAGCATCATCTTTGTTGTATTCATAGGTGTTCAGTAAATCTAACCAACCTTGCAGGGTATTTTCATCGGCTTTGATAACAACACCACGACGTTGTTCTGGTGTAAGTTTGGTTAGTGTGAGCCATGTATCATCAATATTTTTCTGATGCAGTTGAGGATCAGTAATTAATGTTTCTAGCCCAATATAGGCTCTAATAACATCTAAAGATGCCAGCCCTTGAGCGTCATCAATCACTTTTTGAAATTGTTTCATCTCCATTTCTGCTTTTGCAGCGGGAGTGAGAGGTTGTTCTTGTTGCCCCGTCAGGGTACAACCTGACATAATCAGCGCAGAGAGTATCGCAGTATAGGATAAACCTGTTTTAAAACGCACAAAAATTGAGGAAAGCATACTGTACCCAGTGATGTTTTATAATTATGCTCAATTTTAAATCGGTCATTCGGAATAAACAATGAATCAACCTAATCGAGCAGCGGTAACGACATCCACACTGTACATAGTACCCACACCTATTGGTAATCTGGGCGATATCACCCAGCGGGCACTTGATGTGCTGTCTCATGTCGATTTAATTGCTGCAGAAGATACCCGTCATACAGGGCTTCTATTACAGCACTTTGCCATTAACGCACGTTTGTATGCGTTACATGATCATAATGAACAGCAAAAAGCAGATCAATTAATTAGCAAATTACAACAGGGGCTAAGTATCGCATTAGTCTCTGATGCAGGTACACCATTAATTAACGATCCTGGCTATCATTTAGTCAATCAATGTCGTAAAAATGGCATAAATGTGGTGCCACTGCCTGGCGCTTGTGCTGCTATTACGGCACTTTCTGCCGCAGGGCTTCCTTCTGATCGTTTTTGTTATGAAGGTTTTTTACCAGCAAAAACAAAAAGTCGTCAAGATTGCCTACGTGAATTATCAGAGGAACCTCGTACATTGATTTTTTATGAGTCAACACATCGGCTGTTAGATAGTTTAGCTGATATGGTGACAGTTTGGGGTGAAGATCGCTACGTAGTATTAGCGAGAGAGCTCACAAAAACGTGGGAAACTATTCAAGGTATGCCTGTGGGTGAGTTACTCAAGTGGGTACTTGAAGATGAGAATCGCCGTAAAGGTGAGATGGTTCTCATTGTTGAGGGTTATGAAAAACCCGTTGATAATGATTTTTCCCCCGAAGTGTTACGAACACTTGCGATTTTACAAAAAGAATTACCTCTGAAAAAAGCAGCTGCTGTGACAGCTGAGATTTACGGTGTGAAGAAAAATGCACTTTATAAACACGTTATTGAGCAAAATGATGAAGCTCAAGATGAGTAAAGTGATTTTTTAGCTTCTTTTGCTATACATTTTCTATCAGAATCCCTATAATCCGCACCCTGAGTTGACTAGACAACCGCTGCTTTATCGTTGTCCCTTCGGGGGAGACGGATAGAGGGGAGGAAAGTCCGGGCTCCACAGGGCAGGGTGCCAGATAACGTCTGGGAGGCGCGAGCCTACGACAAGTGCAGCAGAGAGTAAACCGCCGATGGCCTGTTTACAGGATCAGGTAAGGGTGAAAGGGTGCGGTAAGAGCGCACCGCGCAACTGGTAACAGTTTGTGGCATGGTAAACTCCACCCGGAGCAAGACCAAATAGGGGTTCTTATGGTGCGGCCCGCATTGAACCCGGGTAGGTTGCTGGAGCCAGCGCGCAAGTTCTGGCCTAGATGAATGGTTGTCCACGACAGAACCCGGCTTAACGGTCAACTCACCTCATAAAAACCCTCGATTCACATTGTGTTTCGAGGGTTTTCTGTTTTTAAGCCCATCTAAATTGATTATCACGAGATAATATCAATAAATAAACCACGAAACTCAGCCGAATTTTTCAATGTAATACTATGGCTATCTTGAATAAAAGCCCCATCACCACACTGAATTTGCCCATTTTCTTGTGTTGATGTTTGCAAATAGGTGCCACCTTTTATGGATTGTAAAAACCCTTTTTGTCCTTTTATTGGCAGTGTAATTTCATCACCTGCTTGCAAATGAATATGATAAAGCCAAATAGTTTGCCTTAACATTAACGAGCCGTCATCACCCGTAGGTGAGGCTAATAATTGATATTTTAAATTTTCATCTAATACCAATTTTTGTGAGGCTACACTTTCTTGTTGTGGACAAGCATTTAGCCACAACTGGATACGGGTTAATGGCGTATCTGGACTGCTATTTTTCTCAATATAGGTTTCTGTATTATGAGGTGAAATAAGTAAGCACTCGTTTTCTTTTGCTGTGACTGTCCGTCCCATATTATCAAGGTATGTCGCTTCCCCTTGAAGAATAAGATTAACCACATCCACATGAGGATAGGTCTTTGCTTTAAATTCTGAATTTGGAGCAAGCACTTCTTGGTTAAGAACTCTTAGCGTGCCATAGTCTAAAAAATGAGGGTCAAAATAGTGGCCAAAGGAAAATGTGTAGCGAGCTTGTAGCCAACCATAATCCGCTTTACCACACTGTTGTGCTGTTCTGTATTTTATCATGGCGGTATTTTTCGAGTAGATTATCAATATATTTATCATAGAGGTATGGACTGTCTATTGTTAGCAAGTTAATCTGGTGCCTATAATCAAATTATTTGATAGAGATAAGTATAATGAGTAAAGACAAAGCAATTACGTTGGAATCTTTACGAGTCATGGATGCCATTGATCGTAGAGGGAGTTTTGCAGCTGCGGCTGATGAACTAAATCGAGTTCCATCGGCACTCAGTTATACCATGCAAAAATTAGAAGAAGATTTAGATGTTGTCCTTTTTGACCGTTCTGGCCATAGAACTAAATTTACCAATGTCGGTAGAATGCTGCTTGATAGAGGACGCATATTACTTGAGGCTGCTGACAAATTAACGTCAGATGCAGAAGCCTTAGCAAGAGGTTGGGAGCCACATATCACTATTGTTTGTGAAGCGCTCACTCCTGCATCTAGGCTCTTTCCTTTGGTTGATAAATTAGCTGAAAAATCCAATACCCAACTCTCTTTAGTAACAGAAGTCTTAGCGGGTGCTTGGGAAAGCTTAGAAAGCGGTAAATGTGATATTGTGATTTCACCCGATATGCATTTTCGTACCTCGTCTGAAATCAACTTTCGTCCTTTATACAATACCACTAGCGTTTATGTTGCCAGCCCAGATCACCCAATTCATAACGAACCAGAGCCATTAGCAGAAGAAACTCGCTTAAAATATCGGGGTATCGCGATTGCAGATACAGCAAGAGAGCGCCCTGTATTGACAGTATTGCTGTTAGATAAACAGCGCCGTTTGACGGTCAGTTCTATTGAAGATAAACGCCGAGCATTAATTGCAGGTTTAGGTGTGGCGACAATGCCTATTGATTTAATTGAAGATGACATCAAAGAAGGGCGCTTACGTGTAGTTGGCCCTGAATATCATCATGAAAATAATATTATTATGGCATGGCGCAGAGATAGCATGGGCGAAGCTAAATCGTGGTGTCTGCGTGAGATCCCAAAACTCTTTGCAAGCGATAAAAAATAGTTTTTGTACTTAATAATATTTCAGTTTTAGATATCGATAAAAATAGAGATGCGAATATTAGGCGGAAGCTTCCGCCTAATTAAAAATGGATCACTCCACCGCCACTAATACACTGCCATTTAAACAACCGCATTGCACTTTATGCCCCTCTAACGCGACAGGAATAGTGTTTATTTTCATCATCGCATCGCCTTCAACAATTTTGCCTTTTTGCTGTCAGTATCATTTTATAACAAAAGCCTTAGTTTAATTTTAATCAAGACTAAAATAATGTATGAATGACTTTTAGCTCTGGGTTTATTTTAATTAAATCATCTGTAATTTGATGATAAATTTCAGGCATAGTCTCTAACCAACCCACCATATCAGGTCGATGATCGATAGCCATCGGTGTTTTTAATAATGGATGATCGATTATGGGGGTACTTAAGCCATGACGAGCACGAAAATTTTTCACGGCTTGATATTCAAAAGGCCAAGCAATGAGTATTTCCATATCAATTTCATAACCTGTTGTGCTTTTTTCATTAACATAATCACCAAATAATGCTGACCACTGAATATGCTTATCGCATAATTCCATCAGCCATGGGATTAAAATTTCATCATTTTCACAATAGAGCGCTTCTTGGCAAAAGCGTTGATAAAAAGGATCAATCGGAATGCCCGCACTTTCCCAATCAATAGTT
>NZ_JAABLX010000001.1:0-2648 GCF_009915245.1 Proteus sp. G2669 | reverse complement strand
GCATATAAAAAATAATTAGCCCCATTAATATCATTCCAATTAATGGCATAGAAAATAACGCAAGCTCTTGATAAATAGCATTTTTAGTTACTTGATAAAAGTTACCAGAATAATACGCTTTTAAGTAATCCCAATAAGTAATTTTTTGGTTAAAATATGGCTTGTATTTATTAAATACAATTACCCAATCTTCACTTAATTCTAAGTTATTCTTATTATATTTATTCTCAACCAAAATAACATCATCAATAAACCCCCTCTTCCCATAATAAATTTTTTCATATTTATCATGTAATAAATAAATAAGACTAAAAAAAAGCACAATAAAAATAGGAATAGCCATATTCTTGATAATATTTCTATTAGGAGAATCAATTTCACATTTATCTTCAGTTAACTCATTTAAAAAATCAAAGTCTTTTAACTTAACACTTGAGTTATAATTATCATTATCTGCCTTAAAAAGATTCATTTCTATCTTATGAGGATGATTTGTACCACTAAATAAACTTGCCATTATCTTTCCATAAAAATGATTAATTACTCAATAGCCACCAATATACAACCCGTTAAACAGCCGCATTGCACTTTATGCCCTTCTAATGCGACGGGAATATTGCTTATTTTCATCATGGTATCTCCCTCAATAATTTTGCCTTTTTGCTGACAAGCAGGGCAATAAACTTCATCGCCTAAACAGGCAATTTCATGAGTTTGCTTTGCTAGTAAAGAACCGCTTAATACGGTTCCTTTGGTATTAGTGGTATCATTTTTTAAAATAATTTTTCGTCCTTGAATTGTGCTACACATGTTTATATATCCTTTTATAAACTATTAACAGTAAACTTAGCTAAAAAATCTAAATAGAATGCTTAATTGCTTCCGATAATTTATCTTCGATTTCTTTACAAGGTGGCAGCTCTTTATCAACCAGAACAACTTGTTGTTCTATTTGTTTATCAAGATCTTTGGGAATAGGCGCTTCTCTAAAAATAGAATATTTTTTTCTTGTGTACTTGCCTTCAATCAAAGGAGCTAATCCATAAAATAAATATTTGGTAATATATCCTAATCCCCATGCTTTATCATTACTACTTCCACCTCCTAAAAAACTAAACACCGTTAAGTTTGGATAATATTTATGTTCTATCAACTTATTATTTTCATCAACTCGATATAAAATAAGTGCTAATGTTGGTTTCATATCTGCAAAATTAATTTGAGAATACTTAGCAACATAAACATTCATTTTCATGTCCCAAGTATAAAATAATTGTTTTTCTCGATCGCATATTAGATAAGGTCTATTTCTAGCAATAAAACCAAAATAGATCATTGGTAAAGAACATAATAATGGAGCTAATAGTAAAAACAAATCTAAAATAATGCTTTTCTCTCTTATAAATGAATTGCTATAGTAATAATAGTCCCAATAATTTATAAAAGAAAGTTTTCCATTCTGAATATATTTTTTTTCTAATTCATCATTATCCCTATGCTGGGGTAATATAAATATATTATTCTTATTATCTTTCTTATCTAATATTCTAAGGAAAAGAGATTCTGTATTTTTCCAAGGATCAATATAAATTGTTTTAACACCATAGCTAAAAGCCCAAAGTAAACCGATAACAAAAGGGATCGCTAACATAGTCCTGCCATTAGAAAAAGCATGGCGTATGACTAATCGTAAATTATCTATTTTTTCCACAAAATCAAGCGCACCAGCTTGATATTGAGTCATTTTTGGTGTTTCTGTTTGTAATAGTGATTCACAATGATCACTGAGTTTATGTTTTTGTTCCATCGGGATATCAATCTATATTAATTATCAATAAAGAACCGCTTAATACGGTTCCTTTAGTATTGGTAGTATCATTTTTTAAAATGATTTTTCGTCCTTGAATTGTGCTACGCATGTTTTCAACATTTTAATTTATAGAATCATGATTGAATTAGAGATAATAACTTTTTATAATTTGGTTTTGACTCATTATTAACTTCTTTTGTACTATCAGAGTAATAAAATGTTCGTTGGATACCTTTTGTTTTACGCTCTGCAGGATATTCAGAATAAACGGTCACATCAGTATGTATAATTGGCCTCCAAGTAATTTCTTTAGCACCACGTGATTTATAATAAAAATATAGTTTTTCTCCATATAGCCACAAAATATTTCCTTTATCATTTTCATATTGTTTATTGACCCAAGGAAAATAATGAGAAGAAATATAAAAATCACCTTCTTTATTAATAGGTTTTTCGCCTATTCTTTGAGGCTGATTATTATCAAATATAATAATAACTCCAGCACCTACTACATCAATGATACTATTAGAAAAATATTCATTGTTTTTTAAATTTAGATTTAAAGTAATGTTACTTAATTGCCAATCACATTTCCCACCTCCTCTATAAGGGATTACTGCACTATATAATGAACTATTACCTTCTTTTTCTAACAAAACCATTTCACTATTAAAACCAGAAACAGTATATGTAGGTACTTCATTATTATTATATGTTTTTCGGCAAAGGTTTGAACGATACATAACCTTCATTGGTGAAAGCTCAGCGACATCGAGTACGTCGACGGTAATTTTTACTGTTCTACCATTTTCAGGAGGGGAGAATGTCCTGTCTATTT